>JAEYTA010000201.1 GCA_023434265.1 Pseudomonadota bacterium
GCTGGCGGCCGCGCGCGCCGCTGCCCTGGCCGGCGCAGGAGATCTACGCCGCCGTGCACGAAGGCCGCATCGTCACGGGCGGCGGACTGGTCATGCGCCGCGGCGCGCCGCTGCACGTCGAGGACCGCGTCGCCGCCTACGACCCGGCGGCGGACGCCTGGACGGCGTTGCCGTCGCTGCCCGAGCCGCGCCACCACCCGATCGTCGTCGCGGCCGGGCCTGACCTGTTCGCCATCGGCGGCTATGCGCGGACCGAGGCGGGAGAGTGGACCAACACCACCACCGTCTGGATCCTGGCTGACGGGCAGTGGAGGGGCGCCGCCCCGCTGCCCGCGCCGCAGGCCGAGGCCGTGGGCGTCGGGGTCGGCTCGGCGGTGCACCTCATCAGCGGACGCACGCCGGGAGGGGCGGCGAACGCGAACTGGGACGACCAGGCCGACACCGACCGGCACCTCGTGCTGGTTCCCGGGGCGGAGGGCTGGGAGACGCGGGCGCCCCTGCCGATGGCGCGCAACAGCGCCGCGGCGGCGGCCATGGACGGGGCGATCTGGGTCGCCGGCGGGCGGACGGTCGGCGGCGGCGGGACGGGGCGGCTGGATCGGTACGACCTGCAGGCGGACCGCTGGGACACCCTGGCGCCGATCCCGACCTCGCCGGCCACGGGCCAGCAGGTCGGCGGGGGGCTGGCCATGGCGGCGGTCGGGGGGCGGCTGGTCGCCTTCGGCGGCGAGTGGTTCGCACCGGCAGGCGGGGGCGGCGTGTTCCCCGAGACCTGGATCTACGACCCGGCGGCAGACCGCTGGACGGCCGGGCCGGACATGCCGACGCCGCGGCACGGGCTGGCGGCGGCGACGGTGGACGGGGTCGTCTACGCCCTGGCCGGCGGGGCCGTAGTCTCGGGCGGCCGGGCGACCGGCGTGGTCGAGGCGCTGCGGCTGTAGGGCGGGTCGGCGGGGTCGCCGGGCGGGGCGGGCGAAACGGGGACGCCGGGTGAATCCGGGTGCACATCGTGCACTTTTCGGGCGGGCCGGCCTACCACCCACGCCCCAGGTCCTCCGCCCTGATTCCCGCACTCGCCCCGCCAGCGCCGCCGTGACCTCGCGGCCGGGGCGGAGGCGGGGAACGAGAGGCGCTGGCTGTCAGGAGGCATCGGTGAAGGCGGCATAGAGGAGAAGGCCGCCGGCCACGATCATCAGGGCGAAGACGACTGTCATCGCCCAGAAATAAAGCGGCTGGCCGTTCTGCCGGGCGTAGATCCAGCCGGACCTGTCGCGCACATGCCGGTTCCGAAGCGCCGACCACAGGCTTCCGAGACCGATGGCGACGGAGAGCAGTCCGAGCACGAGCTTCATGGTCAGGGGCGTTTCGCCGAGAGCCGGGCCGCGGCGACGGCGAGGCTCTCGACCTGCGGCAGGGCCCGATACGTGTCCCGGCACACCTCCCGCAGGATCCGGCCCTCCATCTCCAGCCAGTGCGGCGGCCGGAACCCTGCCTCCGAGACGCGGGTGTCGTACAGGGCGTCGTCCCGGTAGCGCTCTTGCCGGATGCGCCGGGTGCTCCATGCGGCGCAGTCATATTCGTTGAGGAAGGCGTCGATCAGCGGGGCGCCGTCCGGCGCGGCGGACACGGACCACGACCATGCCGTCGTGGTGGTCGGAGAGGTCTGCTGCGGCGCCGAGAGGTACTGGTGCGGCGCCGAGAAGCCGTCGCCCCCGCCTGCCTCCTGGCTGAGCACATAAACGGGCTGGTCGCGCGGCGCCGACTGCGGCGCGGCGGCGATCAGCAAGGCGAGGACGATCGTGGGGTTCATCGTGCGCTCCTTGCGGCGGGCCGAAAGGCGCCGGCGGCGCCCTGCCAGTCGAGGGCGACGGTCTCGCAGCGCCCCTCGAGACACGGGGCGCCGTCCAGCAGGCGCGCCGGGACGCGATCCACCTGGATCCACGGCCATCGGCCGGGGGCCGCGACGAAGGCCCGGGCGGCGCCCTCCGGCCCGTCGGTGACCCAGACTTCGTAGCCGTGGTCCGGCGGCGGCTGATCGGCGCAGGCGGTGGGCGCCTCGATCACCCAGTCCCGCCGGCCATCGCCGTTCAGATCGGGGGTCGAGGCGACGGCGGGCCAGGCGACGGTGAAGGCCTCGGCGTCGTGCGGGGAACCGCAGGCGCGGCGCCCGTCCAGACGACGGGCGAGGACGGCGGCCGGGATATCGTCGGGCAGCGCCGGCTGCCCGTCGACGTCGCCGAGATCCACGGTCGCGTCGGCGAAGCCGCCGATCACCGCCTCGCCATCGCTGCTGGGCCGCTCCGAAAGGCGACCGCCGGCCGGGTCCCACGCCCAGGCGAGCCGGCAGACCTCGCGAGCGGGCGAGCAGTGCAGGTGGTGGAACGAAGCCTCGAGCCGAACCTCGTCGCCGACGACGCGGAGCTCCGGGTCCCAGGCCTGGCGGTCGAACACGCGCCGGTAGCCGTCGCCGTCGCTGACGTAGAGGCTGATGCGGCAGCCGCCCGAGCCGCAGAAGGTATTGGCCTCCGGCCAGCGGATCAGCCAGTCCTGCACCCCGTCCCGGCTGACGTCGACGGGCATGAGCACGCCGGGAGGGGGCTCGGTCAGCAGCGCCGGACGGTTGGTGGGGTCGTCGATGTCGAACGACGCCCGGTTCAGCTCGTCGAGCACATACCAGGCGAAGCCGGCGGGCGGCTCCTGCGCCGGCGCCGGCGTCGGCGACAGGGCGAGCCAGAGCCCGGCGAGCGCGGCTCCTCCGGTCTGACGTAAGCTGGTCGACATTCCCCCTCCCGAACAGACCGAAGCCTGGCAGACCCCCTCGCCTGCAGGCGCCGGGCCGCTGCGGGGCGGCCCCGGACAGAGAACACGGTACCGGGGTCGCTGTCACCCTCTGCGATCCTGAGGCGGGGGTTTCACCGCCGTCCGAACAGCTTCTCCAGATCCGCCAGCTTCAGCTCCACATAGGTCGGCCGCCCGTGGTTGCACTGGCCGGAGTGCGGGGTGGCCTCCATCTGGCGGAGGAGGGCGTTCATTTCCGGGGCGCTGAGCACCCGGCCGGCGCGGACGCTGCCGTGGCACGCCATGGTGCCGCAGACCTCGGCCAGGCGCTCCTTGAGGCTCAGCGCGGCGCCGTGTTCGGCGAGGTCGTCGGCGATGTCGCGGATCAGGCCCTGGACGTCGGTCGCGCCGAGCAGGGCGGGGGTCTCGCGGACGAGGACGGCGCCGGCGCCGAAGGGTTCGACGATGAGGCCGAGCTCGGCCAGTTCGTCGGCGCGGGCGGCGACGCGCTCGGCCTCGGCGGGGTCGAGCTCGACCACCTCGGGGGTGAGCAGGGCCTGGCGGGTCACGGAGCCCTGCGCCATCTGGGCCTTCATCCGCTCGTAGACGAGGCGCTCGTGAGCGGCGTGCTGGTCGACCACGACCAGGCCGTCGCGGGTCTGGGCGACGATGTAGGTGCCGTGCAGCTGGGCGCGGGCGGCGCCCAGCGGGTAGTCCAGCGGGTCGGGGTCGGAAGGGGCTAGGGGCTGGGGGCTAGGGGCTAGGGGCGACGCGGCGAAGTCGGGTTCGACGCGGGCGCTGCGCTCATTCAGGCCCGGAATGATCTGGGCCGTCTGCGCGGCGGGGGCGGCCCAAGCCTGCCAGCCGCTATAGCCGGACGCGGCCCTGGACGACCCTAGCCCCCAGTCCCTAGCCCCTAGTCCCTCGCCTCCGCTGACGCCCTCATGCGCCCGGAAGCCGGCGAGGGCGTCGGCGGCGACCGTCGTCGACGCCCGGTGCCCCGCCGCATGCAGCGCGTGCCTCAACGCCCCGACGATCAGTCCCCGGACCAGCTGGGGGTCGCGGAAGCGGACCTCGGCCTTGGCGGGGTGGACGTTGACGTCGACGTAGAGGGGGTCGAGTTCGAGGAAGAGGACGGCGGCGGGGTGGCGGTCGCGGGCGAGGAAGTCGGCGTAGGCGCCGCGCAGCGCCCCCTGCAGCAGGCGGTCCTTCACCGGGCGGCCGTTGACGAACAGGTACTGGTGGGCGGCGTTGCCGCGCGAATAGGTGGGCAGGCCGGCGTAGCCCGACAGGCGGACGCCGTCGCGTTCCTGGTCGATGAGCAGGGCGTTGGCCTCGAAGTCGCGGCCCAGCAGGGCGGCGAGGCGCTTCAGCCGGCCGGCGTCGCCGGGGTGTTCGGCGGGCAGACGCAGGACGTTGCGGCCGTCGAGGTCGAGGCTGAAGGCGACGGCCTCGTGGGCCATGGCCTGGCGTTTGATCTCCTCGGAGATGGCCATGGCCTCGGCCCGTTCGGACTTCATGAACTTCAGCCGTGCCGGGGTGGCGTAGAACAGGTCGCGGACCTCGACCCGGGCGCCGTGGGGGCCGGGGAAGGCGGCGGGGGCGACGGGGCGCTGGTCGCCGCCTTCGACGGTGATCCGGTGGGCGTCGCCGCCCTCGCGCGGGCGGCTGGTGATGGTCAGGCGGGCCACCGAGCCGATCGAGGGCAGGGCCTCGCCGCGGAAGCCGAGGGTGAGGATGCGCAGCAGGTCGACGTCGCCGGCGTCGTCGGGCTCCAGCTTGGAGGTGGCGTGGCGCTCGACCGCCAGGGCCAGCTGGTCGGGGGCCATGCCGCAGCCGTCGTCGGCGATCAGCAGCCGGGTCAGGCCCCCGCCGTCGGCCTGGACCTCGACGCGGCGGGCGCCGGCGTCGAGCGCGTTCTCGACCAGCTCCTTGACCGCGCTGGCCGGCCGCTCGACCACCTCGCCGGCGGCGATGCGGTTGACGGTCTCGGGGGGGAGGCGGCGGATGGGCATGGGATTCGGGAGTATGGGCCGTGTCCGGCGCGGGATGAAGGGCGGGGCGGCGTGGCGCTCACCTCTCCATTCGCGAAGGCGAATGGAGAGGACAGGTCGAGCGACGCGAGACCAGGAGAGGGCGGCGCGGGCGGAAGGGGTGGACGCTTGACCGGCGCGGCCGGCGCCGCCCTCTCCTGACCGCTTCGCGGTCTGTCCTCTCCATCGCCTTGGCGGGCGATGAAGAGGTGAGTGGTCAGCCCGCCTCGGCCAGGGCCTCCTCGGCTTCCATCCACGCCTGTTCGGCGGCGTCGAGGTCGGCCTGGGCCCTGGCGCGGGCGCGGGTCAGGCCTTCCAGCTTCTTCGGGTCGTTCACCGCCGCATTGGCGAGGTCGTCGTCGAGGCGGGCCAGATCGGCGGTCAGGGCGGCCATGCGCTCCTCGGCCTTCTTCGCGGCGTGGCGCAGGGTCGACGGCGAGGGGCCTTTTTTTGCGCCCCTATCGCTCGCCCCGCGGGGGCTCGCTGCTTGAGGGGCGTTGGCGCTCGCGGCCTGAGGGGCGGGGGCCGGCTCCGCCTTCACCTGCGACGGCTTCATCCCGGCCTGCTTCGCCCGGTCGAGGACGAATTTCGCGTAGTCGTCCATGTCGCCCTCGAAGGGCTTCACCGTGCCGTCGGCGGCCAGCCACAGGCGGTCGGCGACCAGCTCCATCAGCGAGCGGTCGTGGGTGATGAGGATGACGGCGCCGGTGTACTGGTTCAGCGCGTCCAGCAGCGCCCGGCGGCTGTCGATGTCGAGGTGGTTGGTCGGCTCGTCGAGGATCAGGATGTGCGGCGCATCCATGGCCACGAGGTTGAGCAGCAGGCGGGCGCGTTCTCCGCCCGACAGGCTGGCGACCTTGGTCTCCTGCTTCTCGAACGGCAGGCCGAACTGGGCGAGGCGGCTGCGGCGGCTGGACTCCGAGGCGTCCGGCATGGCCCGGCGGATGATCTCCAGCGGGGTGTCGGTCGGGTCCATGGCCTCGATCTGGTGCTGGTGGAACCAGCCGACCCGCATCTTGCCGTCGCGGTGGAACTCGCCGGCGTCGATGGTCAGGGCTTTCGCGATCAATTTGGCGAAGGTCGACTTGCCGGCCCCGTTGACGCCGAGCAGGCCGATGCGGTCGTCGAGGTCCATGCGCAGGTTGAGATTGCGCAGGATGGGCTTGCCCGGCTCGTAGCCGACCGAGGCCTTCTCCAGCCGGATCAGCGGCGGGGGCAGGGGACGCTCCGGCGAGGGCAGGGTGAAGGGGGCGACGCGCTCCTCGGGCGGCAGCTCCACGGTCTGCATCTTCTGCAGCTTCTTGACCCGCGACTGCGCCTGGGCGGCTTTCGAGGCCTTGGCCTTGAAGCGGTCGACGAAGGCCTGCAGGTGGGCGCGCTCGGCCTCCTGCCTGGCGCGGGTGGCCGACAGCAGCCGCAGCTTCTCGGCGCGCATCTTCTCGAAGGCGTCGTAGTTGCCGGTGTAGAGCTCCAGCTTGCGGTTCGCGAGGTGGAGGATGTGGGTGCAGACCTCGTTCAGCATCTCGCGGTCGTGCGAGATGATCAGCGCCGTCGCCGGGTATTTCTTCAGCCGGGCCTCGAGCCACAGGGCGCCCTCGAGATCGAGGTAGTTGGTCGGCTCGTCGAGCAGCAGCATGTCGGGCTGGACGAACAGGGCTGCCGCCAGGGCCACGCGCATGCGCCAGCCGCCGGAGAAGTGCGACATCGGCCGCTGCATGTCCTCCTGGCTGAAGCCGAGGCCGGCGAGGATCTCGGAAGCGCGCGCGGGCGCGCTGTCGGCGTCGATCTCGATCAGCCGACCCCAGATCTCGCCCATCTCCTCGGGCTCGGCCGTCTCCAGCCGGGTCATCAGGGCGTGGCGCTCGACGTCGGCCTCGAGGATGGTGTCCAGCACGCTGACCGGGGTGGCCGGGTGCTCCTGATCGACCGAGCCGATGCGAGCCGTCTTGGGCAGCGAGACCTCGTCGCCGTTCCCGGCTAGTTCCCCGAGGATGATCTTGAACAGGGTCGACTTGCCGATGCCGTTGCGGCCGACGAGGCCGACCTTGGCCCCCGGCGGCAGGCTGACCGAGGCGTCGTCGAGGAACTGGCGGCCCCAGGCGTTGAAGGTCAGGTTCGAGATCTGGAGCATACGCGGGCGTTGACTTTCGAACTGGTCATTTCAATATGACCAGTCATGACACATGACCATGTGACGGGAGAGGTCGTCATAACGGCCACCGAGTTCAAGGCCAAGTGCCTGGAGCTGTTCGATCAGCTGCAGCGGCGCGCCATCCGCAAGGTGACCGTCACCAAGCGCGGCAAGGCGACCGCGGTGGTTCTTCGGCCGGAGCCGGTGGAGGACTACAATGCGGCTGGTCTGGTGGGGAGCATGAAGGGCATGGTCGAGGCTCCTGCGGGTTTCGACTGGACGGCGCCGGTCGTGACCGAGCCGCTCGACGCCGAGCAGGGCGTCCTGCACCGCTGATGGCCGGACGGGTCCTCCTCGACACCTGCGCGATCGTCTTCCTCACCGAAGGACTGGTGCGTGGGCCGGAGATCGAGCGGGTGCTGGAAGCTGTCCGCCCCGGGGACCTTGTCGTCTCCGCCGTGTCCGCGTGGGAGATCGGGACGCTGTCCCGCCTCGGCCCGCGCCGCCGGGTCCGGTTCGAGCCGAGCGCCGCCGACTGGTTCCAGATGTTCGTGGACCGGTTCGAGGCGACGGTGCTGCCGCTCGGCGCGCGGGCGGCGCTGGACGCGGCCCTGCTGCCCGATCCTCTGCACGGCGACCCGGCCGACCGGCTCCTGATCGCCACCGCCCGCGAACTGGAGGCTCCCATCGTGACCCGGGACAGGCGGATTCTCGACTACGCCGCCGCCGGCCACGTGCAGGCCATCGCCTGCTGAGGCGACGCCTTGGAAAGCCGGAGGGCCGCGTCTATAAGCCCGCGACCTTCAATCTCCCAAACAGAAGTCACTCCCCATGACCGAACGCACCTTCTCGATCATCAAGCCGGACGCCACCCGCCGCAACCTGACCGGCAAGATCAACGCCGTGAT
>JAEYTA010000204.1 GCA_023434265.1 Pseudomonadota bacterium
CGCCCGGGCTGCGCGCGCGGCCCGGGCGGCCGGCGTTGCGGACGCGGAGATCCTGCGCGCCGCAGCGGGAGGCGGAACCGAAGCCGCGCCGCTGGAGCTTCCCCTTCCCGCTCCCCTCGTCGCGGTCGCCGAGCGCGACCTGATCGCCGCCGGAGCCCCCGAAGCGGACCAGGCCGCGACCGCGGGCCTGGACGGCGACCTGGTCCTGACCTTCGATCCGGCGGTCGCCGAGATGCTGCTGGAGCTCGCCCGCCGGCCGGCCCTGTCGATCTCAGCGCCACGTCTCAAGGCCCTCGCCGGAGATGCATTCGAAGCGGCCCTGGCGGCCCACGTCGAACTTTGGCGCCGCGCCCTGGCCCCGGCGGACGGCGCACCATGGAGCCTTGGGCTCGCCGGGCTCGGCGACCTGCTGCTGGCCGAGGGCGAGACAGATCCCGAGGCCGTGGCCGGGCGCGTCCGCAATATCGCCGGGGCGGCGGCCGGGCTGAACCTGTTCGTCGACGATCGCGAGGCTGCCCTGCGGCTGTCGGCGCCGCCCCTGACGACCCTGGATGTGTTCCAGACCGCCGACGGGCAGACCGCTCAACGGCTGCGGCCCTCCCTCGCCGCGGCCATCGCCCGGGCCGGGGGCGACGTGGAATCGGCCGAGCGGCACCTGCTGGGGCGTCGGACCCTGGCCGGCGCGCCGGGCGTCGACCACGCCGCCCTGCGCGCGCGGGGCTTCACCGACGTCGAACTGGAGGCTGTCGAATCGGCGTTGGCGACGGTTGGTCGGCTCGAGGACGCCTTCCACCCGGCGGTGCTCGACGCCGGTTTCGTGCGCGACGTACTGGGGCTGGAGCTGGAGGCTGGCGAGCCGGTTCCTGGCCGGCTCGGCTTCGCGTCGGCCGATCTCACGGCGACGGAGAGATGGGTTTTCGGTCATGGCGACCTGCGGGCGTGGGACGCAGCGCCCGCGCCGCTGGCCCACATCCTCGCCGAACCGGCCGCTTTCGAGGCTGGCATCCGCGCCGCCCTCGAGCCCCTGAGCGCCGCGCCTGACCTCTCGCCCCTCCCCCTGCCCTGGAACGCCACCGCGGCGCAGGGCGTCCGGGTGCTGGCCGACGCCGCCCGGGACGGTCGGCAGGCGGTGCGCCTGCAACGCGCTGCGCCCCCGGCCGGCCCACTGCTCGATCTGCCCGCGGCCCCCGCCGCCGAGCAGGGCCGGGAGCGGCGGTGGGAGCCCGCGACGCGGACCGTCGAGCGGGTGGTCGAGAAGGTGGTTCAGCGCGACCCCACCCGTCGCAAGCTGCCGGACCGCCGCAAGGGCTACATCCAGAAGGCCTCGGTCGGCGGTCACAAGGTCTACATCCACACCGGCGAGTACGAGGACGGCGAACTCGGCGAGATCTTCATCGACATGCACAAGGAAGGCGCCGCCTTCCGGTCGCTGATGAACAACTTCGCCGTCGCCATCTCGCTGGGGCTTCAGTACGGCGTGCCGCTGGAGCGCTTCGTCGACGCCTTCATCTTCACCCGTTTCGAACCGGCGGGGCGGGTGACCGGCAACGATTCGATCAAGTCGGCCACCTCGATCCTCGACTACATCTTCCGCGAGCTGGGCGTCTCCTACCTCGGCCGGCACGAACTGGCCAACGCCGACCCCGAACCCGGCGACGGGCTCGGCGGGGGCGATGCGGCCGAGGAGGCCGCGGTCCCCGCCGCGCGCTTCATTTCCAAGGGCTTCGCGCGAGGGGCGGCCCCCGACAACCTCGTCGTGGTGCCGTTCGGACGGAAGGCCGACCCCACCCCGGTCAACGTCCCCGCGGGCGGCCCGGGCACGGCCTGCCCGGAGTGCGGCGACATGGCCCTGCAGCAGCGCGGCGGGGGCTGGATGTGCGACACCTGCGGGGCGGCGCCCTCGATGCAGGGTTAAGTCAACGATTTCATGCCACCCTGGCTTTCGTCTGGTCGCATCGACCCGGAGCCCGTCATGAAGCGTCTTGTGATCGCCCTCGCCCTCGTCGCCGTGGCCGCCCCGGCCCAGGCGCAAAACGCGGGGCAGATCGCCCGCGTGCGCGGGGGAGCCAGCTGCAGCGGCTGCAACCTGTTCCAGGCTGCACTGAGCGGCCTCGAGGCGCGCGGCCTGAACCTGTCGGGCGCCCGCCTGCGTCAGGCCGATCTCAGCCTCGTGGTGATGAACCGGACCCGTTTCGACAACGCCGACCTGCGCGATGTCGAGGCCTATGGCGGCGTGTTCTCGGGATCCAGCTTCTCCGGGGCGGACCTGACCAACGCCAGCTTCGTCGGGACCTATCTCGACGGCGCGAACTTCGCGGGCGCGACCCTGACGGGCGTCAACTTCTCGGGGGCCTCGCTCGACCGCGCCCGGGGCTTGAGCCAGTCGCGGCTGAATCAGGCCTGCGGCGACGAGGCGACCCAGCTGCCGCCCGGTCTGACCATTCCGCGCTGCTGATCCGCCACCGACCTTACGACGAATTAAGTAGGGTCTGTCGGGAGATGGCGTCATGAAGGAGGCGTGACCCAGTTCGCCCGAATCCTCGTCCATCGCCTCCTGACCGCCGGTGTGGCCGCCGGAGCGCTGGCCGCCGCCGCGCCGGCCATGGCCGAGATTCAGCTGCAGTTCCCCTTCCAGGATCGCGACGTGGCGCGGATGGTGTCGCTGGGCGGCTCCTGCAACCGTTGCGAACTCTCGGGGCGCGATCTGACGGGCGCGGCCTTCACCGGCGCCATCTTCACCGAGGCCGCCCTCGTCGGCGCCAATCTGCGCGGCGCGGAGATGGTCGGCTCGAACTTCTCGGGCAGCGACTTCAGCCGCGCGGAACTCTCCGGCGCCGGGATGATGGGCGCCAACTTCACCGGCGCCAACTTCACCCGCGCCGACCTGACCGGCGTCATGGCCATGGGGGCCATCCTGGTGCGGGCCCGCTTCGACGGCGCCGATCTGACGGGCGCCGAGCTGAACGGGGCCAATCTCAACGGCGCGATCCTCGGCGGCGCGGACCTGACGGGAGCCGAACTGATGGGCGTCACCCTGGCCAATGTGAGCGCCCGCAGCGCCGACTTCTCGGACGCCGAGATCAGCATGTCCAACCTGTCGAACGGCGACTTTCGCGGGGCCTCGTTCCGGAACGCGGAACTGAACGGCGCGCGGCTGACCGGCGGCGACTTCACCGGCGCGGATTTCCGCGGCGCCGAACTCCATCGCACCGATCTGCGCGGCGCCGACCTCAGCCGGGCCCGCGGCCTGACCCAGGAGAAGGTCGGCCAGGCCTGCGCCGACGCCTCGACGCGCCTGCCGGCCGGGCTCAGCGCCCGGAGCTGTCGGAGCATCCTGCGCGTCTCGCCGCCGCGTCCGCCCGCTCCCCCGCGGGTGCGCAACCTGGTGATCGCCAGCGGCAACTGAACGAAAAAGGCCCCGGTCGACGACCGGGGCCTTCTTCGTTGCGGCGCTCGCCGGCGTCATCACACCTTGAGCGGCAGGGCCTGGCGGATGTGCAGTTCCTTGAGCTGCTTCTCCTGCACCCCGGCCGGAGCGCCCATCAGCAGGTCCTGGCCCTGCTGGTTGAGCGGGAAGGCGATGACCTCACGGATGGCGGTCTCGCCCGCCAGCAACATGACGATGCGGTCGATCCCCGGCGCCAGGCCCCCGTGCGGCGGGGCGCCGTAGCGGAAAGCGTTGAGCATGCCGCCGAACTGGTCCTCGACCACCGAGGCGTCGTAGCCGGCGATCTCGAAGGCCTTGAGCATGATCTCGGCCTTGTGGTTCCGAATCGCGCCCGAGCACAGCTCGTAGCCGTTGCAGACGATGTCGTACTGGTACGCGAGCACGTCCAGCGGATCCTTGCCGGTCAGGGCCTCCATCTCGCCCTGCGGCATGGAGAAGGGGTTGTGCGAGAAGTCGACGCGCTTCTCGTCCTCGTTCCACTCGAACATCGGGAAGTCGACGATCCAGCAGAAGCGGAATTCGTCGTCCGAGATCAGGCCGAGGTCCTGGCCCAGCTTGATGCGGGCGTTGGCGGCGAATTTCGAGAACACGGCCGGGTCGCCGGCGGCGAAGAAGGCGGCGTCGCCCTGCCCCATGCCGAGCGCCTTCATCAGGGTGTCGGTCGCTTCGGCGCCGAGGTTCTTGGCGATGGGACCGCCCCAGCCGCCCTGGTCCTCCGACCAGAAGATGTAGCCGAGGCCCGGCTGGCCCTCGCCCTGGGCCCAGCTGTTCATACGGTCGCAGAAGGCGCGCGAACCGCCCTTGGGCGCGGGGATGCCCCACACCGCGTTCTTCGCGTCGGCGCCGAGGATCCTGGCGAACAGGCCGAAGCCGCCGTCGCGGAAATGCTCGCTCACGTCCTGCATCTCGATCGGGTTGCGCAGGTCCGGCTTGTCGGTGCCGTATTTGGAGATCGCCTCGCGGTAGGGGATGCGGACGAAGGGATAGGGATCGACCTTCTTGCCGTCGGCGAACTCCTCGAACACGCCGTGCATGACAGGCTCGATCGCAGCGAAAACATCCTCTTGCGTGACGAAGCTCATCTCGACGTCGAGCTGGTAGAACTCCAGCGAGCGGTCGGCGCGCAGGTCCTCGTCGCGGAAGCAGGGGGCGATCTGGAAATAGCGGTCGAAGCCCGAGACCATGAGCAGCTGCTTGAACTGCTGGGGGGCCTGCGGCAGGGCGTAGAACTGGCCCGGGTGCAGGCGCGACGGCACCAAGAAGTCGCGCGCGCCTTCCGGCGACGAGGCGGTCAGGATCGGGGTCTGGTACTCGAGGAAGCCCTGATCGACCATGCGGCGGCGGATCGAGGAGATGACCTTCGAGCGCAGCACGATGTTGCGGTGAAGGGTCTCGCGACGCAGGTCGAGATAGCGGTGCTTGAGGCGGATCTCCTCGGGATACTCCGGCTCGCCAAAGACCGGCAGCGGCAGCTCGGCGGCTTCCGACAGGACCTCGACCGCCTTGACGCGGACCTCGACCTCGCCGGTCGGCAGGTTGGGGTTCACCGTCCCCTCCTCGCGCGCCACCACCTCGCCGTCGATGCGCAGGACGCTCTCGGCGCGCAGGCGCTCGACCACGTCGAAGCCCGGCGTCTCGGGGTGCAGCACCAGCTGGGTCAGGCCGTAGTGGTCGCGCAGGTCGATGAACAGCAGGCCGCCGTGGTCGCGCTTGCGGTGCACCCAGCCGGACAGGCGAACGGCCGAGCCGGCGTCGGTCGCGCGCAGGGCGCCGCAGGTGTGGGAGCGGTAGGCGTGCATGGCGTCTTCGTCTTGGATTCGGGGCCCGGAAGGGCGCAATTCGGGAGCGCGGAAGGGCGCATCATCGCCCCGGAAAGTCAAGGCTGGGCGGACTGAAGGGGCGAATGTCCCCTCCCGCCGAAAAGTCGTCGCCAAGGTGTATTGCCGAGACAATGTCTCCCTCCCCGCCTCCGGGCGTGAGGGAGTCTGGACCCTGACTGCGACAGCTTCGGTCGTGGGCCGGGGAAGGCCGGGGCGTCGGCATGCGGGAGGCCCGTTCCCCGCGCCGGGACGGCGATCGCGGACCGGCGTCGAGCGCAGGGACGCGGTGGCGGCGCAGGGTCGAGAGTCCCGCCTTTGTCCCGGGATGTCCCGGGAAGGAAGGTCCCGGGAGTCTCCACCGCGAATCCACAGCCGCGTGGGCTTGTCCACGCTCCGTCTGGAACCCGCTCTTTCGCCATCGCCGCATCTGCTATGGTGAACGGGCATGAGCGCCCGCCCCGCCCCGCCCGATCAGATGCGCCTGCCGCTGCAGAGCGACCTGCCCGGGGGGGCCGCGGGCTTCGTGGTCTCGGACAGCAACCGGGCGGCGGTCGAGGCGCTGGCGGACTGGCCGAACCTGATCGGCGGGGTCATGGCCGTGTGCGGGCCGGAGGGCTCGGGCAAGAGCCGGCTGGGGCAGGTCTGGGCCGAGCGCGTCGGAGCCGCGGCGGTGCACGGGGCCGAGGCCGCGCTGGTCGACCCGCTGGAGATCGAGGGTCGGCCGGTGCTGCTGGACGACGCCATGCAGGCCGACGACGAAACCCTGTTCCACCTGATCAACCTGGCCCAGGCGCCCGGCGGGGCGCTGCTGCTGATCGACCGGCCAGCGCCATCGACGTGGCAGGTGCGGCTGCCTGACCTCCGCTCGCGGCTGGACGCCGTGATCAGCGTGCCGGTGGAAGCGCCTGACGACGCCGTGCTGGCGGCCATGCTGGAGGCGCGTTTCGCCGAGCGCGGCATCCGGCCGGCGAGGGACGTCATCCCCTACCTGCTGCGCCGCATCGACCGCTCCGCGGCGGCGGCGGCGGCGGTCGTCGAGCGGCTGGACGCGCTGCACCGGCCGGTGACGCGGGCGCTGGCGCGGGAACTCGTCGAGGGCGGGACGGAGACGGGCGAGCTGTTCGACTGACGGCCTGCCTGACCGGCTCATTCAGCCGGGGTTCATGCGCGACGGCCCATGGTTAACGCGGTCGGGTCAGTTCTCCGCGAGCGTCGGGCATGGCGCGCGCGGCTCCGGACGAGGAGATGTCGTGATGATGAAATCCCTGCTGATCGGCGTGCTGTCGCTGGCCACCCTGGCCGCGCCGATGGCCGCCTCGGCCCAGTCGTGGCGCGGCGACCGCGACCGCGACGGCCGTTACGAACGCTGGGAGCGTCGGGCCGACCGGCAGGATCGCCGGTGGGAGCGGCGGGACGACCGCCAGGACCGCCGCGAGTATCGCCGCTGGGCGCGCCAGCAGGACCGCTGGGAGCGGCAGCAGCGCCGCGAATACCGGCGTTGGGCCCGCGGCCAGACGATTCCCTATCACTACCGCAGCAGCTGGTATGTCCGCGACTATCACCGCTACGGCTGGGCCCCGCCGCCCCGCGGCTACGGCTACTACCGGACCGACACCGGCGACGTCGTGATGGCGGCCGTCGCCACCGGCGTGATCCTGTCGCTGCTGAACGACTAGGGTCCGGGGCAAGCCACGAACGAGCCCGTCCGGAGCGATCCGGGCGGGCTTTTCCGTTCTAGTTCCCTTCGATCGTCCAGACGGAACAGCGGGCGATCCAGTACTCGAGCCGTCCCAGCAATTCCGCGTAGGATCTCGTCTCGGACCGGTGGACCTCCCGGGCGTCGCCGTCGAAGGCGAAGGGGACGTCCTTGCGCCGCCGCCCGCGTTCGGTTCGGGGCCAGGGTTGATAGACGACGATCAGGTGAAACGCGCCCTCGACGTCGAACTCCGGACGGAATTCGACATCGACATTGAAGCGGCGGCCGTGATTGGTGGCGTTGAACACCGAAGAGCCGCCGATGCCCGAAAGGTCCGTGGCCATCGACTCGTCGAGGGTGTTCCAGCCGATGGTCCAGCCGGAGGGGATGCGCAGGCGCGGCAGGCCGAGGAAGGCGGGCGAGCGCGGATAGACGTCTTCGAATTTCGGGAAACTCATCCGTCGAGCCTAGCGGAGCGCGCCCTGAGCCGGAACCGCCGGCGAACGCGCTCCGTTCGGGGAGAACTCTTCACCATCAAGGGGCGCCGATGAAACGCACCGGCGGCTGCAACTGCGGACGGGTCCGCTACGAGATCGACGGCGAACCGCTGCGGGTCGGCCTCTGCCATTGCGAGACCTGCCGCAAGTTCACGGGATCGGCCTTTTCCCACTACGGCGTCTGGCCGAAGGGAGCCGTGAGCATCGCCGGCGAAACCGCCTGCTGGGAGGAGAGGGCCGGCGGGGACCGGTTCTGTCCTCGCTGCGGGTCGTCCCTGTTCACATGGACCGCCGACGAGGCCGAGATCGAGGTCAAGCTGGGCACGCTGGACGGGCCGCCGCACGGGCTGGCGCCGGCCTACGAGCTTTGGACCGTACGGCGGGAGCCGTGGCTGGCGCCGGTGGCGGACGCCGGGCAGTGGGCCAGGGATCGGGAAGCCTGACCGTCTCCGCCCTGTTCGCGCGGCGAACGGGGAGGAGACGCGGGGTTACAGCCCCAGCCTGGCCTTCAGGATGTCGTTGACGGCGGCCGGATTGGCCTTGCCGCCGGTGGCCTTCATGACCTGGCCGACGAACCAGCCGATGGCCTGGGGCTTTTCGGCGACGGCGGCGGCCTTGTCAGGGTTGGCGGCGATGATCTCGTCGACCGCCTTCTCGATGGCGCCGGTGTCGGTGACCTGCCTGAGGCCGTGCTTCTCGACGACCTCGGCGGGCGAGCCCTCGCCGTTCCAGACGTGGTCGAACACCTCCTTGGCGATCTTCGAGGAGATGACGTTCGTCTCGATCAGCTCGACCAGCTCGGCGACATGGGCCGGCGGCAGCTTGCAGTCGGCGAAGTCGGTCCCGTCGGCGGCGAGGCGGGCGGAGAGCTCGTTGGTCACCCAGTTGGCGACCAGCTTGGCGTCGCGGCCCCTGGCGGCGGCCTCGAACCAGTCGGCCTTGGCCTGCTCCGAGATCAGCACCCCGGCGTCGTACTGCGACAGGCCGTACTGGCTGATGAAGCGGCGGCGCTTGTCGTCGGGCAGCTCCGGCAGCGAGGCCCTGATCTCGTCGATCCACGCCTGCTCCAGTTCGAGCGGGACCAGGTCCGGATCGGGGAAGTAGCGATAGTCCATCGCCTCTTCCTTGGAGCGCATCGAGCGGGTCTCGCCGGCGGTCGGGTCGTAGAGGCGGGTCTCCTGATCGACCTTGCCGCCGTCCTCGAGTATCTCGATCTGGCGCCGGGCCTCGTAGTTGATGGCCTGGTTGATGAAGCGGAACGAGTTGACGTTCTTGATCTCGCAGCGCCTGCCGAGGTGGCTGAAGTCGCCGGTTTCCCTGAACTTCTCGTACTGGCCCGGGCGGCAGACCGAGACGTTGACGTCGGCCCGCAGATTGCCCTTCTCCATGTCGCCGTCGCAGGTGCCGAGGTAGATCAGGATGGTGCGGATCTTCTTGACGTAGGCGACCGCCTGCTCCGGCGAGCGGATGTCGGGCCGGGAGACGATCTCCATCAGGGCCGTGCCGGCGCGGTTGAGGTCGACATAGGACTCGGTCGGCGACAGGTCGTGGATCAGCTTGCCGGCGTCCTGTTCGAGATGCAGGCGCTCGATGCCGACGTTGAAGAAGGACCCGTCCTCGGCCTCGACCTCGACCACGCCCTCGCCGACGATCGGATAGAACAGCTGGCTGATCTGATAGCCGGTCGGCAGGTCGGGGTAGAAGTAGTTCTTGCGGTCGAACTGGCTGCGCCGGTTGATCCTCGCGTTGAGGCCGAGGCCGGTGCGCACGGCCTGTTCGACGCAGAATCTGTTGAGCACCGGCAGCATGCCGGGGAAGCCGGCGTCGACCAGCGACACCTGCTCGTTCGGCCCGGCGCCGAAGCCGACGGCGGCGCCGGAGAACAGCTTGGCGCGCGACGCCACCTGGGCGTGGATCTCCAGCCCCATGACGAGCTCCCAGGGGCCGGTCCGGCCCTGGATGGTGAAGGTCTTGTCGGTCATGCTCACCACCACTTCTCCGGCCGGGCGACGAAGCCCGCCGCGTCTTCCAGCGCGCTGGCCACCTGGAACACGGTCTCCTCGTCCAGCGCCTTGCCGATGACCTGCAGACCCAGCGGCAGGCCGCCCCTGTCGAGGCCGGCGGGGACCGAGATGCCCGGCAGTCCGGCCAGGTTGGCGGTGACGGTGAAGACGTCGTTCAGGTACATGGTCACCGGATCGATCTGCTTGTCGCCGAGCGCGAAGGCGGCCGACGGCGTCGACGGGGTGAGAATGGCGTCGACCTTGTCCCAGACCTTGTCGAAGTCCTCGGCGATGCGGCGGCGAACCTTCAGGGCGCGGACGTAATAGGCGTCGTAGAATCCGGCCGAGAGGACGTAGGCGCCGATGGTCAGGCGGCGCTGGACCTCCTTCCCGAAGCCCTCGGCCCGGCTGGTCTCGTAAAGATCGGTCAGGCTGGCGAAGCTGTCGGCGCGGTGGCCGAAGCGCATGCCGTCGTAGCGGGCCAGATTCGACGAGGCCTCGGCCGGGGCGATGATGTAGTAGGCCGGCAGGGCGTATTTGGTGTGCGGCAGGCTGATCTCGACGATCTCGGCCCCGGCGGCGCGCAGCCAGGCCTGGCCCTTCTCCCACAGCTCCATCTGTTCGGCGGGCATGCCGTCGACGACGTATTCCTTCGGGATGCCGATGCGCAGGCCCTTGACGGACTTGCCCAGCGACCGGGTCCAGTCCGGCGTCTCGACGTCAAGGCTGGTGGAGTCCTTCGGATCGAAGGAGCACATCGAGCGCAGCAGGAGGGCGGCGTCCTCGACCGTCTTCGTGATCGGGCCGGCCTGGTCGAGCGACGAGGCGAAGGCGACCATGCCGAAGCGGCTGGCGCGGCCGTAGGTCGGCTTGATCCCGACCGTGCCGGTGAAGGCGGCCGGCTGGCGGATCGAGCCGCCGGTGTCGGACGCCGTGGCCGCCAGACAGAGGTCGCCGGCCACGGCCGAGGCCGAGCCGCCCGAGCTGCCGCCGGGAGTCAGGTCGGCGTTGGAGGTCGCCGACTTCCACGGATTGACCACTGGGCCGAAGGCCGAGGTCTCGTTGGACGAGCCCATGGCGAACTCGTCCATGTTGAGCTTGCCCAGCATGACCGCGCCGTCGCGCCACAGGTTGGCGGTGACGGTGGACTCATAGGGCGGCACGAAGCCCTTGAGCATATTGGAGCCGGCCGTGGTCTGGACGCCGTCGGTGCAGAACAGGTCCTTGATGCCCAGCGGGGCGCCCTCGAGGGCGCCGCCCTCCCCCTTCGCCAGCCGGGCGTCGGCGGCGCGGGCCATGTCCAGCGCCCGGTCGGCGGTGGGCAGGACGTAGGCGTTCAGCCGCGGATTGGCGGCCTCGATGTTGGCGATGAAGGCGCGGGTGATCTCCTCGGACGAGAAGTCGCGAGCCTTGAGGCCGTCGACGGCGGCCTTGAGCGTCAGTCGGGTGAGGTCGGTCATGGCTTACTCGACCACCTTGGGAACGACGAAGAAGCCGTCGGCGGCCTTCGGCGCGTTGGACAGGACGTCGGCGACCATGTCGCCGTCGCTGACCATGTCGTCGCGCAGGCGCAGCGGCTGGTGAACGTTCGAGGTCATCGGCTCGACGCCATCGACGTCGACCTCGTTGAGCTGCTCGATCCACGCCAGGATGCCGTTCAGCTCTTGGGCCAGCGGCTCCAGCCGATCCTCGGGGGTCTTGATGCGGGCGAGGTGCGCCACCCGGCGCACGGTCGCGACGTCGACGGCCATGCGGCCCTCCAGTGCGAAAGCGGAACGGGCGGGATTAGCGTTCCGGGCCCCGAATCTCAAGAACGGCGAGCGATCAGGATGACCCACACGCCTTCCCTGCCGGAGAAAGCCGACCGCCACTCCACTGCAAGGCCGTGCCGCGACAGGAGATCGATCACGTCGGCCTCGCGCCAGAGCACGACCTGATAGGTTCCTTCCGGTGCGACCGATGTCCGTTCTCCCTCCCCTTCCTGGAAGGACATCAGCAAACGGCCTCCCGGACGGAGCGCTTTGGCAACCCGGGCGATCACCGCGTCGAGGAGGCCGCGCCCAAGGTGCTGAATGACATAGAGGGCCACCAGACCATCCCACGGACCCGCCAGATCGTCAGTGATCAGGTCCAGGCGGTCGATGGTGCGTCCACGTCCACGCTGGAAGGCGATGAAGCCCTCCGACAGATCGGTGCGCCGGACCTGCAAGCCCATGGCTTCCAGCCGGTCAGCGTCCCAGCCGGGGCCTGACGCCACCTCGAGCACCCGGCCGCCAGAGCCGACCGAGGCGGCGAACCGTTCCAAGGCCTCGAGTTGATCCGGGAACGGTGCATGGTCCGTCTCCGCGGCGTAGCTGACGGCGCAGGCGTCATAGCCCGCGACGGTGGCCCGGTTGCGGGCGAGCTCGTCAGTCCGCGTCACCGGGCCGGCGTGACGGTGATCGACACGGGCGGGGCCGCGTCAGGCCCCATGGTCCAGGAGACGATCATCCGCCGCTTGCGCGAGCCGATACGCTGGGTGGCCGGGTCCATGACGCTCTCCTCGACCTCGAGGTCGACGCGACCGGGCGTCTCGCTGCGCACGCGATAGCCGAGGAAGTCGCCGATGCGGAACACCCGCCAACCCTCGGCCGGGGAGCGGAAAAAGGCGACGTGGGTGTAGAGGCCGTTCATGGCCGGGTCGCCGCCGGCCGTGCCGAACAGCTTGACCGTGGCGTCGCCCTGGCGGGTCAGGGGATCGAGTCGGGTCACACTGGCGGACCATTGCAGGGCCGGCTCGGCAGTTTCCTGCACGGTCGAGGCGGGGCCGTCCGGGACCAGGGGCGCGGCGGCCTGGGCGTGCAGCGGCCGGGTCTCGGCCGGCAGGGCGTGGCGGCGGCTTTCGACGCCGTTGTCGCAGGCGGCGAGGCCGACCACGGCGGCGAGGAACAGCAGCGGATGCTTCATCGGGCGCTCCCTCCGTCGTCGATGGACGGCGCAGCTTGCACCTTGCCAGCGCCGCCCGCCAGTCCTACGGCCCGCGGGTGACCGTCATGACCCTCGAAGAGCTGGCCGCCTCCACCCCTCCCGGGACGCCGTGGCTGGGGCTGGACCTGGGCGAGAAGACCATCGGGGTGGCCGCCTCCGACGCGACGCGGATGATCGCCAGTCCGCTGGAGCTGATCCGCAAGACGAAGTTCACCCAGGACGCCGAGGCGGTGCTGCGGCTGATGGAAGGGCGGCGGGCCAGCGGCCTGGTCATCGGCCTGCCGCTGAACATGGACGGCTCGGAGGGGCCGCGGGCGCAGTCGTGCCGCGCCTTCGCCCGCAACCTGCAGCGCCTGCGCGAGACGCCCGTGGCTTTCCAGGACGAGCGTCTGTCGACCACGGCCGTCGAGCGCTTCCTGATCGACGAGCTGGACCTGACCCGCAAGCGCCGCGCCGGGGTGGTGGACCGCACCGCCGCCGCCTGGATCCTGCAGGGGGCGCTGGACCGGCTGAGGGACGCGGGGCTCCGGTGAGCGGTCTGTTGACCGGCATCGTGCCGGTGTTCGCCATGATCGCCCTCGGCTGGGGACTGAAGCAGGTCCGCTTCCTCGCCGACGACGGCTGGCGGGCGGTCGAGCGGCTGACCTATTTCGTCTTCTATCCGGCCTTCCTCGTGCCGGCGGTGTGGGGCGCGGACTTCAGCGCCGGCACGGCTGGGCCGGTGGCGCTGAGCACCATCGGCGTCTCGCTGGGGGTGGTGGCCCTGACCATCCTAGCCAAGCCGGCCCTGCACCTGCCGGACCCGTCGTTCACCAGCGTCTTTCAGGGCGTGGTGCGCTGGAACGGCTTTGTCTTCCTGCCGGTAGCGACGGCGGTTTTCGGACAAGCGGGACTGGGCACGGCGGCGGTGGCCTTCGGCGTTCTGGCGCCGGCGCTGAACGTGGTCTGCGTGCTGGCGCTGGCGCGCTGGGGCGCCGGACAGGGCGGCGGCTGGCGGCTGGCGCTGCGCTCGCT
>JAEYTA010000011.1 GCA_023434265.1 Pseudomonadota bacterium
GTGGGCGATGATCTCGTGGTCGTTCTCGAGCGTCACGCGGAACGTCGCGTTCGGCAGCAGTTCGCTGACGACGCCGGGAAACTCGAGCAGTTCTTCCTTGGCCATGCGGCCTCCCACGCCCGGTGGAATCGAGTGATCGCGCGCGCCGGGCGGGGACGCGCGTGAAACGGGTGGGGCGTAATGACTCAAAACGCGCGGATAGTCGAGGGAGGGTCGAGGGTCGAGGGTCGAGGAGCGAGGGTCTAGGGGCGAGGGAGGGCGTCGCAGACCCGGCAGCTCCGGGACCTGGTCGGAAGGGCGCGTTCAAGAGGGGAACCCCTCCCCCCTCGACCCTCGACCCTCCGGCGCGTCAGCGCCGGTACAGCGCCGTCACCAGGGTGAACAGCCGGCGGGCGGTTTCATGGTCGACGGCGACCTTGCCTTCCAGCCGCGCCTTGAGCAGCTCGGCCCCTTCGTTGTGCAGTCCTCGCCGGCCCATGTCGACGGCCTCGATCTTGCCGGCGTCGGCGCCGCGCAGCACCTCGTAGTAGCTGTCGCAGATGTCGATGTAGTCCTTCACCGCCTTGTTCAGCGGCGTCAGCGACAGGCCGTGCGCCTTCGAGAAGTCCGGCCCCTTCACGTCGAGCACCAGCCGACCGTCGAGCAGCGACAGGGTCAGGCGCCAGGGCCCCTCGCCCGCGCCGACCGGTTCGAAGCTGTTCTTCTCGAGCAGGTCGAAGATGGCGACACGCCGCTCGTGTTCGACCTCCGCGCTGGCGGGCGGGAGGGTCGCGGGGTCGAGATCGACCGAAACCAGCCGGCGCTCGCTCACGAAGCCGGCGCTCCGGCCCCGTTCTCCTCCACGGGGTGGGTTGGCGCGGTCCCGGCCGGCCAGCGCTCGGACAGGTCGGTCAGCACGGCGTCGAGGCATTCCACGTCGATGCGCAGGTCGCCGCCGCCGGCGAACATCAGGATCACCGCCCCGCCCGGCGCCTCGCCCGGGGCGAAGTCGATGGCGAGCAGTTCCAGCGCATGCTCCGGCCCGCGCGGCAGGCGGCGGCTCTTCACCGCCAGCACGTCGCCGAACTGCATGGCCGCCATCACCCGCGTGCCGCCGCACTCCCAGCAGAACCGGCTCAGGGCCAGGGTCACCCGCCGGGCGTTGCGCTCCCAGACGATGTCGACCGGGCGCAGGATGGCGTCCTGCAGGGCCGCCGAGATGATCTGAAGGTCGTCGGCGTCCTCGGCGAGCAAGCGCAGGGGTTCGACCGAAGCCGTGTCCGCCGCCTCCCTGTCCGTCGCCTCAGTGTTCATGCTCGTCGCCCTTGATCCGCCGAATCTCCGCGCCGCAGGCGCCCAGCTTCTCTTCCAAACGTTCGAAGCCGCGATCCAGATGATACACGCGTCCGACCGTCGTCTCACCCTGGGCCGCCAGACCGGCGATGACCAGGCTGACCGAAGCCCTCAGGTCGGTGGCCATCACCGGCGCCCCGTGCAGCGCCTCGACGCCCCTCACCACCGCCTCGCCGGCGTGGACGTGGATGTCCGCGCCCAGCCGGCCCAGCTCGGGGGCGTGCATGAAGCGGTTTTCGAAGATGTTCTCGTGGATGACGCTCTCGCCTTCGGCCAGCGTCATCAGGGCCATGAACTGGGCCTGCAGGTCGGTGGCGAACCCGGGATAGACCTCGGTCGCCACGTTGACGGCCTTGAGGCGCACCGCGGGGTCGCGGCGGACGATCACGCCGTCCGCGGTCGGCGTCACCTCGACGCCGGCGAGGACCATCTTCTCCGTCAGGGCCTGCATAAGCTCCGGCCGCGCGCGGGTCAGACGAACCTCGCCGCCAGCCATGGCGGCGGCGACGGCGTAGGAGCCCATCTCGATGCGGTCGGCGATCACCGGCCAGTCGGCGCCGCCCAGCGAGGTCACGCCGGTGATGACCAGCTGGTCGGTGTCCAGGCCCTCGACCTTCGCGCCCATGGCGATCAGGCACCGCGCCAGGTCGCCGATCTCCGGCTCCCGCGCGGCGTTCTTCAGCACCGTCACCCCGTCGGCCAGGACGGCGGCCAGCAGGGCGTGCTCGGTGGCGCCGACCGAGACAAACGGAAACTCGATCTCGGCCCCGCGCAGCCCCGCCGGAGCCATGGCGGTCACATAGCCCTCGTCCAGTTCGATCGACGCCCCCAGCGCCGTCAGCGCCTGCAGGTGGAGATCGACCGGTCGCGCCCCGATGGTGCAGCCGCCCGGCAGAGACACCTTGGCGTGGCCGGTGCGGGCCAGCAGCGGACCCAGCACGTTGAAGCTGGCCCGCATCTGGCGCACCAGATCATAGGGCGCGAAGGTCGAGGCGATCTCGCGGGCGTGGAACAAGGTCTCCTGCTCCCCGCCGTGCCCGTTCTCCGTCACCTCCACGCCCAGCGCCCGCAACAGCTTGCCGAGAAACTTGGTGTCGGCCAGTCGCGGCATGTTGGTCAGCCGCAGCGGCTGGTCGGTCAGGATGGACGCCGCCATCAGCTTCAGGGCGGAGTTCTTGGCGCCGCTGACCGGAATCGTTCCGTTCAGCCGGGCGCCGCCGGTGATGGCGATGCTGTCCATGTCGTCTCTTGTGGCCGGCCCATGAAGCGACATGCCGGGCCGGCGGGGGATCGGCTATCTAGCGCGGACAGCGGGGCCTGCGAAAGGCCGCGCTGGCGCGGCGGCGATGACTTTCAGTTGCTCGGTCTTGCCGGCCGGGCGATCGCCTTGCGCCGGCGGAGATTGGCGCGGAGCGCGGCGGCCAGCCGCAACGCCTTCTCCGACTTCGCCTTCACGGCGGGCGACTCGACCGGAGCCGGTTCGGCGGCCGGGGGGGTCTCTGGGGCGGGGATCGGAGCCTTGTCCATGAGTCGATTGGACCCGCTGGCAAACTTTTCCGCAAGCTTCCGAATTGGGGGCTTCCCCAGTTGTCCCCGGTTGGCTATAGGGCCCGCTCCTCAGGTTTCGCCGCCGTAGCTCAGTGGTAGAGCGCATCCTTGGTAAGGCTGAGGTCGGCAGTTCAATCCTGCCCGGCGGCACCACCACAGCAACGGGGCCCGGCTGATCGCCGGGCCCCGTTCGCGTTTCAGCGGCGGCTCCCGGGGTCCCGGAACCGCGATCCGACGCAGCCTCAACCGAAGAAGTCGTCGGCCTGGGCCGGCGGCGGCAGGATCCCGGTCGCCAGCCCGCCCATAGGCTCGCCCCCGATGTCGAACAGGCCGTCGGCGAACTGCAGCTGCTCGATGGTGATGAGCCTGTCCGTCCCGTCGGCCCCCACGATGGTGGTCACGCCGTTGGCGTAGCTGATGGCGTAGTCCGCCCGCACACCGGAGAAGACCGCGGTGTCGTAGCCGGCCCCGCCAGTCAGGACGTCGTTCCCGACGCCGCCGATCAGGAAGTCGTCTCCGCCGAACCCGCGCAGGTCGTCATCGCCGCCGCGACCGGAGAGGGTGTTGGCGCCCTCGTTGCCGAGAATCCGGTTGGCCGAGTTGCTGCCGGTCAGGTCGATGGCGGCGGTCCCGCCGGTGCTGGTGGTGCGCAGAACCTCGACCTCCGACCCGGACCCGAGGGCGTAGCTGACGCTGGCGCGGACCTCGTCGGTCCCGCCGCCGCCGCTCTCGACCACCACGTCGGCCGCGTCGTCGACGAAGTAGAGGTCGTCGCCGGCGCCGCCGGCGAGGCGATCGACGCCCGAGCCGCCGTTCAGCGAGTCGTGCCCGCCGCCGCCGTACAGCCGGTCGTCCCCGGCGCCGCCGCTGAGCACGTCGTCGCCGTTCAACCCGTTGATGATTTCCGAGACGCCCGAGCCGGTCAGCACGTCGGCGCCCGACGAGCCGCTGGTCACCGTCGCCGGATTGCCGTCGAGGTCGTAGGGCCCGTCGGCGAACTCGAGCCGCTCGACGCCCACGAGGGTGTCGGTCCCGTCCGGGCCTCTGACGGTCGTCACGCCGCCGGCGGTGCTGATCAAATAGGCCGAACGGCGGCCGGAGAAGACCGCCGTGTCCGCGCCCGCTCCGCCGTCGAGACGATCATCGCCCGCGCCGCCGGTGATCCGGTCGTCGCCGCCGAAGCCCTTGATCTGGTCGTCGCCCTCGAAGCCGCGCAGGATGTTGATCCCGTCGTTGCCCAGCAGGGTGTTGGCCAGTTCGTTGCCGGCGAGGTTGATCTCGGTCGTCGCCGCCGTGGATGCGGTCCGCAAAATCTCGACCTCCGCCCCTGAAGCCAGCGCGTAGCTGGACTGGGCGCGAATGGTGTCCAGTCCTTCGCCGGCCGCCTCCTCGACTACGTCGAGGCCATTGTTGACGTAGTAGACGTCGTCGCCCACGCCCCCCGCCATGCGGTCCACGCCCGAGGCGCCGTTGAGGAAGTCCGCCCCGGCGCCGCCCTGAAGGTCGTCCGCACCGGAGCCGCCGACCAGTTCGTCGTCGCCATCCTCGCCGAACAGGACGTCATCGCCCGTACCGCCGTTCAGGACGTCCGCCTGCAGGCCGCCGTGCAGTTCGTCGGCGCCGCCGTCGCCCGCCAGCGCGTCGGCGCCTTCGCCGCCGTCCAGCCAGTCGCTGCCCAGACCGCCTTCCAGACGGTCGTCGCCGGCCTCGCCGTAGAGAGTGTCGTGCCCGTCGGCTCCGGCCAGCCGGTCGGCGCCGTCGCCGCCCTCCAACACATTGGCCTCGGCGTTGCCGGTCAGCATGTCGTCGAAGGCGCCGCCGACGAGGTTCTCGATCGAGGTAAGCGAGTCGGAACCTGCCGCTCCGGTCGCCTGGGCGTTGACGAGGCCCAGGTCGAGGGTCAGCGCCCCGGCGGCGCTGCTGTAATCCGCCGTGTCCGCCCCTTCGCCGCCGTCGAGCGCATCGTCGCCGAGACCGCCGATGAGGAGATCGTCCCCGGCCTCGCCGAACAGCGAGTCGTCGCCGCCGTCGCCCTGCAGCCAATCGCGACCGTCGGCCCCCGCCAGCCAGTCATTGTCATCGCCGCCGTGGAGTTCATCCGCGCCCCCTGCGCCGGCCAGCAGGTCGTTGCCGCCCAGGCCAAAGAAGGTGACCTTGCCATCATCGACTCCGCTCCCCTCGGCGGTGATGGCGTTAGCGGCCGCGTTTCCGGTGACGGTGGACACGTATCCGGAGCCGACGTGGGCCCGGACATTCTCGAAGCCTGCGATCGCCACGGTGGAGGCTGAGCCGATGCCGAGGTTCCCCGTCGCGAGGCCGAGTCCGAGATCGACGTCCCAGCCGATATTCAACTCCAGCAGATCAGTCCCGGCTCCGCCGACAAGATCGCCGGCGCGGCCGCTGAAGGAGCCGCTGAGGAAGATTCGGTCGTCCCCCTCGCCAGCGTCAACAGTCGCTCCGGCATAGACCCAGATCTGATCCGCGCCGGCGCCCGTGTGGACGAATGTGTCCACGCCCTCGTTGAGGCTCACGAAGTCGGCCCCGTTGCCCAGCAGAATGGATTCGATGGAGGTCAGCGTGAACCGTTGGTTTCCCGCGATGAAGAGAAGCCCTCCGCTGGTGGACGAAACCTGAGTCGAATTGATCCGCGTCGCGTCGATGGTGTCGAAGCCGTCGCCGCCGTTGATGGCGCCGTCCGGCGGCGACGGGCTGACGAAGGACACGCCCGTGAAGCGGAAGGTGTCGTCGCCGGCGCCGCCGTTCAGCGTGTCGGCGCCGAAACCGCCGTTGATAAGGTCGTCGCCGTCGAGGCCGTTGATCTCGTCGACCCCGTCCGTCCCCTCCAGCGTGTCGTTGCCGCTGGTCCCGTTGACGATCGCCATGTGAAGTCCCCCCGCGCCTCGCGCCTGTGACGCAGGAGTAGCGTGGAGCGGTTCCGTCGCAACGCAGCATTGTATGGCCGGAAAGACTTATCCACAGACCGCGGCCGGGCGGCCCTAGACCGCGCGGGGTTCGCTGCGGCGGTCCTCCAGGCCGCCGCGGCGGTCGGCGTGGCGGCGGTCGCCCTGGCGGCGGCCGCCGTTGAGCATCATCAGCTCCAGCCGGATCTCGATCAGACGCTGCTCCAGCGAGCCCAGGGCCAGCATCAGGATGGCGGCGCCCAGGGCAGCGGTCTCGAAGCCGATGGCAACCACCGGCACGCCGACGCCGACCAGCTCGCTGGCCAGCAGGGTCAGGGCGATCACCGCCGCCATCAGGCCGACGCCATAGGCGCCGATGGTCTTGAGCAACGACCGGGCCGGCGCGTCGCGGTTGATCCGCGTGCCGGGCCGACGGCGATCGCGGCGCCGGCGCTCGGTGCGCACGCGCCGGTCCCCGACCTGGTCCTGGTCCTCGATCCGCTCGGCGACGCCGTCCGCTTCCATGGCCATGCGATCCGCTCCCCTACTCGATCAGCCGGGCGCCGCCGCGCGGCCCCACCCCGGCGGGCACCGGCACGTCGCTGGCGTCATAGTCGGCGTTGATGAACAGCGAGGGCGAGCCCTTCATCTGCATCTCCTTGGCCACGATCACGGTCCAGGCGCTGTCGCGCGCCACGTCGGCGTCGCCCTCGACGATCAGCCGCGCCGACGGGACGTAGATCACCCCCAGCAGGCTCTCGACATTGTCGGCCGAGATGATGAAGTCCTGGCGATTGCCGCGCATGGCGCCCATGACGATGCCGGCGTAGGGCCCGGTCTTGCGGCCGTCGAGATTGACCAGCGCCCGGTCGGTGAAGTCGAATTTCGACGCGGTGTCGAAGAACAGGACGACGTCCTCGCCCTCAAGCCGCGCATCCTCCTTCACCGTCAGCGCGCCCTGCAGGAAGAAGTGCTCGCCGGGGGCCAGGAGGACCCGTGCGGCGCCGGAGGCCTCGATGCCGCCGCAGTGGCGGCCGGCAGGCACATAGTGCACGCCCGAGGACACCTTCACCCGGTTGGCCAGTTCGATGACGGTGCAAAGGACGCCGATGCCCCCGCGCCGTTCAAGGTCGAGGTCGACGAACGGGTCGTCGATCGGGGCGGCGCCGGTGCTGGCCGACGGGCTGATCGAGCCGGCCGCCGTGGTCACCGCCTGCACGGAGGCGGCGGTGATGTTGCCGCCCTCGACGAGGATGTCGCGGTTGGAGTGAACCAGGCAGGCCGGAGCCTTCATCTGGCCTGAATCCCGGATGTTCAGCAGCTTGGCGCCGTTGCTCCCGCTGATCAGCACGCACAGCGGCACCAGGCCGGCGGTCGAGGCGGTGGCGTCGCCGACGAAGTTCCAGCCGCCGGGCGGCAGCATGTTGGCGAAGAAGGAGGTGCGGTGGCCGCGCAGTAGCACGCGAATCGCCCTCTGGCCGCCGCGCTCGAGGATCTCGTAGCTGGCCTCGTAGGTCGGCGCGTCGACCCAGTCGCCCATCTGGCCGCGCACGAAGGCGTCGGCCCGCTCGCGCGCCGCCGAGCCGTCGGTGGCCAGGGCCAGCGCCGGCGCGCCGGCGAGGGCGGCGGCGTCGGCGATCGACTGCAGCCGGCCCTTGGCGGTGTGCACGGCCATCAGGTCGATGCCGCCCACGCCCAGCAGGATGATGGCCGGGCCGGCGAAGGCGAACTTGAGGGCGATCGAGCCGCGCTCCGATCGCCGCAGCCGACCGGCGAAGCGCGACGCCGCGCGGAGGAGACCCCCGATCATGCGGCCGCCGCCCGGTCGGCCACGGCCCGGCGCTCGGCGCGCAGGACATAGCGGATCTGGTAGGTCAATAGCCTCCAGTTGAGCGGCTTCATTACGAAGGAGGTCGCGCCAAGGTGGAAGCAGCGGTCGATCGCCTCGACGTCCTCACGGCCGGTCTGGACGATCACGGCGGTGTCGCGCAGGGCCGGGTCCTCGCGCATCCGGGCGAGCACCGCGAAGCCGTCGGTGCCGGGCATCTCGAGATCCAGCAGCACCACGTCGTAGTGCTGCTCTCGCATGCGAGTCAGCGCTTCCTCGCCGCCGGAGGCGACGTCGACGATGGTGCTGGGAGCGGCGAGATTGACCTGGGCGAATTCGCGCAGGATCGGGTCGTCGTCGACGAACAGGAGCCGCGCGTCGTCCTCGAGGACGTAGAAAAAACCACTCATTTGGGGTCCCTCCCCGGGAGCCGCACATCGCTCCCTCGTCCCCCGACTTACCGCCACCATTAAGCGGCGAGTCATTAAAGGACGGTATAGCCTCGATATTCGGAAGTCGGGGCTCCAAGCTTGACCGTAGTGAAGGCCGCCAAATACCGGGGTTCGATCCGCCGAAAACTGGTGGGTCTGGTTCTCGCCGCCCTGACGACTACGGCGGTCGTCACGGCGACGCTCATGGGATGGACCGACGCGCGGCGTCAGACCGACCTCGAGACCCAGCGCCTCACCCAGACCGCCAAGGTCATCGGCTCCCTCGCTTCGGACGCCGTTCGGGCCAACGACCGGCCCGGGGCCTTCGCCGCCCTGCGCTCGATCGCCCAGACGCCGGATGTCACCTACGGCCGCATCCAGCTGAACGACGGCCGGCTCGTCGCCGAGACCGGCGGCGGCGTGCGCCTGCAATCCGACACCCGCGTCGAGGACGGCGCCGGGGCCTCGGTCTGGTCCGTGCTCAACACCGGCACCATCGAGGTTTCGACCGCCGTGGTCAGCCAGGGCGAGACCGTCGGCCGCATCACCCTGCTGGCCGAGACGCCGGGCCTGCGCGGCCGGGTGCTCGGCTCGGTGCTCATCTCGCTGCTCGGCGCCGGCGTCGCCACGCTCGCCGGCCTGCTCATCGCCCTGCGGCTCGCCCGCCGGATCAGCGACCCGATCGTCCGGCTGGCCCGGTTCACCAACACGGTGCGCGAGTCGGGCGACTACTCCGCCGATCCGGACATCGCCGCCGACGGCGAGGTCGCCGACCTCGTCTCCGGCCTGCGCGACATGCTGGGCGGGCTGCGCGAGCGCGACCGGCGCATCGCGGAGCACGTCGCCGGGCTGGAGACCCAGGTGGCGGAGCGCACGGCGGAGCTGTCGGAGGCCAAGGCCGCCGCCGAGGCCGCCAACGCCGCCAAGTCGGACTTCCTGGCGGTGATGAGCCACGAAATCCGCACGCCGATGAACGGCATCCTGGCGCTCAGCGAACTGTTGGCGAAGTCGGACCTTCCGGACCGCCAACGCCGCTACGCCGACGTCATCGCCCGCTCCGGCAAGTCGCTGATCGGCATCATCAACGACATCCTCGACTTCTCGAAGGTCGAGGCGGGCAAGATGGAGCTGGAGAGCATCCCGTTCGACCCCGCCGACGTCGCCGAGGACGTCGCCGGCCTGTTCGCCGAGCGCGCCGCGGGCAAGGGCCTCGATCTGGCCGTCTATGTGGACCCGCGCCTGGGTCCGGTGACGGGCGACCCGACCCGTCTGCGCCAGGTGATCGGCAATCTCGTCAACAACGCCATCAAGTTCACCGGGACCGGCGGCGTCCTGATCCGCATCGAGCGTTCGAGCGAGGCCGCCGGCGCGATCGCCGTGGCGGTGGTCGATACCGGTCCGGGCGTCGCCGCCGACAAGCTGCCGAAGCTGTTCGAGGCCTTCTCCCAAGAGGACCAGACCACCACCCGCAAGCACGGCGGCACCGGCCTCGGCCTCGCCATCTGCGACCGGCTGGTCAAGGCCATGGGCGGCGACTGGCGCCTGGCCAGCCAGCCGGGCGTCGGCTCGACCTTCGGCTTTGTCGTGCCCCTGGCCGACGCCGGGCCCGCCGAGGCCCTGCCCCGTTTCGCGCCCGGCTGGACCGTCAGCCTGCCGGGCGCGGCGTCGCCGGCGGTGGAGGCGCTCGCCCGTTACCTCGAGGCCCTGGGCGTCTCGCGCGCACCGGTGGGCGAGGCCACCGGCGTCGCCATCACGATCGAGGCGGGTCAGCTCCGGCTGGCCTTCGCCGGCGCCTTCACGGGCCGCGACGGCTGGACCGTGCCAGCCCCCGTCCGCCGGGTGGAGCTGATCCGCGCCCTTGCCGCCATGCAGGCCGGCAAAAGCGCGCACGCGGCGAGCGTCGGCGTCGACGCGGAGGCCCTGTCATTCCCCGGCGCCCGGGTGCTGGTGGTCGACGATTCCGACGTCAACCGCGAGGTCGCCGGCGAGGCGTTGTCGCGTCTCGGCGTGGCCAGCAACTTCGCCGTCGACGGCGTCGAAGCGGTGGAGGCCCTGCGCACGGGGACCTGGGACCTGGTCCTCATGGACGGCTCGATGCCGCGGCTGGACGGCTTCGAGGCCGCCCGGCGCATCCGCGAGGAGGAAGCTCGCGACGGCCGCCCCCGCGCCACCATCCTCGCCCTCACGGCTCACGTGGTGGGCACCGCCGCCGACGCGTGGAAGGACGCCGGCATGGACGGCGTGATCCACAAGCCCTTCACCCTCGCCGACCTTTCGCGCGCCCTGCAGGAACACTGCGGCGCCTTCGCGGTCGCCGGCGCCGCGCCTCCGGTCGCCGCCCCGCCGCAGTCCGCGGCGACCGACGAGGACGAGCTGTTCGACCCCTCCGTCCGCGGCGAACTCAAGGCCATGCTCGAGGCCGGGCGCGCCGATTTCGTCGCCCGGGTCGAGGGCCTCTACGCCGCGAACGCCCCTCTGCGTCTGGCGGATGTCCGGGCGGCGCGCGACGCCGCCGACCTCGAGGCGCTCGCCCGAGCCGCCCACGCCCTGAAGTCGATGAGCCTGAGCCTGGGCGCCCGCGCCGTCGCCACGCGAGCCTCGGCCATCGAGACGGCGGCGCGCCAGGGGAGCTGCGCGGACGGGTCGGTGGAGGCGCTGGAGGCCCTTCTCGACCGGACTCTCGCGGCCATGGGCGCTTCCGCCGCCGCCGCGCCGCCGAACCCCGCAGCCGCCCTTCGCCAGGCCATCGAGGCCGGCGAACTGGACGTCGTCTACCAGCCCATGATGGACCGCACCGGCGGCTTCTCCGGCAAGGCCGAGGCCCTGGTGCGCTGGACCAACGCCGAGGGCGTCTCGCGTTCTCCCGACGACTTCATTCCGGAGCTGGAAGCCGCCGGCGTCATCGAACACCTCACCGACTTCGTGCTGGAACGGGCGATGCGGGCGATCGGCCCCCGCGCCGACGTCCGGGTCTCGGTCAACGCCTCGGCCGGCGAGTTCCAGCGCGACGACTTCGCCGACCGCGTCCGCGCCGCCGCCGACCGCGCCGCCTTCCCGCTGGAGCGGCTGGAGATCGAGGTCACGGAAACCGCCATCCTGCACATCGACCAGGCGCGACCGACGCTGGAGAAGCTGGCGGCCCTCGGAGTCGGCGTCGCGCTGGACGACTTCGGTTCGGGCTACACCAGCCTGCATGCGCTCCGGGAACTGCGCTTCTCGACCCTGAAGATCGACCGCAGCTTCGTCTGTCGCTGCGTCGACGACACCGCCTCGGCGGCCATCATCCACGCCGTAATCGCCGTCGGCCGGTCGCTCGGCATGCAGGTGGTCTGCGAGGGCGTGGAGACCGAGGAGCAGGCGCGCTTCCTGCGCACCGCCGGCGTTCATCTGATCCAGGGCTGGGTCTACGCCCGCGCCGGCGCCCTCGCCGACCTGCCACCGGCCGGAGCGGCGGCGGCATGACGTTAATCATGCTCGTTTCGGGTTTCTCAGCATTACCGGCCGAACATCGGTCGTAGAGGGTGTCATGGCCATTGTACTTGTAGTCGACGACGATCCGACCATCCGCACGATAGCCACCGAGCTATTGCGCGACGAGCGTCACGCCATCATCGAAGCCGCCGACGGCGACGAGGCGCTGCGGGTGCTCGACGCCACCCATGCGGAATTGGTCGTCCTCGACATGCTCATGCCCAACCGGGACGGTCTCGAGACGATCATCGAGATCCGGCGCAAGCACCCGAAGGTCCGCATCCTGGCGATCTCGTCGGGCGGCAACATCGGCGTCGGCAACCTGCTGGGCATGGCGCGCGTGTTCGGCGCCGACGAGACCCTGGCCAAGCCGCTGTCGTTCACGACCTTCGCGGCGACGGTCAACCGGCTGCTCGACACACCGGCGCCGGCGGCCGGTCCCTTCGCCGCCCAGGCCTGACTCAGGGCGTCGCGTTCAGCGGCCGCACCGTCGAACGATGACGGAGCGGCCCCTCCGGCCGCGCGGCCCGCCACTCGAACGCCGCGGCGGCGCCGGCCTGCCGGCCGGGGAAGACGTAGCCGCTGTCGTCGAACCACGGATCGCCCCAGCCGTAGCCGTAGTAGCCGTTCTCCACCTGGCGATAGGACAGATCCAGCCGGCCGGTCTCGCCCAAGGGCAGCGACACCGCCGCGCCGTAATCGCGGTAGCCGCCGGTGCCCACGCTGACGCTGAACTCGCCGTGCGGCTGGCGGTCGTCGGCCATGAGGGCGTCGCCGGCGAAGGGCTTGGCGGCCGGATCGCGCGACTCCAGCCAACGGGCGATCTGCTGATCCGTTGACAGGCCGTGCGGCGGGGCTTCCTGGGCGGCGCGATCCACCGACGGCGCGGCCGGCGCCGCGGCGACCTCCAGCGTCACCGGCGTTTCGGGCGCTGTCGCCATCGCCTCGTCGGGGTCGCCCCCGGCCAGCATGGCGGCGGCCGCGATCATGGAAACCAACATCCGCCAGACTCCTGTTCGGATCCGAGCCTCGGCCGCGATTGCGGCGAAGGTCAGGCGCGTCCGTCGCCCCGTGCGAGCGGGTCCGGCAGCGGCTCGCCCTCAGCGACGAAGCTCAGCGCCACGGAATTGATGCAGTAGCGCAGTCCGGTCGGCGGCGGGCCGTCCGGGAACACATGTCCCTGGTGGCTGCCGCAGCGGGTGCAGCGGGTTTCGGTCCTGACCATGCCGTGGCTGTCGTCGCGCACCGCGGCCACATGCGCCTCGTCCACCGGTTCGGTGAAACTGGGCCAGCCGGTGCCGCTCTCGAACTTGGTGCGGCTGCGGAACAGCGGCAGGCCGCATTCGCGGCAGCAGAACACCCCGGCCCGCTTCTCGCCCAGAAGCGTCCCGCAGAAGGGCGCCTCGGTGCCGTGGGCCAGCAGCACCCGTCGCTCTTCGGGCGACAGGCTGGCCTCGAGCCGGGCCCGCTCTTCCGCATCCGGAGGAGTCAGATCGTAGCCCGAAGGGGAGCGGAGCGTGTCGGTCATGGCGCCAAGATAGGCGCCTGCCGGCGGCGGTTCCACCCCGCGCACGTGGCGCACCCGTGAACCAAATCCGCGCTGACGGATTGCCCCGAGGACTGCTCAGCTTCAGGAGGCGGCCCATGGCGCCTGTTCCCGTGATCGGGTCAGCTCTTCACAGAATGCTGCTCGCCTTCCCGACGGCGCTCTTCCCGGCCGCTCTGGTGACCGACGTCGCCTACCTGCGCACCGCCCAGATGCAGTGGACCAATTTTTCGGCCTGGCTCATCGCCGGCGCGCTGGTGTTCACCGGCGTGGTGCTGGCCTGGAGCCTTGTCGACCTGCTGATCGGCCTGGCTTCGGACCGTCGACGGCGGCGCTTCGTCTACCCGGCCGCCCTCGCCATTCTGTTCGTGCTCGGCCTGCTGAACGCCTTCAAGCACAGCCAGGACGCCTGGAGCTCGGTCGGCGCCTTCGGCCTGATCCTGTCGCTTCTGTGCACCCTGCTGGCGCTGACGGCCGCCGCACTCGCCTTTTCCGGCGTCCTGAACCGGGAGGTCGTCCGATGATCCGCCCCCTCGTCTGCGCCGCCGCCCTGCTCGCCCTCGCCGCCTGCGGCGGCAGCGATCCCGACCTCGACCAGACCGGGCCCCGGCCCGACCTGCCCGACATTCGCCAGACGCTTCTGCCGCCGATGAAGATCGCCAAACCGGTCGGGTGGGGCGACGAGGTCCCGACGGCTCCCGACGGTTACACGGTCACGGCGTTGGCCACGGACCTGAAGATTCCGCGCCAGATGCTGATCCTCCCGAACGGCGACATCCTCGTCGCCGAAGGACGCGGCGGCGGCGCCCCCAAGCTCCGGCCGAAGGACGTCATCGCCGGCGTCATCAAGAAGAAGGGCAACACCCAGGTCGAGGGCGGCGACCGCGTCACCCTGCTGCGTGACGCGAACAACGATGGTCGCCCCGAGGTCCAGACGGTCTTCATCGACAATCTCAACGCGCCCTACGGCCTGGCCTTCGTCGATGGCTACGTCTACGTCGCCAACCAGGACGAACTGGTCCGCTTCCCCTACCGGGACGGCCAGACCCGCATCACGGCGGCGCCGGAGCGGGTCACCGCCCTGCCCTCGCAGATCAACCACCACTGGACCAAGGCCCTGACGGCCAGCGCCGACGGGCAGACCCTCTATGTCGGCATCGGCTCGAACTCCAACGTCGGGGAGCGCGGCATGGCGGTCGAGGAGGAGCGCGCGGTGGTCTGGGCCGTCGACCGGCTCACCGGCGCGCGCCGCACCGTCGCCACCGGCATCCGCAATCCCACCGCCCTGGCCATCGAGCCGACCACGGGCGCCCTGTGGGCCGTGGTCAACGAACGCGACGAGATCGGGCCGCAGCTGGTCCCGGACTACCTGACCTCGGTGCGCGAGGGGGCGTTCTACGGCTGGCCGTACAGCTACTGGGGCCAGAACCTCGACCCCCGGGTCCGGCCGCAGAAGCCCGAACTGGTCGCCCGGGCCGTCCGGCCCGACTACGCCCTTGGCTCGCACGTCGCCGCGCTCGGCCTGTCCTTCGCGCGCGACGGCGGCTTCGGCGGCTCGTTCGGCGAAGGCGCCTTCGTCGGCCAGCACGGCAGCTGGAACCGTCAGGACCTGTCCGGATACCGGGTCGTCTTCGTGCCCTTCGCCGGCGGGCGGCCGAACGGCGAGCCCGTCGACTTCGTCACCGGCTTCCTGACCGAGGACGGCCGCGCACGCGGACGCCCCGTAGGCGTCGTCTTCGACCCGGCCCGCCGCATCCTGCTGGTCGCCGACGACCTGTCCAACACCGTCTGGCGCGTGGCGCCCGCCGCCCGAAACGCAACGGGCGGGAGCGTCGCCGCTCCCGCCCGCTGACGGTCCCGTCGTTCGGGTGCCTGGATCAGCCGCCGAACAGGCCGTTGACCCAGGTCCGGACCGCGGCCTCGTCGGCCGGCTCGCCGGTGTAACGCAGGGCGCCGGTCGGCTCGTAGGGCTGGTTGTTGCCGCGCGGGCGCGAGGTCCACGCCTTGTGGCCGTAGCTCAGGTCCGCATAGTTCGACGGCAGGCGCAGGATGGTCGGCTCGACGAAGATGGTGTCGGTCGCCGTGGTCGTGCCGGCGATGCGCACGTTCGGAAGCTTCGACAGCAGGTCGAGGGTGTCCAGGCAGCCGCCCGAGCAGCCGGCGTCGACCAGCACCACGACCGGGCCCTGCACCGGATTCGGCGCGCCGGTGTCCGGAACGGCCGGGCGGCCCGCCAGGGTGAAGGTCGACTGGCCGGCGGCGATGGCGGTGTCGAAGGCGGCGACGATCTCGCGGGTCTGCTCGATCACCGGACCGGCTTCGGCCACGAACTGCGGATCGGCCTCCATGCGGCCGAGGGCGGCGGCGTACCAGTCGCGGTTGCCCTGGGTGGCGCGGTAGGTGATGTCGCCGGCGGCGGGCTGGCGGCTGACGGTGAACTCCGGCGTCCAGATGCGGTTGGCGAGGCCGTAGCCGCGCGCGGTGGACGAGTTCAGGCCCGAACCCGAGGCGGCGCGGAGGTCCAGCACGAAGCCCTGCGGCCCGCGGATCGACGCCACCTGGCTTTCGACCTGGGCGTTGAAGGCCGGCCAGCCGGCTTCGTCGGAGAACGAGTGGACGTGCAGCCACGGCCGGCCGTTGACCGTCTCCACCGCCAGCGGCGTGGCCGGCGGCATGTAGACGGTGGCGCGGTAGGCGGCTTCCAGATCGCCCGGCTGGATCGGCACAGGGCGGATTTCATACTCGCGAGGGCGGCTGCGGCCGGTGCGGAAGCTGCACAGCGACGGCACGCCGTCGGCGAACGGGTTGTTGCGGTTCCACAGCAGATAGGGGGCGGAGGTCACCCGCCCGGCCTCGGTCTCGAGGTTGCCTTCCCAGAGATCCAGCTTCTCGCGGGCGAATTCCTCGATCGGACGCAGGTTGCATTCGACCACTTCCGAACCGACCCGCGGGGCGTTGCGGGTGCCCGGCTTGACGTAGGTGACCACATACTTGCCGTCGCGCCAGCCGGTCGTGAAGCCCGGCCAGCTGGTGCCGAAATAGGGCCCCATGCCCTCGAAGGTCGGCGTCGCGGCGATGTTCGAGTCGCGGAAGCCGCGGGCGTAGTGCCGCAGGAGGTAGCTGTGGGCGTCGCCGCTGGTGGCGCGGCCGGCCATGGCGAGGGATTCCTGCAGGCCCGCGTCGATCCAGCCGCGGAAGGTGTTGCTGGCCTCGCCCGACACGGCGGCGGCGGGGTGGTTGGCGGCCAGCTCGTCGTGCATGCGTTGCAGGTCCTGGCGGGCCAGCTCGCGGAAGTCCTGGGCCATGACGGCCCCGGCGCTGACGGCCAGCGCGAGGGCGGCCGAGGCCGCGGCAGTGAGGAAACGGGTCATCGGTCTGTCAGCTCCGCAAGGCCGGTGAACGGGGTCGGGCGGCTTTAAACCCCATCGGCGCACGGCTTGCCAACCCCGCCGCCCCGTTCAGGCGAACGCCCCCGCCGGTTTACTCGCCCGGCATCGCGGCCTAATCGGGGCGAAAGCCTCGACCCCGGGACCGCATGTTCAAGAAGATCCTGATCGCCAACCGCGGCGAGATCGCCGTCCGCATCATCAAGACCTGCCGCCGCATGGGCATCGCCACGGTGCAGGTCTATTCCGAGGCCGACGCCGGCTCGCTGGCGGTCGAGATGGCCGACGAATCGGTGCTCATCGGCCCGGCCCCGGCCAACCAGTCCTACCTGCTGGCCGACAGGATCATCGAGGCGGTGCGCCAGACCGGCGCCGAGGCCGTCCACCCCGGCTTCGGCTTCCTGTCCGAGAACGCCGGCTTCGCCCGGCGCCTGCGCGACGAGGGCATCGCCTTCATCGGCCCCAACCCCGAGGCCATCGAGGCCATGGGCGACAAGATCACCTCCAAGAAGTTCGCCGCCGAGGCCGGCGTCTCCACCGTGCCGGGCCACATGGGCCTGATCGAGACGCCGGACGAGGCCGTCCGCATCGCCCGCGAGATCGGCTATCCGGTGATGATCAAGGCCTCCGCCGGCGGCGGCGGCAAGGGCATCCGCGTCGCCCACGGCGACGACGACATGGCCGAGGGCTTCGCCGCGGTGAAGGCCGAGGCCCTGAACGCCTTCGGCGACGACCGCGTCTTCCTCGAGAAATTCATCGTCGACCCGCGCCACATCGAGATCCAGGTGCTGGGCGACAAGCACGGCAATGTCGTCCACCTGTTCGAGCGCGAATGCTCGATCCAGCGCCGCAACCAGAAGGTCATCGAGGAGGCCCCCTCCCCGCTGCTCGACGAAGAGACCCGCGCCGCCATGGGCGCCCAGGCCGTCGCCCTGGCGAAGGCCGTGAACTACGACTCCGCCGGCACGGTCGAGTTCGTCGCGGGGCAGGATAAGTCCTTCTTTTTCCTGGAGATGAACACGAGACTTCAAGTAGAACATCCGGTTACCGAACTAATCACGGGCGTCGATCTGGTCGAGCAGATGATCCGGTCGGCGTGGGGGGAACGCCTCGCCTTCCAACAGGACGAGCTGAAGATCGACGGGTGGGCGATCGAGAGCCGGATCTATGCGGAGGATCCGTATCGGGGGTTCCTGCCGAGCATCGGGCGGCTGGTCCGGTACGAACAGCCGGAGGAAGGGCCACACGAGGACGGCTATGTCGTCCGGAACGACTCCGGCGTCCGCGAGGGCGACGAGATCAGCATGTTCTACGACCCGATGATCGCCAAGCTGTGCGCCTGGGCGCCGACCCGCGCCGAGGCGGTCGAGGGCATGGCCCGGGCGCTGGAGGACACCCACCTCGCCGGCCTCGGCCACAACGTCCCCTTCCTCGCCGCGGTGATGGACCAGCCGCGCTTCCGCTCGGGCGCCCTGTCGACCAGCTACATCAGGGACGAGTTCCCCGACGGCTTCCACGGCCTGCCCCCATCGCCGGCCCAGACCCGCCTGATGGTCGCCGCCGCCATGGCCATGCACGAGATCCTCTCGGAACAGGCCGGCGACCCCTCCGACCGCACCGACTGGACCGTGCTGGTCGACAAGGCGGCGCATCCGGTCAGCCTGTCCTACGACGACGCCGAAGCGCTGGAGCTGCGTTTCCTCCCCGTCTCCGACGGGGAGGGGGACCGCGCAGCGGTGGAGGGGCCCGACGAGAGCACCGTCCGCCTGGCCGACATCGACTGGCGCCCCGGCCTGGCGCAGTTCCGCGCCGTCCTCGACGGCGAGCCCTTCACGGCCGAGGTCGCCGGCGCTCCCGACGGCTTCGTCATCCGCCACCGCGCCGCCCGGGCCCGCGTCCGCGTCCTCACCCCGGCGATCGCCGCCCTCTACGCCCGCCTGCCCGAGAAACAGGCCGCCGACACCTCCAAACTGGTCCTCTCCCCCATGCCCGGCCTCGTCGTGGCCATCCCGGTCGAGCCCGGCCAGGAGGTCAAGGCCGGCGAAACCGTCGCCATCATCGAGGCCATGAAGATGCAGAACATCCTCAAGGCCGAGCGCGACGGGGTGGTGAAGGCGGTCTCCGCCAAGGCCGGGGACCCGGTGGCGGCGGACGATGTGCTGGTGGAGTTCGGGTAGGCAATGCCTGTAAGGGTGCGGCACATACTGATGGCGGCGGGTCTTGGGCTCGTCGTCCTCTGGCTCACTTTGGCGGCCCACCGCTGGGGTTGCAGTCCGTGGTTGAGCAAACGGTGCGTGAGTGGGGCAGCAGAGACGTTCGAGGCTGCCTTCCTACTTCTCTGGGTTGATGATCGCGAAGCCCTCTTAGCAGGCGTATTGGCTGTAACTGCTGCGGCGGCGGGCGTGATTTACGTGCAAAAGCAGATCAAGCAAGCTGAAGCTCACGAACGTAGACGTCTACGTCGGCGGTATCGAGCACAGAAAGCAGCAATGCCGCTCACCCTGAGCTCACTTTGCGACTACGCGAAAGAAAGCGCCTGGAAACTGTCCCAGTGTCGCGATCTACTACGTCGCCAACAACATCCATCGCTTGAGGCGCTTGGGGAATTTGAGCCACCCAAGCTCTCTGTCGAGGTAGTGACAGCTCTCCAACGGATGGTGGAGGCTTCCTCCAAATCGAGAGCAAAGCCTTTCATCGCGTTGCTCTCCGACCTCCAGGTCCACACCGCTCGCTGGCGCGGTCTTATGGAGTCATTGGTGGGGGACCGGCCAGGCGTAGGTTATGCTGTCGGATACTTCGACTCGGAGATCGTAGAGGCGGCCGAGTTGTATGCGCGGGCGAGCGACTTGTTTGCCGTCACCCGCCCCGATCCGGAACCGGATATCGCCGCGCCGACAACTTTATCGAGCGCTCTTCGTCTAATGGGTTTTCGCGGGACCGGGTACGCGTCCATCAATGAGCTTGCCGCTCAACGCGACGCTCGGCGCGCCGCCGCTCCTGCTCGCTTGCCCGACGAAATAACCGGCAATTAGTCTTCGTCGAGATCGTCCTCGTTTCCATGGCCATCCGCAGCGCGCTTGAAACCGCTCGATTCGAGCATGAGAGAAAAGAACGCCTCTCTCTCCGCGATAAAGCTAAGATAGTCATCCACCGATGGATTTGGCTTTCTCAATATATCAAAAGCCGTCGACGAAATTCCATGCTGAAGATAAACGTCACGCGCTCCCGATTCTCCGAGAACCTTTATACTTTGCTCAACTTGATCTCGCGGTGAGAAATTGAGGAACGTCGAATTGGTGGCCTCCTCGACGTACATCATGTTGAGAGCGACATTATTGCTGTGCTTTTCACGATCCCAACCCTTCAAGTGATGTACCCAGCGGGTTGGATAAATATGGTGCCGGCCAGACGGCCGTCTTCCCACGCCGACCCCGACGCGCTCGCGTGTGAGGGGATCTCTTAGTTCGCGCCGGTTAAGCAGGCTCCGAAGTAGTTTACCTTTCGCGCTGGAGGGTGCGGCACCACTCAGACCCGAAATATATGTCTCATCAAGCCACTGAGGCCGATCCTCAGCATTTCCCAGCGCCCACGCCAGAACATCCTCCTTGTCGCGCGCTTGCTTATCGTGAGTGCTCTGTTGGTATCGACGGTCCAAGATTGCGCCAATGTACCATTCTTCAACGCGACGCAATGCGATGCCCCGCGCTTCCGGATCAAGATTTTCCCGTTCCAAGGCTCGTAGAACAAAGGCCATGGGCGGGTAAATCACAGGGTAGACCAGCAGCTCGTCGGCCACATCTAACCCGACGCCGACGCGGTCGGAAACGAAGCTCGCAGCCGCGTCCAGATACTTTGCGGCATCGTCATGATGTGTCTTGTAAAGCTCCGCAGTTATGACCTTTGGGAGCCCCGCCTTACGGGTATCTTTTCCAGCAAATAGCGCGATCGTCTGTAGCAATATTTCGCCCGTTTCATCGACGCGCTTGTAATAGGGATAGAGCTCTTTCAGAATTCCCACCTCTTCGACGAGTTCGATCTTCTTGGGAAAAAGCACCGCAACTACAAGTTCGAAAGGACTCAATATTCTGCCAGTAGAGTTCAGCGTTGCGAAAATCCTCGAGATTGCCTCAACCGATACATCGCCAGGGATCGTCGTGATCGGGATGTGAGTAGCCGAGCTTGGACGGAAATTCCTTCCCACGACAAAATTATAGAAGTCCGAATGCTCAGGGAACGCTTTACATAAGACCGCCAAGGAGCGTGTGAGTTCGTCTTCATCGTGCAACGCGCCCGTATACAGGTATTCTTTCGTAGCAAGATGTTGGGATGGGTCGGACGACCGGTTCAGGCGCTTAAAATAACCATCATCGATATCGAGGTTTGACAGGAATTTTCGGACGCTCTCCCTGTCAAGCGGATCAACGCCGTCCTTTACCGCCTTCATTCTCAATGTGCGGAGGTCAAGAAAGCAATGCTTTGATCCAGTCCCATAGAAGAGCTCCATGCCCGCGGTGATGCGCTGTTGACCATCTAGAACAAGGGCGGTGGTGCGAGCCTCCTTGGAGTCATCCTTGGCCCCCCTGAACGACCGCGGCGAAAAGTCTATCTCAAGCGCGGGCTCCATGAACAAGAACGAACCAATGGGAAATCCCTGCCTCAGACTGTCGAAGAGCAGGGCCACTTGTTGAGGCCGCCACTTCCAGTCTCGTTGAAACGCGGGCAGTTTCAACGATCCTTCATGAGCATTCTTGACGATCGTAAGATACGACTCGACGCTTGCAGCGGTCATAAGGCCCTCGGTGCTTTCTCGTCCTGATATCGCGCTTGAACTGAGCGCGACCAGCCCTGTCACGCTAGTGCCTTTGAACGGCTTTGCCACTCCCCGTTCCGAGTCCCGGCGAGCTTTTCCCACAGGGCCCATAGGCCCCAATCACTTGGGCCCCACCCTGCCATCAGATCGTTACAGTCCGTCCGACTAAGGCCACGCATCAGTCTCAGCCGCATCAATTTTCGCCCTTGGGCGGTCGGCCTTCGGCACATAGAAGGTTCTGGCGGCAGCAGAGCCGCCAAGCCCATCTACAAGCAGCGTCGCTGGTTTCCTTGATGGGTGAGACGCTCCCTCGGCTCGCTCGTCTATTCCTCCTTCGCCAAGCGCACGCCCGCGATTGAAGCGCACACCGTAGCTAAGTCGAGCGCCCCCCTTGACTCTCATTTCGACATTTAGCTAAACGTCTCCCCATGAGCTCCGTGTTCAAGGCCCTGTCCGATCCCACCCGGCGTCGCGTGCTGCAGCTTCTCCGCGCCGGCCCGATGAGCGCCGGCGACCTCGCCGAGCGGTTCGAGGTGTCGAAGCCGACCATGTCGGCGCACTTCGCGGTGCTGCGCGAGGCCGGGCTGGTGCATGCCGAGAAGGCGGGGAAGAGCGTGATCTATCATCTGAAGCTGTCGGTGCTGGAAGAGGCGCTGCTGGGCTTCGTCCACTCCTTCGGGGGGGCCGCGGCCGCTCCGCAGGAAGAACCGCCGGCGGCGACCGGCAAGGAGACGGCGACATGAGCGAAGCGAGGCACGAGGTGGTCCCGAACCTGGTCGTGGCGGGGGCGCTGATCGGCGTGGCGCTGGCGGCCACGGCGGCGAAGCAGGCGGGGTGGATCGACGGCGATACGGTGACGCGCATCGTCATGGGCGGGACCGGGCTGATGCTGGCCTGGGTCGGCAATCGCATGCCCAAGATGTGGGCGCCGCAGGCGGCGGCGCGGCGGGTCAACCGGGTCAGCGGCTGGTCGATGGCGATCAGCGGCCTGGTCTATGGGGCGCTGTGGGTGTTCGCGCCGTTCGACGTGGCCCTGTGGGCCGGGTGCGGGGCCGTGGTGCTGGGGATCGCGGTGACGGTGGGGTACTGCCTGGCGCAGCGCGGCCGGGAAGAGGCGGCGTAGGGGCGGCCCTCCCCTTCAGGGGAGGGTGGTCGCGCAGCGACCCGGTGGGGATGGCGCGGCGAGACAGACGCCGGCGCTCCCGGCGCCGGGCCGTCCCCACCCCGTCGCCTGCGGCGACGACCCTCCCCTGAAGGGGAGGGAGAAGACGGCGCCCGTTCCTCTCCCCGCCCCTCATAGCGCGCGCACGCTGGGGCCGCGGCGGTCGGGGCGGTCTATCAGCAGGTCGGTGATCGCCCAGACGAGGGCGTCGGCGCGGTCGAGGCTGGAGGCGTCCTCCATCTCGCCGCCCAGCGCCATGAGCTGCTCCTCGAGCAGGTCGAAGGCGGCGGCGTGCCTGACCCGGCCCTGCTCGTAGAGGGCGGCGACGGGCTCGGCGCGGATGCGCTTGCCGCGGGTGGCGTGGACCGGGCGGTAGGGGATGTCGATGCCGGCGGTGCGCAGGGTGTGGCCGACCATGTCGCCGCCCTGGTTGACCTCGGCCACAATGGCGTGGGCGTTGAGCTCGCGGGCCAGGTCGAGGGCGCGACGGGCCCAGGCGTCGGGTCCGAGTCCGGCGATCGAGCGGTCGGCCAGCACCACCGCCTCGCGCACGCCGTCGGGCCTGCGGCGGCTGGCGGCCGCGACGATGCCGCAGGCGTCGCCGCCGGCGGTGGCCGGGGGGTCGATGGCGACGACGATGCGCTCGTAGCGGAGGGGCGAGGGTCGAGGGGCGAGGGTCGAGGGAAGGTCCGCAGCGGAGCCGTCGCGGGGCCTGGGCTCCCCTCCCGCCTCGCCCCTCGCCCCTCGACCCTCGACCCTTCTCGCCCGCGCCATCATCTCCGCCGTGAACAGGGCGCCGTCGAGGTCGACGATCCTGCCCTCCAGCTCCTGGGCCTCGCGGCGGGTGCCGCCGTAGAGGGCCCTGAGGTCGTCGACGAAGCCGGGCGAGAGGTGGGCGGCGTTCTCCAGGGTGCCGGCGTGGGTGAGGACGCAGCTCGCCTCGTCGCGCAGGCGGATCAGGGCGCGGGTGGGCTTGGGCGTCGTCGTCACGACGAGGCGGGGGGCGCCGTCGCCGAGGGGCAGCCTGAGCCCCAGCCGCAGCATCGCCAGGGTCTCGGCGGCGCCGCGGGGGCCGCGGGCGGGCCAGGCGCAGAACTCGTCGGCCCAGGCGGCGCTGAACTGGGGGCCGCGCAGGGAGTCGGGATCCTCGGCCGAGAAGGCGTAGGCGACGCAGCCGTTGGCGAAATGGAGCCGGCGGCGCGAGGGCTGGTAGACGGGGCGGTCGCGGCGGATCCAGCGAGGGAGCGAGCGCAGGCCGGAGACGCCCTCGATCATCACCTCGCGCACGTCGTGCAGGGTCGGGCCGATGAGGGCGACGCGGCCGCCCTTGCCGAGGCGTTCGGCCTGGTCGGCCAGCCATTCCGCCCCGGCGAGGGTCTTGCCGGCGCCGCGGCCGCCGAGGAACAGCCAGGTGCGCCAGTCGCCGGCGGGGGGCGTCTGGGCGGGGCGGAGGACGTGCGGCGGGCGGGGGGCGTTCGCCGCCAGCGGGTCGATGTCGACGGGGAGGACGCCCTCGCCGGCCCGACGGCGGCCGGTGGAGCGGTAGACGGCGCCGGGGGTGTCCTTCTTCTGGCAGCCGTCGGCGTGGCAGCGCGAAGTGATCGCCCCTTCGGTGACTCCGAAGGCGGCGGCGACCTCGGCGGCCGGCTCGCCGGCGAGATAGCGGCGCTTCGCCTCGCGCCACCGGCCGGCGGTCATGCCCACGGGGCTCTTCGGGAAGACCCGGTCGTCGGGCCAGCCGCTCTCGGGCTTGCAGCGCTGGTCGGGGGCGCCGGTCTGACGCTTGAGCAGGCCGCGCAGCGAGGCCTGGCGATTGATGGTGCCGGGATGAATGCCGTAGCGGGCGGCGAGGACGCGGCGCGGGACGCCGGCCATCTCTTCGGCGAACATGGCGCTCCACTCCTCGTCGGAGAGGCGGCGGTGTGAGGCGGTCGAGGTTCTGGTCATGGGAATATAATCCCATGCCTCCGGCAGGGCGCCGGGAATAAAAATTCCGATCGGCCGAATTCAATGCGTTACATCGAATTTGGCGCCGGGAGTTAATGTTTGGCGGCGGGCTCCAGCCGGGCCAGGTCCGCGGCGTCGATCGCCGCCAGCGAGGCGCCCTTGCTCTCGCGCAGGACCAGGGCGGCGACGAGGCTGACCGCGCCGGCGGCGAGCACGTACCAGGCGATGGGCAGCCAGCTGTCGTACTCCCTGAGCAGGGCCGCGCCGATCAGCGGGGCCCAGCTGCCGGCGACGATGGCGGTGACCTGGTAGCCGAGGGAGACGCCGGAGTAGCGCATCCGGGTCGGGAACATCTCGGTCATGATGGCCGGCTGGGCGGCGTACATCATCCCGTGCACCGCCAGGCCGAGCATGATCGCCCCGAGGATCATCGCCGTGCCGCCGGTGTCGAACATGGGAAAGGCGACGAAGGGCCAGGCGAGGGTCAGGAGGGCGCCGGCGATGTAGACCGGCCGCCGTCCGATGCGGTCCGCCGCCGCGCCGACGACGGGGATGACCACCACGTGCAGGATGTGGGCGAGGAACAGCAAGGCGAGGATGCGGGTGGTGTCGACCGCGCGGTGGTGCAGGTAGGTGATCGAGAAGGTGACCACCATGTAGTAGAGGATGTTCTCGCCGAACCTCAGGCCCATGGCGGTGAACACCCCGCGCGGCTCGCGGCGGAACACCTCGGTCAGGCCGTAGCCGGCGGCGGCGCGCTGCTCGGCCTCCTCGCGCGTCTTCACGAAGATCGGCGAGTCCGTCACCTGGGTGCGGATGTAGTAGCCGATGGCGATGATCGCGACCGACAGCCAGAAGCCGACGCGCCAGCCCCAGGCGAGGAAGTCGGCCTCGCTGAGCAGGGCCGACAGCACCAGCATGACCACGGTGGCCAGCAGGTTGCCGACTGGCACCGCCGCCTGCGGGAAGCTGCCCCAGAAGGCGCGCGAACGGTTGGGGCTGTGCTCGGTGACCAGCAGCACCGCCCCGCCCCACTCGCCACCCAGGGCGAAGCCCTGGATGAAGCGCAGCGTGACCAGCAGGATGGGCGCGAGGTAGCCAATCGAGGCGAAGCTGGGCAGGCAGCCCATCAGGAAGGTCGAGGCGCCGATCAGCAGCAGACTGAACTGCAGCAGCGACTTGCGCCCGATCCTGTCGCCGATGTGCCCGAACACCACCCCGCCCAGCGGCCGGGCGATGAAGCCGACCGCATAGGTGGCGAAGGCGGCGATGACGCCGTCCAGCTCGTTGCCGGTCTGCGGGAAGAACAGCTGGCCGAACACCAGGGTGGCGGCGGTGCCGTAGAGGAAGAATTCGTACCACTCGACCACCGTGCCGGCCATCGAGGCGCCGACCACCTTGCGCAGGTAGGGCAGGTCGGCGGTCTGTTCGTGCTGCATGGGTCCCTCCGCCGCCCTGAATGCGCCAAGGCGAAGCCGCGCTCAAGGGCGGCCGGCCGGGTCGGGGACGTCAGGGCGCAGCGCCTCGAGCAGAGCCGCATAGTGCCGGGCCAGTTCGGCGCAGGCCTCCCGCTCGTGTTCCGTCGCCGCGCTCCCGGCGCGCGCGCGCCAGGCCGCGACGCGGGCGCGGAGGGTGGATTCGTCCATGGCGGCTCCGACAGGAGCATGGGCCCCCGAAGGTCAGAACGTCCGGCGGCGCCGCATTCATCCGTCGCCGGGGCCTCGCCTCAGCGCCAGCCGGCGTCCCGGGCCCGGGCCTCGGCGGCGGCGTTCAGCGCATCGCCGACGATCAGGGCGTCGACCCCTGCGAGCACGGGCGCCGGAATGTCGGCCGCGGCCATGCGCACTTCGGTGGTCGCGGCCGTGAACGGCGCCAGGGCCTCCAGCCGCCAGCCATCGGCTCCGCGGCAGGCGAGACCGGCGACGCCGTCGCCAGCGGCGGCGAAGGTGCGGCACCAGCGTCCCTCGGCGTCGCGGAAGGTCAGGCCGACGCTACGGCCGGCGGCGTCGGGCGCATCGGCCGCCAACCCGCGGTCGAGCACGCGCACCAGGCCGGTTTCAGCCACGACCCCGCCCGGCTCGAGGACGAAGCCGTCGTCGCGCCCGGCCTGACCGATGGCCAGCCCGAGCACGAAGGCCGCCGCGGCGGCTCCGGCCCACACCGGCGCCAGACGCGGCGCGAAGGCCGCCTTCAGCCAAGCGGGCAGGCCAGCAGGTCGCGCAGCCCCGCCCCCGAGGATGCGCGCCGCCAGCGCCGCGTCACGCGGATCGGCGACCGCGGGGAAGGCCTCCTGCGTCAGCTCGCGCAGCGCGCGCAGGTCGGCCAGACGCGCCGCCATGCCGGGGTCGGCGGCGGCTGCGGCATCCACGGCCGCGGCCTCGTCCGGCGACAATTCGCCGTCGACCCGGCGCATCAGGGTTTCGTCGTCGGCGGCGCTCATGCGCTCACTCCCTGGTCGGCGAGGGTCCGGATCAGACTCTGGCGGCCGCGCACCAGCCGGCTGGTCAGGGTGCCGGCCGGCACGCCCAGGACGGCGGCGGCCTCGGCGTAGGACAGGCCGTCGACCAGCACCAGAGCCACCGCCAGCCTCTGGTCGTCGGGCAGGTCGTGGATCGCCTGGCGCAGCGCCAGGGCGTCGGCGCGCAACGCCTCCCCGGCCTGGGCCGCGTCGGGAACCTGGGCCGTCCGCTCGTCCTCGGGCGCCACGACCCGGCCCCAGCGCGCCCCGGCGCGGGCGTGATCGATGTGAATCCGCCTCATGATGGTGAAGACCCAGCTGTCCAGCCGCGTGCCGGGGCGGAAGCCCGCGCGCTTCGCCAGGGCCCGCTCCACGGTTTCCTGCACGAGGTCCTGGGCGTCGGCGTCGCTGCGGCAGATCGCGCGCGCGAAGCGGCGCAGCCGTGGCAGCAGTTCCACCAGCTCCCTCTGGAACCCGTCCAAACACACACTCCGTCCATAGGGATGAAACGATCCGTCGCCGGCGTTTCATCCCTTGAGGCCATCGGCAGATGGCCCTCTGGTCCAGTTTCGCGCGTTGGAGGCGCGAATGTCGATGCGCCTGCTGATCGGAATCATTTTTGGGGCGGCCCTCGGGTGTATGGCCGTGGGGCCGAGCCACGCCCAGATCGGCCTGCCCGGAGGCGGCGGCGGGCTGCCGCAACTGCCCGGCGGCCTGCCGGGCGGGCTTCCGGGAAGGCTCCCGGTCGACCCCGAGCGACTGCAGGACGAGTTGCGCGACCGCGCGGACCGGGCCCTGCAGGCCCCGTCGCGCCTGCGCGAGGTGATCCGTCGGTCCGACGGCGCTCTGGAGGCCGATCCGGACGGCTGGCCGGTGGTGCGCGCCGAGATCGTCGCCGTGGACCTGTCCCCCGCCGGCCGCCGGGCCGCGCTCGGAGCCGGCTTCTCGGTGGTCCGCGAGGAACGGCTGGAGGAGCTCGACCTGGCGGTGGTGGTGCTCGCCCCGCCGCGCCGGATGGCTCTGGCCCGCGCGCTCCGGCGGCTGCGCGACCTCGACCCGGACGGCGCCTACGCCTTCAACCATGTGCATATCCCGGCCGGCGCGGTCGCCGCGCGCCCCGCCGCCGCCGCCACCGGGTGGGCGTTTCCCCCGCAAGGCTCTGGGCTCACACTCGGCCTGATCGACGGAGGCGTCGACGCCGCCCATCCGGCCCTGAGCGGGGCGACGGTCAGCCAGCGCGGCTTCGCGGGCAACGCCCGGGCCTCGCCGCACGGCACGGCGG
>JAEYTA010000016.1 GCA_023434265.1 Pseudomonadota bacterium
CCCTTGTTCAGGTCGGGGTGGAAGCGCTTCAGCAGTTCGTGATAGCGCGCCTTCACGGCCTTCTTGTCGGTGCGGAGGTCGAGATCGAGGTCGGCGAGGGCGGCGCGCTCGAGGCGGCCGATGCGCAGCTCATCCTCGCCCTCGGGGCTGACGTGCTCACGCGTGCGGCGGCCGAACAGGCCGAAGCTGTCGCGCCAGCTGCCCGCACCCTGGTTGTTGGCCGTGCCGAATTTGGCTGAGAAGGCGGCGGCCTCGCGGGTGAATTTGCCGGCCTTCATCTCCCAGGTCGGGCGGCCGCCGGTCATGGCCTCGTTCTCCTGGGCGGCGCGGATCTCGCCCTCGCTCATGCCGGCATAGAAGTTCCAGCCCTTGTTGTACTCGGCGGCGTGGCCCTGGCAGAAGTCGTAGAAGTCGTGCAGCCGCTCGCGCGACTTCGGCGCCTTCGCCGTGGCCGGACGGCGGCAGTCGGGCCACTGGCAGGCCTTCTCGCCGGGCTTGAGGCCGAGCACGTCGGCGGCCGCCTCCTCCTCCTCGGGGCGCGGCGGCTTGACGCGCATGTCCTTGAAGCGGGGCTTGTATTGAAAGGCGGACGACATCGCCCGAAGTGTAGGGTCGAATTGGTCCGCAACAAGGAGGCGCCCGTGGCCGAAGGCCCGATAGCCCGGAAAATCCGTGAAAAACTCGTCGCCGCGCTGAATCCCGAGCGGGTCGAGATCGAGGACGACAGCGCGCGGCACGCCGGCCACCACCACGAGGGCGGGATCGACGGGCGGGCCGGGGGCGAGAGCCACCTGAACCTGACGGTGGTGGCGAGGGCCTTCGAGGGGCAGGGGCGCGTGCAACGTCAACGTGCGGTGACGGCCCTGTTGCGCGAGGAGCTGGCCGGACCCGTGCACGCCCTGTCCATCCGCGCGCTGACCCCGGCGGAGGCGGGCGACGCCTAACCGCGTTCGGCGCACGCCGTCACCGTTCACTTCGTCTTAGAACCTTCGCCCTAGCGTTTCGCCGGGCTGAAGCAGGGGGACGCGCGGGATGGTGGAATCTGACGGCATCGGCAAGGCCGCCGGCGATCCCGACGCGGGAGAAGCCGCCCAGGCGCTGCGCGCGATCCTTCAGACCCAGTATCTGCGCTACCTGATCATCGCCAGCTGGGCCGTGGGCCTGCTGGCCACCGTCGGCTGGACCGCCGCCACCCTGTGGTTCATCGGCACCCTCGCCGCCGGGGCCGTGCGCGGCGCCTTCGAGAAGCGCATCAGCCAGCGCGTCGGGACGGGCTGGGGACTGGTGTTCCCGGCCGTGGCCACCGCCACCACCGCCGCCTGGGCCACCGCGCCGCTCATCGCCTGGTTCTCCGGCGCGCCATTCGGGCACGAGCTGGGCATGGCGCTGCTGGTCGCCGGCTATGTGCTGGTCTTCGCCCAGCTGCGCAGTTCGCCGCGGCAGGCGGTGGTCATCTCGTCGCCCTACGGCGTCGCCGCGGTGATCATCGCCGGCAGCCTGTGGGGCACGCCGCAGTTCTGGCCCTTCCTCGCCATCGTGCCGTTCACCGCCGCTGGCCTGTTCGTGCTGGTGATGATGACCATGCTGCGCGAGGAGCGCATTCGCGCCTTCCAGGAGCACCAGGCCCACCTGATCGAGGAGCTCGAGGCGGCCCGCGACAAGGCCAACGCGGCCTCGGACGCCAAGTCGAACTTCCTCGGCGTCATCTCGCACGAGCTGCGCACGCCGATGAACGGCGTGCTGGGGGCCGCCCAACTGCTCAACGCCACGCGGCTGGAGCCGACCCAGCGCGAATATCTGTCGATCATCCGCAACTCGGGCGACAACCTGCTGTCGTTGCTCAACGACATCCTCGACATGACCAAGATCGAGGCCGGCAAGATGACCTTCGAGACCGTCGACGTGACGGTAGCGGACCTGCACAAGCGGGTGGTCGGGCCGTTCCGGGCGCAGGCCGAGGCCAAGGGGCTGACCTTCTCGGTCCAGCAGGAAGGCGAGATTCCGGCCGTGGTCCGCGGCGACCCGCTGCGGGTCTGCCAGGTGATCCACAACCTGCTGTCCAACGCGGTCAAGTTCACCGACGCCGGGGAGATCCTCTACACGGTGCGGGGCGAACGGCTGGACGACAGGCGGGTGCGCTTCGACTTCGCGGTCCGGGACTCCGGCGCCGGCATCTCGCCCGAGGACATCGAACGCCTGTTCCAGCCCTTCACCCAGGTCGACGCCTCCTCGACGCGCCGCTTCGGCGGCACCGGTCTGGGCCTGACCATCTCGCGCCGCATGGCCAACATCATGGGCGGCGACATCACCGTCGAGTCGAAGCTGGGCGAGGGCTCGACCTTCACCTTCTCCGCCGAGGCCGAGGTGGTCGAGTGGGCCCGCGAGGAGGAGGCGGCGCCGATCGCCGCGGAGGTCGAGGGCGGCCAGTCGCTCAGCGTGCTGGTGGTCGAGGACCACCCGGTGAACCGCATGATCCTCGAGGCCTGGATGGGCTCGGCGGGCCACACCTCGGCCACCGCAGAGAACGGGCAGATCGCCATCGAGGCGGCGGGCGAGCAACGCTTCGACCTGATCGTCATGGACGTGAACATGCCGGTGATGGACGGCCTCACCGCCACCCGCGCCATTCGCGCCGGCGACGGCCCGAACGCCGACACCCCGATCGTGGTCCTGTCCGCCTCGGCGCGGACCGAGGATCATCAGGCCGGTCTCGAGGCCGGGGCCGACGCCTATCTGAACAAGCCGATCGATTTCGCGGCCCTGGCGCTGGTGATGAACCGCGTCGGCGCCGGGCGCGCCGCCGTGCGGGCCTTGGTCGACAGCGGCGAGACGGCTGCGGCCGCGGCCGCCTGATCCTCAATAAAGTTCGAAACGGGGCCGTTCGCTGAACGGCGGGTGACGCGCCCCGTTCAGGCGCGGCTCAAAGGCCGGACTCCATGGTGCGGGCAAGTCGAAATCCTTCGGCCGCATCCGGAGAAAGTCCATGAAGAAGTTCGTCACCGCCGCCGTCGCCGCCACCGTCGCCCTCAGCTCGGTCGGCGTGGCCTCGGCGGCCGAAGCCCAGTCCCGCGACCGCTACGAGCAGCGCCAGGATCGCCGTGAAGACCGCCGTGAGGCGCGTCAGGATCGTCGCGAGGATCGCCGCGAATGGCGCCAGGACCGTCGCGAGGATCGTCGCGAGGCCCGCCAGCAGCAGCGCGCCTACGCCCGCTGGCAGCAGGCCCAGCGTCGCTATTCGGCGCCGCGCTACTACGCGCCGAGCGGCTACCAGTACCGCAGCTGGTCGTATGGCCAGAGCATGCCGTACGCCTACCGGACCCAGCGCTACGTCATCAACGACTACGCCCGGTACGGCCTCCAGCGTCCGCCGCACGGCTACCACTATGTGCGCAGCGGCAACGACGTGGTCCTCGCCGCCATCGCCGGCGGCCTGATCACCGCCGTGATCGCGGGCCTGTTCAACTAACGGCCTGCCGCGACCTGTCGAGACGCCCCGGAAGGAGACTTCCGGGGCGTTTTGACGTTTGCTCGAAGCTGTGCCCTGAAGAGGTCGGATGCGCGCCTTCGCCGAACTGCTGGACCGCCTGTCGCTGACGGCCTCGCGCAACGCCAAGCTGGTGCTGCTGCGCGACTATCTCCGCGCGACGCCCGACCCCGACCGGGGCTGGGCGCTGGCGGCGCTGACCGGCGACCTGACCTTCGCCGCGGCCAAGCCGGCGATGATCCGCAAGGCGGTCGAGGCGCGGGTCGATCCGGTGCTGTTCGGCTGGTCGTGGGACTACGTCGGCGACATGGCCGAGACGGTCAGCCTGATCTGGCCGGCCAATCCGGACCTGCGGCCGAACCGCGAGCCGGAGCTGGGCGAGGTGGTCGAGGCGCTGCGCACGGCCGGACGGGCGGACATCCCGCGCCTGCTGGAGGGCTGGCTGGACGCGCTGGAGCCCAAGGGCCGGTGGGCGCTGCTGAAGCTGATGACGGGGGCGCTGCGCGTCGGCATGTCGGCGCGGCTGGCCCGCACGGCGGCGGCCATGATCCGGCCGGCAGCGGTCAGCGAACCGCCTGATCCCGAGGGCGAGGAGACGGCGACGCCGCTGGAGCCGGTCACGGCTTCGGACATCGAGGAGGTCTGGCACGCCCTGTCGCCGCCCTACGCCGACCTGTTCGCCTGGCTGGAGGGGCGGGGCGAACGCCCGAGCGCCGACGCGCCGGGGCGGTTCCGGCCGGTGATGCTGGCCGTGGCGCTGGACGAGGCCGTCGACTTCGGGCGGGTCGGGCCGGCGGATTACGTCGCCGAGTGGAAGTGGGACGGCATTCGCGTGCAGGCGGTGCGCGAGGGCGGGGTGGAGCGGCTGTATTCGCGCACCGGCGACGAAATCTCGCGCGCCTTTCCCGACGTCATGGCGGGCCTGACCTTCGACGGGGCGGTGGACGGGGAGCTTGTCGTCTGGCGCGACGGGGTGGTGGCCCCGTTCGCCGACCTGCAGCAGCGATTGAACCGCAAGACGGTGGACGCGAAGCTGATGGCGGCGCAGCCGGCGGCGATCGTCGCCTATGACCTGCTCGCCGAGGGCGGGGAAGACCTGCGCGGACTGCCGCTGGCCGAGCGGCGGGCGCGGCTGGAGGCGCTGGTCCCGCGCGGCGGGCCGCGGCTGCACCTGTCGCCGCTGGTGCCGTGGACCGACGAGGCGGAACTGACCCGCCTTCGGGCCGATCCGCCGGTCGGCGCGGCCGCCGAGGGGCTGATGCTGAAGCGCAAGGACAGTCCCTATGTCGCCGGTCGGCCGAAAGGGCCGTGGTTCAAGTGGAAGCGCGACCCGCACGTCATCGACGCCGTGCTGATGTACGCCCAGCGCGGCTCGGGCAAGCGCTCGAGCTTCTATTCCGACTACACCTTCGGGGTGTGGACGGAGGCGGGGGCGCTGACCCCGGTGGGCAAGGCCTATTTCGGCTTCACCGACGAGGAGCTGAAGCAACTCGACAAGTTCGTCCGGGACCACACGGTCGAGCGCTTCGGGCCGGTGCGGTCGGTGCGGGCGGAGCGCGATTTCGGCCTGGTGCTGGAGGTGGCCTTCGAGGGCCTGCAGCGCTCCGGACGGCACAAGTCGGGCGTGGCGATGCGCTTTCCGCGGGTCAGCCGCATCCGCTGGGACAAGCCGGCGCGGGAGGCCAACACGCTCGACGACGTGATGGACCTGCTGGACGCCATCGAGGGCGGCGGGGGACGGGTGGCGCGGCCGATCGAATGAGCCGCGGAAATGCCCCGGCCGGGGCTTCCAAAACCCGCGACAGGCGTTAGACCCGACCCATGTCCGACCTGCTCACTCCCCTGAACCAGGCCGTGGCGGCCGGCCGCGAGGCCGCCGCCGTGGACGTCGCCATGGTCGCCAAGCTGACCGACATGGCCGGCGACTTCGCCATCAACCTGACCATCGCCCTGTTCATCCTGGTGGTGACCCTTTTCGCCTCCCGGTGGGCGTCGCGGGTGGCGCGGCGGGTGCTGGGGCGCGTGCGCGGCTTCCGCCAGGATCCGACGGTGCTCAGCTTCGCGGCCCAGGTGGTGCGGGTGCTGGTGCTGATCATCGGCCTGATCGCCGTTCTGCAGCGGCTGGGGGTGCAGACCACCTCGATCATCGCCGTGCTGGGCGCCGCCTCGCTGGCCGTCGGCCTGGCCCTGCAGGGGACGCTGTCCAACGTGGCGGCGGGCGTGATGTTGCTGGTCCTGCGGCCCTACCGCGTGGGCGATGTCATCGATCTCGGCGGGGTGTCCGGCACGGTGCAGCGGCTGGACCTGTTCACCACCCAGATGTCGAACGCCAACAACCACAAGATCGTTGTGCCGAACGCCAAGGTGCTCAGCGACGTGGTGACCAACATCACCGGCCAGAAGACGCGGCGGATCGAGATCCACTTCACCGTCGGCTACGGCAGCGATCTGAACGAGGCGCGCGCGGTGCTGGCGGACGTGGCGACCGGCCACGAAAAGGTGCTGGACGACCCCGCGCCGTGGACGGGGGTGACCGGGCTGCTGGACAGCGCGGTGCAGGTGACCCTGCAGGCCTGGGTCGAGGTCGGCGACTGGTGGCAGACCCAGGCCGACCTGATGCAGGGCGGCAAGGAGGCGCTGGACGCCGCCGGCATCGAGATTCCGTTCCCGCACCAGGTCGCCGTGCCCTACGGCGAGGAGAAGACGCTGTCGCTGGTGGCGGTGGAGACGCGGCCCGCCGGCGGCGGGGAGGGCTGAGAGATGCGTTACGACTTCGGGTCCGACAACACCGCCGGCATGGCCCCGGCCGCGCTGCAGGCGCTGGTCGAGGCGAACGAAGGCTACGCCCGCGCCTATGGCGCCGACGAGGTGACAGCGCGCGCCGCCGACCTGATCCGCCAGCGGCTGGACGCCGACGCCGAGGTGCGGTTCGTGTTCTCCGGCACGGCGGCCAACGCCATCGCCCTGTCGATGCTGGCCTGGCCGCACGAGGCGGTGCTGGCGCACCACGCCGCTCATGTCTGCACCGACGAGACCGGGGCCCCGGGCTATTTCGGACAGGGCGTGGGCCTGATCGGCCTGCCGGGGTTCTCGGGCAAGATCGACCCGAAGGCGTTGAAGGCCGCGCTGGAGGAGCCGGAGGTGGGCCATCGCCAGCCGCCGGCGGCGCTGAGCCTGACCCAGTCGACGGAGTATGGCGCGGTCTATTCGGAGGAGGAGCTGCGCCACCTGATCGAGCCGGTGAAGCTGCGCGGCTACGGCGTGCACATGGACGGGGCGCGGCTGGCCAATGCGGCGGCGGCGGGTTTCGACCTGCCGACCATCGCCCGGCTGGGGGTCGACGTGCTGGTGTTCGGCGGGGCCAAGGCCGGGGCGCCGTGCGCCGAGGCCATCGTCATGTTCGACCGCTCGCTGGCGCGGCGCATCGACAACCGGCTGAAGCAGGCGGGGCAGACGGCGTCCAAGGCCCGCTTCCTCGCCGCGCCCTTCGTGGGCCTGCTGGAGAGCGGGGCGTGGGAGACCGGGGCGGCGCACGCCAACCTGATGGCGCAGCGGCTGGCGGACGGGATCGCCGCCCTGTCGCCCTTCGTGCTGGCTCACCCCGTCGAGGCCAACGCGGTGTTCGTGCGCATGCCGGCGCGGGCGCACCAGCGGCTGAACGAGATGGGCTGGGCCTGCTACCGCTTCGACGACGGCTCGGTGCGTTTCGTCTGCTCGTGGGCGACGACCGAGGCGGCGGTGGACGAACTTCTGGCCGACATGGCCACGCTTTCGGCCTGAGCGCGGGCCGCCCCGCCGCCTTTCCCGCGAACGGCGGGCCCCGCGGGGCGGAAGATGTGGCGCCGGCGCGGCCGCTTCCCCATCTGCAGCGCCGAGCCTCCGGGGAGCGACGGCATGAACATCCAGACGCCTGACTCATCGACGGCCGTCGCCGCGATCGCCCGCTTCAGCGAGGTGCGGGCCGCCCTGCCTGCGTTGGCGGCGGGGCTGTCGGCGGAGGACATGGCCGCCCAGTCGATGCCCGACTGCAGCCCCGGCAAGTGGCACCTCGCCCACACCAGCTGGTTCTGGGAGGCGATGATCCTGTCGGCCGAGCCGGGCTACGAACCGGTCGATCCCGACTGGGGCCGGCTGTTCAACAGCTACTACGAGGCGCTGGGCGAACGGGTGGCGCGGCCCGACCGCGGACTGATCACCCGGCCGGGCGTGGAGGCGGTGCTGGCGCACCGGCGCGAGATCGACCGGCGCATGGTCGCGTGGCTGGGCGAGGGGCGGGGCGACGCGCGGCTGCGCTATCTCGTGCAGCTGGGCCTGCACCACGAGCAGCAGCACCAGGAACTGTTCCTGATGGACATGCTGCATCTGATGTCCCGCTCGCCGCTGGAGCCGGCGGCCTTCGCCGAAGAGCCCCGGCGCGCGCCGCGAGGGGAGGCGCGCGGCCCAGGCTGGACCGCGTTCGCGGGCGGGCTGGTCGAGATCGGCCACGCCGGCGGCGGCTTCGCCTTCGACAACGAGAGCCCGGCCCACCGGGTCTGGCTGGCGCCGTTCGAGATGGCCGGAGATCTGGTCGCCAACGCCGACTGGATCCGCTTCATCGAGGACGGCGGCTACGCGCGACCGGAGCTGTGGCTGGCGGACGGCTGGGCGGCGGTGCAGGCCGAGGGCTGGACGGCCCCGCTCTACTGGCGGCGCGAGGCGGATGGGTGGAGCGCCATGACGCTGGCGGGCCGGCGGCCGGTCGATCCCGAGGCGCCGGTGCGCCACGTCAGCTGGTACGAGGCCGACGCCTTCGCGCGCTGGGCGGGGGCCCGCCTGCCCACGGAGGCCGAGTGGGAGCACGCGGCTCGGTCGCGGCCCGAGGCCCTGGGCGGCGCCTTCGGCGAGGTCTGGCAGTGGACCGCCTCTCCCTACGCCCCCTATCCCGGCTTCCGCCCGACGGAGGGGACGGCCGCCGAGTACAACGGCAAGTTCATGGCCAACCAGCTGGTGCTGCGCGGCTCCAGCTTCGCCACGCCCGAGGGGCACGCGCGGGCCAGCTACCGCAACTTCTTCTACCCGCACCAGCGCTGGGCCTTCGCCGGGCTGCGGGTGGCGCGCGACGCAGCCTCGCCCGGGACGAGGACCGCCCCGGAGGCTGGGAAAGCCTTCGCCGAGGCCCTGCTCGCGGGCTTGTCGCGCACGCCGAAGCAGGTGTCGCCCAAGTGGTTCTACGACGCCGAGGGCTCGCGGCTGTTCGAGGAGATCACCGTCCTGCCGGAATACTATCCGACGCGGCAGGAGGCGGCGCTGCTGCGCGAGGTCATCCCCGACTGGGTCTCGCGTTTCGGGCCCGGGGCGGTGCTGGTCGAGTTCGGATCGGGGGCCAGCGAGAAGACCCGCGTCGTGCTCGACGCCGCGCCCGATCTCGCGGCCTATGTGCCGATCGACATCAGCGCCGACGCGCTGGCGGCGGCGGCGCGGCGGATCGGCGAGGACTACCCGGAGCTGACGGTGAAGCCGATGGTCGGCGACTTCCTGGCGCTGGACGGGCTGCCGGCCGGCATCGGCGACGGGCGACACGTCGGCTTCTTCCCGGGCTCCACGATCGGCAATCTGGACCCGGAGGAGGCGGCGGCCTTCCTGCGGGCCGCGCGGACCCTGCTCGGCGAGGGCGCGCTGTTCATCCTGGGAGTCGACCTGGTCAAGGACCCGGCGACCCTGATCGCCGCCTACGACGACGCGGCGGGGATCACGGCGGCGTTCAACCGCAACCTGCTGGTCCGGGCCAACCGGGATCTGGGGGCCGACTTCGACGTCGAGGCCTTCCGGCACCGGGCGGCCTGGAACCCCGAGGCGTCGCGGATGGAGATGCACCTGGAGGCCGATCGCGACATGGTCGTCCGTATCGACGGTCGTGCGATCGGCTTCGCGCGCGGCGAGACGATCCACACCGAGAATTCGCGCAAGTTCACGGCGAGGTCGACGGCCGAGCTGGCGGCGGCGGCCGGCTGGCGGATCGCCGACTTCCGGGAGGGGCCGGCGCCGTCGGTCGCGCTGGCGCTGCTCGAGGCCTGAGCGCCCCCGGAATCGAAAGGGCGGCCCCCGATGGAGCCGCCCCGTCATCCTCGAAGGCTATTCGCCGGCCGAGGCCCGCTCGCGGTTGCGCGAGCCGTGGGAGGCCTCTCCGCCCTTGCGGCCGGCCTGGGCGGCCAGGCTGCGGTCCTGGGAGAAGCTGCGCTTCTCGCTCGGGACGCTGGCGCCGCCCTTCCGGGCGATCTCGCGTTGGCGTTCCGGGTCCATCGAGGCGAAGCCCCGCTTCGAGACGCCGGAGGCTCGCGTGGGCTGACTCTGAGCCATCGGGGGTTCCTTTCGTGGCGCTTGTGGCGGTCGGGGAGTGAACCCTCTGGCTTCCGTCCGGTTCCGGCGCGCCGGTCACACAAATGCGAACGAATCACAGGGTTTGGACGCGGAACGGTCAGGCGGCCGCATGGAACTCGGGCGGCATGCCGCCGGGGTCGATGTCGGGACCGGGCGTGCCGGGAGCGGGGATGTCAGGCCCGGGCGTGTCGGGCGGGGTGACGTCGGGCGGCAGGTCCGGCGTGCGGTCCGGGGGCGGCACCGGGTCGATGTCGGGACCCGGCGTGTCGGGCTGGGGGATCTCGGGCTGGGGGATCTCGGGCTGGCCGAGGGACGGATACGGGCTCATGGCGCACCTCCTATGCTGGACCAACACGCGCGCCGCGCCGCCGTTGCATGACGGTTGCGCAAGGCCGGAACCGGGGCCCGGCCCCGACGGTTGAACGAGCCGACCCCCACACCTGCCAAGGACGCCCCTTCCATGAGCGACACGCCGCCCGTTCCGAACTCTGCGGAAGACATCGAGGAGGACGTCGATTTCGAGTCGGCTCGACTGGAGCGGGAGGCAGACGCCATCCTGAGGCACGACGAGATGCGCTCGCTCGGCGTGCGGCCGCTGCGCCAGGCGCTACGCGAGGACGCGGGCCTCGTCGGCGACTGGGGCCGCGAACGGGCCCGCCGCCTGCGCGGGGCGGTCGAGCACGAGCCGGTGCGGGCCTCGATCTATGCGCTGGGCCTTGGCGTCATCATCGGCCTGTTGATGGCGCGCTAGGACGGGCCGCTGGCGGGGCGCGCGATCGGCTCCCGCTTCATCGCCGCGTCGGAGACGAAGGGGTTGCTCCGCCGCTCGGCCCCGAAGGTCGAGCTCGGCCCATGGCCGGGGACGAAGGTCACGTCGTCGCCCAGCGGCCACAGCTTCGTGACGATGGCGTTCAGCAGGCTGGCGTGGTCGCTCTTCGGAAAGTCGGTGCGGCCGATGGAGCCCTGGAACAGCACGTCGCCGACCTGGGCGAAGCGGGCCGCGCGGTTGAAGAAGACGACATGGCCGGGGGTGTGGCCGGGGCAGTGCCAGACCTCCCACTCGGTGTCGCCGAGCGTCAGCCGGTCGCCGTCGGCCAGCCAGCGGGTGGGGGTGAAGGACCGCGCTTCCGGCAGGCCGTACATCAGGCCCTGGGCCGGGATGCCGTCGATCCAGAACTGGTCGTCGGGGTGCGGGCCGACGATGTCGAGGCCGGTCTTCTCCTGCATCTCGGCGGCCCCGCCCGCGTGGTCGAGGTGGCCGTGGGTGATCCAGATGGCGTCCAGCGTCAGCCCCTGCTTCGCCACCGCCGCCAGCAGGGCGTCGACCGAGGCGCCGGGATCGATGATCGCGGCCTTCAGGGTCTTGCGGCACCAGACGAGGGTGCAGTTCTGCTGCAGCGGCGTGACCGGAAACACGGCGACGCCGATGGGGGGAGGGGGCTGGTCCATCCGCGCTGGATAGCCGAGGCGGCCGCGCACCGAAACCGCCGCGGCTCACGTTGACCTTTGGGGCCGTGATCGACATAAGGGCGGGCTTCAAAGGCGCCGCCTCGCAAGGGCGGCCCTTGTTGCTTTCCCACACCGCGCAGCGCCCGCCCTTACGGCGCCGCCCCAGAGCGTCAGAATCCCGACCATGCAAGTCGTCGAAAAGTCCTCCGAAGGCCTGAGCCGCGTGATCGCGGTGACCATTCCCGCCGCCGAGCTGAACGAGAAGCTGGACGCCCGCCTGAAGGAAGTGGCGCCGCAGATGAAGCTGAAGGGCTTCCGTCCGGGCAAGGTGCCGCTGGCCCACGTGAAGAAGACCTTCGGCCGCGACCTGATGGGCGAGATCGTCAACACCGCCCTGAACGAGACCAGCCAGAAGGCGCTGGACGAGGCCAAGGTGCGTCCGGCCGCCCCGGCCGAGATGAAGCTGACCTCGGACATGGACAAGGTCCTGACCGGCGGCGAGGACCTCGCCTACGAGATGGAGCTCGAGGTCATGCCGGACTTCACCCCGGTGGATCCGAAGACGCTGAAGCTGAACCGCCCGACCTACGAGGCCTCGGACGCCGACCTCGACGAGGCGCTGACCGAGCTGGCCGGCCAGGCCAAGACCTACGAGGACAAGAAGGGCAAGACGGTCAAGGCCGCCGAGGGCGACCAGCTGACCATCGACTTCGTCGGCAAGATCGACGGCGAGGCGTTCGAAGGCGGCTCGGCCGAGGACGCCGACCTGGTGATCGGCTCCAACCGCTTCATCCCGGGCTTCGAAGAGCAGCTGAAGGGCGTCAAGGTCGGCGACGAAAAGACCATCGAGGTGACCTTCCCCGAGGACTACCAGGCCAAGCACCTGGCCGGTAAGGCCGCCACCTTCGACGTCACCGTCAAGGCCATCAAGGCCGAGGCCCCGGCCACGATCGACGACGACTTCGCCAAGCGCATCGGCATCGAGTCGCTGGACAAGCTGAAGGAGCTGCTGCGCTCGAACCTGAACCAGCAGTACGCCGGCGCCGCCCGCTTCAAGCTGAAGCGCGCCCTGCTGGACGAGCTGGACAAGGCCCACGACTTCCCGCTGCCGCCGAAGATGGTCGAGGCCGAGTTCGACGGCATCTGGCAGCAGGTGCAGGCCGACAAGGAAGCCGGCCGTCTGCCGCCGGAAGACGCCAAGAAGTCCGAGAAGAAGCTCAAGGAAGAGTACCGCAAGATCGCCGAGCGCCGCGTGCGCCTGGGCCTGGTGCTGGCCGAGATCGGCCGCGCCAACAACGTCACGGTTTCCGACCAGGAGCTGAACAACGCCCTGATGGCCGAGGCCCGCCGTTATCCGGGCCAGGAGCGCCAGGTGCTGGACTTCTACCGCCAGAACCCGAACGCCGCCGCCCAGATGCGCGCGCCGATCTACGAGGAAACGGTCTGCGACCTGATCTTCGACACCGCCGAGGTGACCGACGCGCCGATCACCAAGGAAGAGCTGCTCAAGGACGAAGACGAGGACTGATCGCCCCGTCGGGGACTATAGGGAGGCCGTCACCCCCGG
>JAEYTA010000020.1 GCA_023434265.1 Pseudomonadota bacterium
GCGCTCTCCGGCGGCCCCTCGGGCGGGGCGGGATCGGCGACCGGCCCCGGCGGCGGCTCGGCCGGCGGCGGCGGCTCCGGGACCGGCGGCGGCTCCAGCTCGATCAGGATCGGCGGCGGCGCCGAAAAGGCCGGTTCCGGCCCCCCGCGCGAGGCGGCGAACATGACCGGCAGCAGAATCAGGTGCGCCCCGAGGCTCAGCGCCACGGCCGTCAGCCGCCTCCCGCGCCCGTTTCCGCCTCCGCCTGTCAGGTCGAACCGCATCGTCGCCATGATGATCCGTCGCTCGCGTCAGGATCGTGGCGCCGCCGCAAGGCATTGCAACAGCACAGTTTCACCTCATCGAAGATCAGCGTTCGCCCTGTATTACGGCCAAGCTGCCGAAATACGGATGCAACCCCGCCATGACTTCGCCGTTTCGGCAAAGCTGACTGAGGGCTCGGGGATATCCGGGAGTGGCGTCCCGACGACGGAGAAGACTTTCTTGACCAGATCCACTCTTTCCAGAGCCGCCATCGCCGGCGTGCTCCTCGCCACCGGCGTCGTCGCCAGCGGCTGCGCCAGCCATCGCTTCGTCCGCGACCAGGTCGAGGTCGTCGACACCCGCGTCACCGGTGTCGAGGGCCTGGCCGGCCAGGCGCTCGAGCGCGCCAACGCCGCCCACAAGCTGGCCGAGGGCAAATTCCTCTACGAGGTCGTGCTCTCGGACGATTCGGTGAAGTTCCCCACCGACCGCCACGCCCTGTCGCCCGAGGCCGAACAGCGCCTCGCCGAACTGGCCCAGCGCCTCAAGGCCGAGAACCGCAACGTCTACCTCGAGATCCAGGGCCACACCGACGCCACCGGCGACGAGGCCTACAACGAGGAGCTCGGCGAGGCCCGGGCCGAGGCGGTGCGCCGCGCCCTCAGCCGCCAGGGCATCGCGCTCAACCGCATGGCCACCATCTCCTACGGCGAGGAGTCGCCGGTGGCGCCCAACGAGACGCCCGAGGGCCGCGCCCAGAACCGGCGCGTCTCGATCGTCGTCCTCGTCTGAGGCGCGACGCCTGAAAAAAGCGACGGGGGCCGGCGTTGACGCCGCGCCCCCGCTCCGCTCCTGTGTCGGCCCGTTTTCCGCGTGAGCCGACCATGACCGACGCCTCCACCGCCCCGCAGCCGCTGCGCTTCACCGACAATCCGATGAACCCGCTGGAGGTGGCGCTCTACGAGGGCCTCGCCGACCACACGAAGATGGGCGTGTTCGAGCGGCTGATGCTCGAGGCCGACCTCTACGCCGTGCCCGAGCCCGACAGCCCCGGCGGAACCCCCGGCGACGACGGCCCCAAGGTGCTCCGTCCGGGCGAGCAGCTGGTCCTGCGCGGCGTGGTGCTCAACGACGGCCGCAACACCGTCACCCTGTTCACCGACCCGCGCCGCGCCACGCAGATGTTCGGCGAGGGCGCCCGCATCCTCGCCATGAAGGGCCGCAACCTGCTCGAGATCCTCAAGGACGCGGTGGTCCTGCTCAACCCGTCCGAGGGCAAGGGCCTGCTGCTCGACCCCGACCAGATCCGCGAGGTGCTGGCCCAGACCCCGGTCCCGACCACCCATGCGCGCCGCCCGACCGGCACGGTCGAGCTGGCCGACGTCCCCGAACCCCAGCACCCGGTCGCCCTCATCGGCCGCCTCAACGAGGCCTTCAAGGGCCTCGACGTCAAGGCCGCCTGGCTGGCCCGCGCCCGCTGGATGGAGGCCCGGATGATGGGCTGGCACCTCGACGTCCGCACCGACCAGCCCGCCGACGAGGTCGTCGCCCTGATCGAACGCGCGGTCCGCGGCCTGCAGTTCGGGCAGGAGGTGTTCGACGTGGCGGTGAGCCGGCCGGGCGGCGAGGACGGGGTCGGAGTGAAGGTGAAGTAAGGGGCGGCCACAAATCGGACCGGTTGAGCCGACACAAGCGCGCCTACTGCCGGTAGGTAGCTGGTTGTTCGCGACTTGTTCTCCTGGCAGAATCTCCCCAGTCTGCCACCCTCGGAGCGCGCGGAATCACCGTGTCGGAGTATGCCCTTATGGTGAAACAGGCCGGCCAGGCCGTGGCCGACGAGGCAGTTCAGCGCGGCCTCATCCCGGGGCCCGCACCCGCCCCCCAGCCGAACCTGACGCTTGTCCGGGGTGGCAAGGATCACGCGCCGGCCGACTTCACGTTTATCGACCTGTTCGCCGGCATCGGCGGCTTGCGGCTCGGCTTCGAGTCCATCGGCGGCCGCTGCGTCTTCACGTCCGAATGGGACAAGTACAGCCAGAAGACCTACCGGGCGAATTTCCCAGGCGACGACCACGACATCAACGGCGACATCACCAAGGTCGACGTCGCCGACATCCCGCCTCATGACGTGCTGCTCGCCGGCTTCCCGTGCCAGCCCTTCTCGATCGCCGGGGTGTCGAAGAAGAACGCTCTCGGGCGCGCCCACGGCTTCGCCGACGCGACCCAGGGCACCCTGTTCTTCGACGTGGCGCGCATTATCGCCCACCACCGTCCGGCGGCCTTCCTGCTGGAGAACGTCCGCAACCTTGTCAGTCACGACAAGGGGCGCACCTTCCAGACCATCAAGAACGTGCTGACCGAGGAACTCGGCTACACGGTCGATTTCCGCATCATCGACGGCCGCCACTGGACGCCCCAGCATCGGGAGCGGATTTTCATCGTCGGTTTCCGCGATGACCAGGGCTTCCGCTTCGCCGACATGAAGATTCCGGACGCGGCCCCGAAGCTTGAAGCGATCCTGCACCCTGGCGACGGCTCGGAAGCGCCTGACCAGCGCTTCACGGTCGGTAATTCGGGTCGCGTCGCGGACAAGTACACCCTGACCGACCATCTCTGGAACTACCTCCAGCGGTACAAGGAGAAGCACCAGGCCGCCGGCAACGGCTTCGGGTTCGGCCTGGTCGGCCCGGAGGACGTCGCCCGCACCCTGTCCGCCCGTTACTTCAAGGACGGCTCGGAGATTCTCGTGAAGCAGGAGGAGGGGAGGAACCCCCGCCGGCTGACGCCCCGCGAATGCGCGCGTCTGATGGGCTTCGACTCCCCGCGCGGAGGCGACTTCGTTATCCCCGTGTCCGACACCCAAGCCTATCGCCAGTTCGGAAATTCTGTTGTGGTGCCGGCCGTGAAAGCCGTCGCCGAACACATGAAGCCGCACCTGTTCGCCGCTCTCGGAAAACGGCCGAAGGCGGCGGTTGGCTGACGTCGTCGACCCGGCGACGCGCAGCCGGATGATGTCCGGCATCCGGGGCAAGAACACGAAGCCGGAACTGCTCATCCGCAAGGCGCTCCACGCCCGCGGCTTTCGCTATCGCCTGCACTGCGATCTTCCTGGCAAGCCGGACATCTGCCTGCCCAAGCACCGCGCCGTGATTTTCGTCCACGGCTGCTTCTGGCACGGCCACGACTGCCATCTGTTCAAGTGGCCCGGCACCCGGCCGGAGTTCTGGCGCGCCAAGATCGAACGCAACCGGGCGGTGGATGCGGCGGCGGAGCAAGCGCTGGAGGCGGCGGGGTGGCGGGTGGCGGTGGTGTGGGAGTGCGCGCTGAAGGGCAGAGAGCGCCAGCCCGTCGCGGCAATCACGGACCAGTTGGCGGACTGGCTTTCAGGCGACAATGCGTTCCTTCGGGTTCCTAGCGGAACGCCCTGACCCCTGACCGGCAAAACTCCCGCATATCCGATCCGAGCCGGTTCAAGGGGCGGTAAAAGACACCGCCTTGGGCGTTCTGACGCTGACGCGTGGCCGCATCCAACGCTTGATAGGTCGTTTCCGGCAGGTAAATTGCGGAGGCGTTAGTCCCGAGCAGTTGGCTGGTTCTATTGGCATTGAACTCCGACGCCTTGTTGAAAAATCCGACCCCGATCTTCGGCGTGTTGCAGTCTTGAAGCCCACGCAAAAGGCGTTCGCGCGCTCCGTAGCTCTTGATCTCCACATTCAGCACCTGCGGGGGATTGAGATCGGGAGCCGCAATCTGGACGTCCGCATTCCCCTCCGTACCGGTCCGCAGCGCCTTCACCTGCTCCGATTTCAATGCTTCTCGCACCAAGCCTTCATTCAGGCTGCCCGCTCGTGAAACCAGTCCGGCGGACGCCGCCTTTGCGAATTGCTCATAGGGCCCGGTGAGAAATTCGATGAGTTGTTCCTCGCCCAAGACGCGGAGTTCTCCTCCGTCGGTGAGGGTCTCCCGGATGAACCGCCGCAGGCGGGGTGCCCGGACTTCGTTCACCAACTCGGAACAGTACCGGTTCGCCAAGCTCAAGTTGTTTGCAGCAATATCGCTACCCAAACGGAACTTCACGATGGCCATTACAGCATCGGTCCCTGGGAGGTACCCTTCGGTCAGGCTTATCAGCCGGGGGAACCGGCTGAACAGGAGGTCGAGGGCCTTCTTCTGAGTAGCGGACACCTCATGCAGGTCGAGTAACCGTCCCGGCTCAAGAGCAAGAACGTCGCTTGCGATTTGCTTCGCAGCCCGCCCCCGCGACGCCGCCGCTCGTGCAGACTCGACGCCAAGAAAGGTCCCGGCTGCGTCGTCGGTCAGCTGGATGAAGTCCGATAGATCAGCAGTCATAAGTTCCCCCGTGCACCGACGCTGTGCAGTAGCATGGATCGGTTCCCGCAACGCTAAGGTCGTGTCCACTCCAGCGTGCGTGCGGTTCACAGTCCGCCCCACACCCCTCCACCATACTTCGCATGGTCCCCCTCCCCACTGCGTGGGGAGGCGTGTGGTGTGCGCTTCACCTCCCCATGAGCGCAGGCGAATGGGGAGGACCGATCGGCGCGTAGTGACGATCAGGAGGGGGCAGCGCCGGCGGCGGGAGCAGAATCCGGACCACCGGCGCCCGCGACCGGCGCCGCTGGTTCATCGCAACGGACACCAAGGACCACAAAGGACACGACGGGAGCGCGCTTGCCCGATCGGCCGCGGGCCGCAGGCCCGCAATCAGAATCGAAGGCGTCGTCCTGCGGGCGCCGCAGAAGGCGCCGGCTCCGTCGTGTCCTTCGTGAACCCCTTCGTGCCCTTCGCGTGAACCAGCGGCCTCACCCCCGCGCCGCCGCAGGCCAACCGGTCACCTCCCACGCCCCCACACACACCGTCACCCTCGGGCTTGACCCGAGGGCCGGACGTTCCGCCGCTCGGATCGCGGGAATGGTCCGAGATCGCAGGGCCGTCACCGACATCTGAGCCGCCCCGACCTCCGGCCCTCGGGTCGAGCCCGAGGGTGACGGAGCTTGAAGGAAGGGGTGCGGAAGGCCCCCTCCCGGCGCCGGGAGTTAATGTTTGGACTTCACAATTCCGCCCCCTCGCCCTCTGCGATTTCAACGGCTTGTCAAAAAGGCAGCGTCCCAAACGCACCGGGGATAGAACCGCCCTTACGCTCTTCCCATCCCGTCGATGGGGAGGGCGTCGGATCCACGACCTCGACGACGGCGGGCTGTGGTCGAGCGATGAAGCCGGGGCGAAGGAGAGTCCCGGGGTCCTCGGGGACAGGGAGTGGATCCTG
>JAEYTA010000021.1 GCA_023434265.1 Pseudomonadota bacterium
CAGGATCCACTCCCTGTCCCCGAGGACCCCGGGACTCTCCTTCGCCCCGGCTTCATCGCTCGACCACAGCCCGCCGTCGTCGAGGTCGTGGATCCGACGCCCTCCCCATCGACGGGATGGGAAGAGCCTAAGCGCGGTTCTATCCCCGGTGCGTTACGGACGCTGCCTTATTTACAAGTGATTGAAATCCCTGAGGGCGAGGGGGCGGAATTGTGAAGTCCAAACATTAACTCCCGGCGCCGGGAGGCTGCCTTTGGGCGGCGGTGTGGCGGGGGAGATCGCTGGTTCTCACGAAGGACACGATGGGGTTCACGAAGGGCACGACGGGAGCGAGCTTGTCGCCGGATTCCGCGGGCCGCAGGCCCGCAATTGGAATTGATGGCGTCGCCCTGCGGGCGCCGCAGGAGGCTGGGGCCCCGTTGTGTTCGTCGTGCCTTCTTTGTGTTCGTTGTGGTGAACCTGCGATGCGGTCGGCAGGCGTGATGGCGGGGGATCAGCGCCGCGGCGGGTCGAGGTCGCGGATGTCGGCGTCGGGGCGGCCGCCGAAGCGGGGGTCGAGGCGTTCGGACCAGCTGAGCGGCCAGGCGTAGGCGACGAGGCCGCCCGCCTCGGTCCGTCCCTGGAAGTAGAGCACCCAGGCCTCGCCCTCGACCGGCAGGGGCAGGACCAGCGGGCATTCGCTGTGCTCCTCGTGCCAGAGGCGGTAGCGGCCGGCCTGGGGCCAGCCCTCGACCTGGCGGGTCGTCTCGAACGCCGCCTCGAAGGCGCGGTTGGGCCGCTCGGGCGCGCGGCTCCCGACCTCGACGACGGTCGCCACCGCCACCGTCGTCCAGCGCCCCTCGGTCATCCGCTCGCCGGGGGTGTCGATGGGGCGGATGCAGGCCCGGGCGGCCACGGGCGCGCCCAGAACCCCCACGGCGGCCATGACGAGGATCAGCATCCGGGACATCGGGACCTCCACCCGCCGGAGGAAAGCACGACGGGCGCGGCCACGCACCACCGGGCGGCGCGCAGGTCAGGACCCGTCAGGGCCGGGCCGCCTCGCCTTCCGCACGCCGGCCCCGATTTGGTCCCGAAGCTCGGCTGTAGTGATGTGCTGGATGGAGGACGCCATGTTGCGACGGCTGGGAACGATGATCGCGGCCACGTGCCTGCCGCTGGCCATGGCGGGATCCGCCTTCGCCCAGGAAGCCGTGTTGAGACCGTCGGCCGACGAGGCGCGCGGCCATATCGTCGAACCGATCGAGCCGGTGCGCCGGGACGGTGTCGATCCGTTCGGGAGGGGCGCGGTGGCGGTGGTCCTGACCGTCGATGCGGACGGCCGCGTCACCGACGCCCGGCCCGAGTCGGCCGGGGGCGCCGACACGCCAGCGGACGACACCGTCGCCGAGGCTCTGGCGAACGCGCGCGAGGCGCGGTTCGAACCCTTCACCCGGGACGGAGTCGCGCGGGCGGCGGTGGTGACGGTCCCGGTATGGGTCCTGCCGCCCGAGCGCGCTCGGAGCCGGCGGGTCCCCTTCCCCGCCGGCGACGGCCGGGCGGCGGTGATCCGGCTGGAGCGGACCGGCTGTTTCGGCACCTGCCCGAGCTATACCGTCGAAATCGGCGGCGACGGTCGCGTCACCTACACGGGCGAGGGCTATGTGGCCGTCGAAGGGGTCCGCCGGGAACGGATCGCGCCAGAGGCCGTCGAGGCCCTGATCGAGCGGTTCAGGCAGGCCGACTTCTTCTCGCTGGACGACGAATACGTCGCCGGGGTCACCGACAATCCGACCTATGTGGTCAGCCTGACGATCGGCGGACGGACGAAGCGCGTGATCGACTACGTCGGAAGCGAGACGGGCATGCCGTTCTCGGTGGTGCGGCTGGAACAGGCCATCGACCGGGCGGCCGGGACGCAAGCCTGGATCGACGGCGACGCGACGACGGCCAGGCGGTTGGAGGCGGGGGGCTACGACTTCACCTCGGCGGCGGCGGGGCGGGCCCTGACGTGGATGGCCTGGGAGGGATCGGAGGACGCAGCGCTGGAATTCGTCGCGCGCGGGGCGCCGCTGATCGCGGACAATGGAGACGAGGGTTTCGGCGCCCGCCGTTCGGCGTTGGAGGGGGCCGCCTTCCACGGCCGGAGCCGGCTGGTGCGGGCGCTGATCGAACGCGGCGCCCTGGCGCGGCCGGGCGCGGCGGAGTCGGCGCTGGCGGCCGCCGCGCGATCGCGCGACGCGGCCGTGCTCGACATCGTGCTCGACGCCGCCACTTTCGACCGGCGGCAACTGGGCCGGGCCCTGACGGCGGCGCTGAACGAGGCGGCCTGGAGCGACCCCGAGCGCGATCCGGGGCCGGTCGTAGAGCGGCTGCTGGCCCTCGACGCCGACGTGACCGTGCCCGACGGAGAGGGGCGCACGCCGCTCCATGGCGCCGCCACGCCGGAGATGGTGCGGCGGCTGCTGGCCATGGGGGCGGATATCGAGGCGCGCACCGAATACGGCGATACGCCCGTCACCTCGGCCTTCGACGAGGATGTCATCCTGGCTCTGATCGACGCCGGCGCCGACGTGACGGTGCAGCCGGACTACAGCGCCGGCGTGCGCGAGACGGCCGAGGAATACCATCTGACGCGGGTGCTGGAACGGCTGAACCGGGGGCGGTGAGGGCTGGTCAGCCCATGGCCAGCATCCACACCGCCATGCCGATCATCATCAGGTTCTCGGTCAGGGAGACGAAGCCCAGCGGCACGTTGGAGGAACCGCCGACGCAGGCGCATTTGAGGTGGCGTTTGTCGACGTAGACGGCCTTGAACACCGAGATCGCGCCGACGCCGCCGATGAAGAGGGCGACCGGGGCCGACAGCCAGGTCAGCACGCCGGCCAGCATGAGCACGCCGGCGCCGAGCTCGGCGAAGGGGTAGACGTAGCCGTAGGGCGGCCAGCGCTGGGCCAGCAGGTCGTAGTTGAGAAACATGGTCGAGAATTTCTCGACGTCCTGCAGCTTGAGCATGGCCAGCAGACACATGGCCACGGCGATGAAGGTCGGCGGGAAGCTGGCCACCACCCAGCCGTCCCGCCACCACACGACCACGGCGGCGATCAGGGCGGCGACGGCGAAGACCACCAGAACCGGGACGTAGCTGGTGGCGCCGGGCGCCGGGACCTTCTGGCCGAAGAAGCGGCGCAGGTCGTCGTAGCCGCCGATGCGGACGCCGTCGATGAAGGTCTGGGGCGTGGTCGGCACGCCGTGCAGGGCCTTGAAGGCGTCGGTCTCGGCGCGCGTGGTCAGGTGGTGGTCCTGCACCTCATAGCCCTTGCAGCGCAGCAGCCACAGCGCCTTGCGCCCGTAAGGGCAGACGTGGTCGGGCATGACCATGCGGTGCAGGACGGCGGTCTTGCGCGGGGCGGGCGTCGCGGCGGACATGGGCTTTCTCCGGCTTGTCGATAACGGGCCGCGCCCCATCTAGGGTCCGGACCATGGTACGGAGTCAAGGCATGCCCTCCCCCGCCCCCGGACTGACCATCGCGCGGCTGGCCGAGGCTGGCGGCGTCGGGGTGGAGACGGTGCGCTACTACCAGCGCCGCGGCCTGCTGGCCGAGCCGCCGCGGCCGGCCGGCGGCGGCTCGGGCGG
>JAEYTA010000051.1 GCA_023434265.1 Pseudomonadota bacterium
CGGCGGCGGCGGAGGCGGAGGCGGCGGCGGCGGCTCGCAGCATGGCGGCGGCGGCGGCGGACAGGACGGCCCGCACTGCGCCGAGGCCTCATCAGCAACAGCCGAGAGGGCCAGAAAGCCCGCGGCCGCCGGCAGCCAGGTCATGATCCGCACCCCCATGGGCCGATCCTCCAGGTGAATTACCCGCAGCCGCGACGCGCGCGGACCGCTCCAGATCGCATCTGAACCGCAAAAGCCTTGCATTTCCGTTGCACCCGCCCGGCCCGGTGCTTGCGCGATCGCGCGTGGAGGCGGACGAGATGTTCCATCCTGACACGCAGTTCCTGATCGACCGCTGGGCCGACCTCGCCCGCGCGCCCAAAGTGCGCGGCGGAATTCCCGCCCGGGCCGGTATCGCCCCCGAGGACTTCGGCGCGCGCCTGCCGCGCACCTTCCTCATCCGCGGCGCGGGGCCCCGATCGATGCTGAGGCTGGCGGGCAGCTGGCTCGAGGCCTTGCACGACCGCAGGCTGGCGGGCAGCCCCTTCCTGGATCTCTGGTGCGAGGCCTCCCCCGCCCTGGTGGTTCCGGCGTTGAACCAGGCGATTCGCGAGGCGCGGCCGGTGGTCGTCGTGGCCCACCTCGGCCCGGCGGCCGTGCAGGCCGAGATTGCCCTGACGCCGTTGCGGGACGCGGACGACCGGGCCGAGCTGTTCCTTGGCCTGGTGGCGACGGCCTCGACGCTATCGCTCGCGAAAGGCGAATCGCGCCGGCTCTCGGCGCGGGTGACGATCGGCGTCGGCGAGCACGGCCGCCCCGATCTGCGCGTGGTCGGGCGGGACTTCGCGGCTACAGCGGCGTCAGGCCGCTGACGTAGCGCTTCCAGTTCTGGACGTAGTGCGCCGCCGAGGCCCGGAGCGCCTCGATCTGGCCGGGCTCGAGCTGCCGCACGACCTTGCCCGGCTGGCCCATCACCAGCGAACCGTCAGGGATGACCTTGCCCTCGGTGATCAGGGTGTTGGCGCCGATCAGGCAGTTCTTTCCGATCCTCGCGCGGCCCAGCACCACCGCGCCGATGCCGATCAGGGTGTTGTCCCCGATCTCGCAGCTGTGGAGCATGACCATGTGCCCCACGGTGACGCCGGCGCCGATGGTCAGCGGCTCGCCCGGATCGGAATGCAGGACGCTGCCGTCCTGGATATTGGTGTCGCGACCGATGGTGATGGGATCGTTGTCGCCACGGACGACCGCGCCGAACCAGACGCTGGCGCCGGGCTCGAGAATCACGTCTCCTGCGACCGTTGCATTCGGCGCCACCCAGTATTCGCCTTCAGGCGGAAGCTGCGGTTTCTTGTCCGCCAACGCATAGATCGTCATCGAAACATCACCTTATCTTTAGCCCATTCAGCGCTTTAAGCGTTTGGAAACCACGATAGCATCAGAGTGTTCTTGCGATTCGAGGCCGCCATTTCGCCCCCGGATCGGAAGCCGGATCAAGCCCGGTCCGGCCAGACCCTGGAGACGCGCGTGGCGTGCTCGGTTCGGCGGGTTCCCCCGCTGGAAGATGGTCCTTCCTCCGACCCGGGCGGCTGCTGCGCTTCCCCTGCCCTCCTTACCTTCGTTCGAGGCGATGTCTTTGTGGCGTCGCCTTTTTTCATGCCCTGGAGGCGTCCATGACCAAGCGTGCGGCCCTGAAGCGTCAAACCCGTGAGATGTCCCGCGAGCACGGCATCCTCGATTCGCGCCAGTTCACGGAGGACGCCAAGGTCCGGCGCCTTCCCACCCACGCCGGCTGGTCCCCCTATCCGTCCAACGACGAACGCGACCAGGGCTACCTGAAAACCCTGAAACCGAAGTCCGACGGCCAGGCCGAGCTGCTGACGGCGATCGACCAGGCCAATCTGGTCATGGCCCTCGGTCCCGCCGGCACCGGCAAGACCTACCTGGCCGTGGCCAAGGCGGTCGAGGCGCTTGAAGCGGGCAAGGTCGGGCGCATCGTCCTGTCGCGTCCCGCGGTCGAGGCCGGGGAGTCGATCGGCTTCCTGCCCGGCGACATGGAGGACAAGCTCGCCCCCTATCTGCGCCCGCTCTACGACGCCCTGTCCGACCGGCTGTCGATGAAGCGGGTCAAGGCGCTGATGGCCGAGGGCCTGATCGAGATCGCACCCATCGGCTACATGCGCGGCCGCACCCTCAACAACGCCTTCATCGTCGTCGACGAGGCCCAGAACTGCACCTATGTGCAGCTGAAGATGCTGCTCACCCGCCTGGGCTGGCATTCGACGATGGTGGTGACCGGCGACCCGCATCAGTCCGACCTGCTGCCCGGCGTCTCCGGCCTGTCGGACATCGCCGCGCGGCTGGAGGCGGTGCCGGAGATCGCCGTCGTGCGGCTGGCCGAGCGGGACATCGTCCGCCACCCGCTGGTGGCGTCGATGATCGGGGTGCTCTGAGCGGTCAGATCAGGTCCGTGACCCGGACCGGCTCCTTCGCGGGGGTCGGGCCGGGGCGGGCGCCGAAGCGGTCGACCAGGGCGAACACGAACGGATTCAGCGAGATCGACAGCAGGGACGCGGCCAGGATGAGGTCGTGCGTCTCGCGGCTCATCGCTCCCAGCGAGACGCACAGGGCCGCGAGGATGAAGCTGAACTCGCCGATCTGGGCGAGGCTTGCAGCCACGGTCAGGCTGGTCGAGCGATCCAGCCGGAAAATCGTGGTGATCGCCAGCGCCGCCAGCGACTTGCCGACGATGACGATGGCCAGCACGCCCACCACCGCCAGCGGCTCGCGCACAAGGATGCTGGGATCGAACAGCATGCCGACCGAGACGAAGAACAGCACGGCGAAGGCATCGCGCAGCGGCAGCGAGCGTTCGGCCGCATTGTGTCCCAGCGGCGAGCTGTTCAGCACGAGGCCGGCGAGGAAGGCTCCCAGGGCGAAGGAGTGGAACAGGGCGTAGGCCACCCAGGCGATGCCCAGCGCCATGGCCAGCACCCCGAGGGTGAACAGCTCGCGGGAGCGGGTGTGGGCGATGCGGACCAGCAGCCACGGCAGTACGCGCGGGCCGACAACAAGCATGGCGCCGACGAACAGGGCGACCTTGCCGAGCGTCCAGCCCATGGAGCTGGCCAGTTGCGCCGCGTTCAGCGTCTCGCCCGGCTGTACGATCAGCAACGGCAGCACCACGAGGGCGATGACGATCACCAGATCCTCCACGATCAGCCAGCCGACGGCGATCCGCCCGACTTCGACCTTCAACTGCTTGCGTTCCTCGACGGCGCGCAGCAGCACCACGGTCGAGGCGGTGGCGAGGGCGAAGCCGAGCAGGGCCGCCTCGAGATGGCCGAGGCCGAGCAACATCACGCCCAGCATCCAGCCGAGCACCGTGGCGGCGAGGATCTGAACCACGGCCCCGGGGAGCGCGACCTTGCGCACCTTCATCAGGTCGCCGGGCGAGAAATGGAGGCCGACGCCGAACATCAGCAGGATGACGCCGACCTCGGCCAGCTGCGGGGCCAGTTCGGTGTCGGCGACGAAGCCCGCCGTGAACGGACCCACCGCGACCCCCGCCAGCAGATAGCCGACCAGCGGCGACAGCTTCAGCCGATTGGCGATCATCCCGAAGACGAAGGCCAGCACGAAGCCGCCGACGAGGGTGAGGATCAGGCTGTCGGCATGCGGCATCGGCGCTCCAGGGCGGGCGGTGGACTTCGTCGAGGATCGATGCGCCACACTTGGGGCCTGCGCTTCCGGCGAGCAAGCGGAAAGCGCCCGGGCGACGTCATGGCGCATTTGCCCCTTCGCGAGCGGGTTGCGGGCTGCTAACCGGAACCGCCACCATCCAGCGATCCGAATGAAAATCCCCCGACTCGCCTACGCCGCCTACGGCTTCGCCCTCCTCGTCATCGTCCTCGACCAGCTGACCAAGGTCTGGGTGGTGAACGGGCTCGACCTGCCCGAGGTCCGCCAGATCCTCGTCTGGGATCCGGTCCTGAACTTCACCTGGGTGCGCAATTTCGGCGTCAGCTTCGGCCTGTTCGGCGATGGCTCGGCGCGCTGGCTGCTGATCGTCTTCTCGATCGCGGTCTCGATCTTTCTCGCCGTCTGGGCGACGAAGGCCGACCGCCGTCTGCTGATCAGCGCCATCGGCCTGGTCATGGGCGGCGCGCTCGGCAATGTCATCGACCGCATCCGCTTCGGCTATGTGGTCGACTTCCTCGACGTCTCGGGCCTCGGGTTCCCGTGGGTGTTCAACATCGCCGACGCCGCCATCAACGTGGGGGTGGCGCTGCTGATCCTCGACGCGGTGGTCTCCGAGCGGGCCATGCGGCGCGCCGGCGGCGGCCAGACGGGCGAGAACCGCGTCTCGTGAGCGCGGCAGCGGTTGGCCTCGCCGTGGAAAAGTCGTAATCAGCCGCTTCCTCTTAGGTTCATGCGCGCCGCGACCGGCGCCGCACCGGGATCCATCATGCGCCTTCGCACCTTCGCCGTTCTGACCATCGCCGCCTCGACGCTCGCGCTCGGCGCCTGCGCCAACCTCCGGCAGGGCATCGGCCTGACCAAGGTGACGCCGGACGAATTCCTGACCGTGTCGACCGCTCCCCTGACGGTGCCGCCGGAGTATGGCCTGCGCCCGCCGGCGCCGGGCCAGCCGCGCCCGCAGGAGCTGGCCCCGGAATCGGCCGCCCGCCAGATTCTCCTCGGCCAGCGGCAGGCCATCACCCGTTCGCCGGGCGAGCAGGTGCTGGTCAACCAGGCAGGCGGCGACCGGGCCGACCCGCTGGCCCGCTACGTCATCGACGACGAGTTCGGCGACCTGGCGCACAAGGAAGAGGGCTGGGCCAACCGCATCCTGTTCTGGCGTCGGGACGACCCGTCGACCCAGACGGCCTCGACGACCCAGTCGCCGGAAGGCGCGATCACCATCGACGCCGCCAGCGAGTACGGTCGGCTGCAGGCCCTGACCGGCGGCCGCGGCATCCTGATTACGCCGCGCCGGGACGACGGCTTCAAGCTGCCGGGCCTGTAGGGCTCTCCGGACCGACGGATTGGACGGCCCGGATGCGATAGCGTCCGGGCCGTTTCCGTCTCAGGCCTTCGCCGCGCCGGCGCGCAGGCCGCGCTCGGCGAGGGCGACCAGCGCCACCCCGCCCATGGTCAGGGCCGCGCCGGTGAGGATTTGCGGCGTCAGGACGTCGCCCATGAAGGCCCAGCCGATGAGAATCGACACGACCGGCGTGGCCAGCAGATAGGGCGTCACTCGCCCGGCTTCGCGCTGCTGCACCAGCCAGAACACCAGGGTGGTCGCCAGCACCGAGGACACCAGCCCGGCCCAGAGCACGCTGATCCAGACGAGCGCACTGGCCTCGCGCACGGCTTCCAGCTGGCCCCGCTCGAACAGGGCCGAGGCGAAGGCCAGGCTGGGCAGGGCCACCAGCGCCAGCAGACCCTGCATCTTCAGCGGCGGAATCGAGGTGGTGCGCCGTGCGATCACGGTGGTCATGGCCCAGGCGGCCGAGGCGGCGATGCCGACGAGGATTCCCTTCCAGTCGGCGATGGCGTGGGCGTCGAGCGTCATCCACGCCACGCCGACGAAGGCGACGCCCATGCCGGCCAGGGCGTACCGCGACAGCCGCTCGCCCAGCAGCATGAAGGCGAACAGGGCCGTGAACGGGACCCACAACTGTGCGGCGACCGACACCGGGCTGACGTCGTGGGCGAGCCAGAAGGCCAGATAGATCAGTCCGTAGTGCAGCGGTCCGCCGAGGGCGACGATGAGCAGCAGGCTCTTCCAGTTCGGAAAGGGCGGCCGGACGAAGGGGATCAGGCAGGCGGCGGCGATGGCGAAGCGCAAGGAACCGGTCAGCAGCGGCGGCAGGGTTTCGGTGGCGAACTTGGCGGCCGCGTTGTTGACGCCCCAGATCACCACCACGGCGGCGATGGCGGCGATCTCCGCCAGATTGAGCGGGCTGTGCGGGTGGGACGAGCTGTTCACCGCACCGCCCTACCCCGCCGCCACGCGTCCGGCGAGAGCGTCGGCCGACACTTCGCATTTCAGAATGTGGCGGTCAGAGCGCCGGGCGCGCCAGCATCAGCAGGTAGAGGGCGATCACCCCGGCGAAGGCGGGCCAGCCGAGGACGAACCAGATCCGGTAGAGGCGGTCGTAGGCGGGGGGCAAGGGCGCGCCTGCCGCGACGGCGGCCTCCGCAAGTCGGGTCAGCCGCTGCTGGATCCACACCACGGGCAGCCAGCAGGCGCCGACGAGGACGAACAGGGCGTAACTGGCCAGCAGCCACGGCTCGGTCAGGCTGTAACCCTGCAGCCGGATCAGCAACAGGCCGCTGATCGGCTGCACCACCACGGCGGTGGCGGTGAACAGGAAGTCCGCGAACACCACCATCCGGCCCACGGCGGCCGCCACGGCCGGATCCCGGGTCCGCCGCGCGCGCACCATGAAAAAGGCGATGCCCGCCCCGGTGCCGAACAGGACGGCGGCCGACAGGACGTGGACGAGTTTCAGCAGGATGTAGGCGTCGATCATCGCCGCGCGTCCGTCGCCGCCACGAACAGGCACAGGGCCATCATCGGCACGACCTTCAACCACGGCCCGAGCGGATCGGCCCAGTAGTGCGGCAGGCTGACCGTGGCCGCGATCAGGTAGCCGACCGTCGCCAGCACCATGACGACGGCGACGCGCCCGGTCCACGGCCGTACGAACAGCGCCAGACCCAGGGCCACGTCGAGGGCCGCGCCCCAGCCGGCGATCGGGACGGCCCAGTCGCCGTAACCCCCTTCCTGCAGCACAGCCAGGGCCCGTCCCCAGCCCGGGCCGAAGGTGATCAGGCCGGTCAGCAGCCAGAAAAGGCCCAGCGCCAGAATGGCGACGGGCCGCACGAACCACAGGCGCGCATGCCAGACGTCCTGCACGGACGCGGGCGCGCCGGCCAGCGCCGCCGCCGGTGTGCGGGCGCGGACGCCGAGGACGGCTTCCCAATCGTCGTCGCGTCCCGAAACGTCATGGTCCAGCTGTCGCATGGAAGTCGAGGTCAGGGGCGAGAACCAGCCCACCCGGGCGAGCAGGTCGCCCACCGCCAGGGCCGGCGCGGCGGCCGCTCGCGAAAGACGGACGACGGGCGCCGGCGGCAACCCGAGCCAGCCCCGATAGAGCCGCAGCAGTTCGATGAGCGTCAGGCGGGTCGGTCCGCCGAGATCCAGCGTCCGACGAAGCGCCTCCGGCCGCTCCAGCGCCGCCGCCACACCCGCGGTCAGGTCGTCCATCGCCACGGGCCGCACCACCTGGTCGCCGCCGACCACCGGCACGAACCCCGGAAAGGCGGCCAAGGCCCGGATCAGGCCCGTGCCGCCGAACGCGCCGCGGCCGAGCACCAGCGAAGGACGCAGGATGGTCCAGTCCAGCGTGCTGGCCGCGATCAGGCGTTCGGTCTCTGCCTTGGTCGAGGCATAGGCGGTCCCGGCCGCCTCGTCGGCGCCCACGGCCGACAAATGAACCAGCCGGTGTACGCCCCCCGCCTCGCAGGCGGCGATCAGCGCGCGAGGGCCGTCGACATGTGCGGCGCGGGTGTCGTCCCCGCCGCCGTCCTGCAGCACGCCGACGCAGTTCACGACGGCGTCGACGGCGTCGAGCAGGGGCAGCCAGTCCTCGGGACTTCGCAGGGCGCGGAAGTCGGCCGCGGCCCACTCGTAGCCAGGGGCGCGGCGGGCGGCCTCCGCCGGACGACGGGCGCCGGCCCGGACCGTCCAGCCGGCGGCGCACAGGGCCGCCGCCACATGGCTGCCGATGAAGCCATTGGCGCCCAGCACCAGAACGCGACGCCCCCCCGTCATCGCGCCGCCTGCGGGATCAGAACGGGATGTCGTCGTTCAGATCGTAGCTTTCTCGCGGGCCGGACGGCTTGTTGGCGCCGCCGGTCGAGAAGCCCGACGAATAGTCGTCGTCGCCGCCGCGCGAGGCGCCGCCGCCGTCGCCGCGGCCGCCGAGCATGGTCAGTTCGCCCTTGAACTTCTGGATCACCACCTCGGTCGAGTACTTCTCGACGCCTTGCTGGTCGGTCCATTTGCGGGTCTGCAGCTGGCCCTCGACGTAAACGGTCGAGCCCTTCTTCAGGTAGTTCTCACAGACCTTGACGATGTTGTCGTTGAAGATGACGACGCGGTGCCACTCCGTCTTCTCCTTGCGCTCGCCCGACGCCTTGTCGCGCCACGTCTCCGACGTCGCCAGCGACAGGTTGGCGACGCGCTCGCCGCTGTTCAGGGTGCGGATCTCGGGATCCCGCCCCAGGTTGCCGACCAGAATGACCTTGTTGACGCTGCCCGCCATCTCGAGCTCCTTTTCTTGTCCGCAGGCCTAGCGCGCTTTCGCCGGCGCCGGCCGAACTTTTTCACCGGGCGGCGGGGTTTCCCACAGCCTGATCGCCGCGCACCCTAGCTTAGCCGGCGATGATGTTCCAGCTTTGTTCTTCAGGGCGCCGCAGGCGGCTCGCCGCCGGCCGGGGCGGCGTCGACCTCCCGCTGGATCGCGCCCGGAATGGCCAGGCGACCGTCGCCGGTGCGGGCCAGGGCCATGAAACGCGCGCCCTCGAGCGTCTGTCCGAACGACACGCCGGCGCGGTCGATGAAGATGAAGCGGCCCTGGTAGGCGCCGACGATCTCGCGCCGGCTGCCGCCCATGCGCAGGAAGCGGAGCCGCATCTCCTCCAGCCGGGCGGCGCAGAATTCGATCTGCGGCTGGTCCTCGGCGACGACGTTGAAGCGCGCCGGCTCGCCCTCTGCTCCCGGCTCGACCGCGTAGCAGACGCCGCGGTCGAAAGGGGCCTTGGTCGACTGGCTGCAGGCGGCGAGGGCGACGGTCGCGACGCCGAGTCCGATGAGGGAAAGACGCATCAACGGAGCCCCGGGAACTGGCAACTGCGGTCCTGCTCCGCCAGCGTGCGGAAGCGGTTGTTGTCCGGCGACTGCTCGACCCGACGGGGCACCAGCCGGAGGGTGGTGTCGCCCCAGCGACCGTACTGGGCGTCGCCGGGCCGCACGCACGTGCCGGAATAGAGCGCCTGAACGCAGGCGTTCAGGGTCATGCTGGACGACAGCATGCGCCATTCCGAACCGGTGTGGCGCAGACACTGGCCGGTGGCGACGGGCTGCGGAGCCGGCTGCACCGGTTCGGTGCTGTCGACGACGGCCGGCGCGGGCGCTTCGGTGAGGTCCACGGGCGGTTCCGCGGGCGGCGGCGCGAAGGAGGCGGTCGGGGCCGCGACCAGAGCGCCGGTCTCGTCGATGCCGACGTCGAGGGCGTCCGTCGCCAGGCCGTTGCGGCGGGCGCAGTCGGCCAGGGTGGCCATTCCGACGAACTGGCCGGCGACGTAGCAGCGCAACTCGCGGGTGGCGTCCAGCGCCGGGGCCTCGGCGACGTCGACCGTCAGCCCGCCCTGCGCCGCGGGGGGCGGCTCCGGGTTCCGGTCACGGCCGCCGGAGAAAATCAGGGCGAGAATCACGGCGACGACGACGGCGACGCCGGCTCCGATCGCGATGAGGATACGATTGTCCCGGGGCATTCACGGCTCGCGTCGATGGAGAGTCCAATAACCCCGCGCGAGAGGCCGCCGTCAACGCGTTTCGTCGTCCGAAGTCAGCCGCCCAGCCGTGCCAGCGCGGCCTGATAGTTGGCGATCTGGGCCGTCAGATAGGCCGGGGCGGGTCCCGTGGCGGCCGGAAGGTTCGATTGCGGCGCGAGAGCGCGGTAGGCGTCGCGCACGGCCTTCATCGCCGCCTGAAGCGCCTCCCCGGCCGCCTTGACGGAGGCGGCGTCGCCGAGATTGAGGTCGGCGGGGAGCGCCAGGCCGAAGGTCCGGACCACGTCGTCGCCGGTGGTCATGCCCACGTAGCCCGGAGACAGGCCCAGGCCCGCGAGGGCGTCCCGCCCGGTCTCTCCGGCGCTCAGCACCGCCCCCGTTACGCCGTCCCGGGCGACGATCGACAGCCTCTGGAAGCCGGCGTGCAGGGCGCTGAGGGGTTGTTCGGCATCGAGGCCCTTGGCGGATTCGGAGGCGACGGTGACCTTCAGCTTCATCCGCGAGGCCTGTTCGATCTTGCGGGCGAGGGTCTGCAGGGTGTCGCGCGCCTCGATGGTCACGGCCACGGCGCGGCCGCCGTCGGCGGGAGACACGTATAAGCGGTCGCCGACCCGCAGGGAGGTGGCGGCGGTCAGGGCGCGGGACGACTTCTGGTCGATCTCCCCCTGCGGCAGGCCGAGGCGGTCGAGCACGCTGGCGCCCCCGGCGGCCGTGGCGAGCGTCAGGGGCGCCGCCTGGCGTCCGTCGCCCTGCCAGTCCCGACGCCACTCCACCGTTCCGGTCAGGGGGTCGATGCGAGCCAGATACGCTTCGGTCGGATCGTCAGCGGCCGCGTCGGGGGGCCGGTCGGCGACCCCCGCGATCCACACCTTGCCGTCCTGGATCTTCATGTCGGCGACGGAGTCGTCGCCGTCCGCGCCGATGTAGGTCAGCCGGTCGGCGGCGGAAGCGGTCAGGCCGCCGTCGATGACCGCCACGAAGGCGTCCATGCCTCCGTGGTGGGCGGCGGTCACCGTATCGATGTCCAGCGCGGCGTTGCGGGTCGCGCCGCTGAGCACCAGCTGGCCGCCGGAGACCGACAGGCCGGCGATCTCGCCGCTGGCCTCGCCGAGATCGCGCGTGGCCTCCAGCGTCGGCTTTCCGGCGGCGTCGAGCGAGAAGCGCCGCACCACGATCCGGCCGCTCTCGACGCCCGCGGAATAGAGGGTGTTCCCGTCCACCGCGACGGCGTCGACACCGTCGGTTCCGGTCGTGCCGAACTGGCTGACGCCGGCGGGAGTCGCGACCACGGGCGCATACTTGTGCGCCTGGGTCTCGCTGAAGGCCTGGACATAGCCGTCCCAGCCGCCGACGGCGGCCGCGCCGGTCATGGCCGAGCGGGCGCGGCCGCCGACATAGACCATGCCGTTCGCCCCGAAGGTCACCGAGGTGGCCGCGTCCTCGGCGCGCGCTCCGCGACGCTGCGTCCAGACCTCCTCGCCCTCGGCGTCGAAGACGGTGACGAAGCTGTCCGCGACGCTCGCGACGTCGCCCGACTTGCCCGGCTCCAGGGCGCCCGTGACCGAGCCGGCGACGGCGACCCGGCCGTCAGCGTCCACGGCGATGGCGTAGCCGCTGGCGCTCGAGGCGGCCCCGAGGGCGCGGGTGGCCACCACCCGTCCGGCCGAGTCCAGCTTGATCAGGGCGACGTCGCGTTCGCCCTTGATCGGCTGCGTGGCCGGTCCCTCGGCGAGGTCGGCGACCAGCCAGACCGAGCCGTCCGGCCCCGTCGCGCTGGCGCGGATCGTCTCGATCCCGTCCGGCAGTGCGGTCTGCGAGGCGCGGCCGTCGACCCAGTGGGTCTCGCCCAGCCGCGCCGACGGAGCCGGAGCGGCCCCGCCCGTATCGCTCTGGAACTTCAACATCTGGAGGCCGCCGGCCGTCCCGGCCGTCTGAACCACATAGACCGCGTCGGCGCTTTCGGCCGGGGCGAAACGGACGGTCTCGGTCGAGACGCCACGGATCGCCAAGGCGTAGCGGTCCGGCCCCGCCGGCAGGGCCACCGGCTTGCCGTTCACGGTCACGGTCCGGGCCTCGGCCTTGACCAGTTCGCGGCCGACGCGGGTCTGAAGGCCGGCGGCTTCCAGTTCGCCGTTGATGTGCTCCAGCACCTTGGTCAGCGAGCGTGGCGTGACGCCCATGTCGGCGAGGTCGATGGCGACCGTGTGCATGCTGTTGTCGCTCCGCCGGACGACGATGTCGAAGCGGACGTCGCCGGCAAAGGCGGGGCTGAGGGAATCGGGAGAGCCCTCGTGGATGGGGCCGGTGATCGAGACGGCGCTGTCGCGCGGCACCGCGGCGGTGGACTTGCTGGTCGAGGCAGCGGTGCCCTGCACCATGCGGACGCCGTCGAAGGCCGCGGCCTGGAGCCATCCGCCGATCTCGGAGAGGCCGGCCGCGAAACGCTTCTGCAGCTGGGCGGTTTCGACCGCGCTTACGCCCTTGGTCGCCGCCCGGTTGGCCAGGACGTTGAGAGTGTCCAGCCCCTGGTAGAGGGCGAAGAGCTTGCGGTAGTCGGCGGAGGCGCCCTTCACGTCCAGCTGGGCGGCGTCCTCGTTGATGAAGCTGCGGCCGCCAAGGGCGGCGCGCAGGAGCGCGCCGGGCTCGGGCGGCCGGGCCGAGGTGGACCACGGCGGCGTGGGCTGGGCCTTTTTCGGAGCGCCGAGCTGCGGCGTCGCGGCGGGCATGGCGCCCGCCGTCCCCCCGAAAAGCCCAAGCAGGTAACTGTTGTCGATCACGCCGCGCTCCCGCGGGCCAGTCTGGAGGCGGAGCCGTAAGGAGGCGTTAACGTCCGGCTGCGGAGGGACTCGGGGCGCGACTCAGGGAACAATGGTCCGCGGCCGCCGTTTACGGCGCGCTGCATGCGGAGGGACTGCCCGATGACCGCCTTCCTCGACGCCCTGAAATCCCTGCTCTCTCTGTACGGCTTCGGCTCGCGGTCCGCGAACCGGCGGCGGCCCGCGCCAGTATACATCGGGCACCAACGGCCGGGCTGACCCGACGGGGTCAGCCGCCGCGGAACAGCGACAGAATGATCTGCGGCGCCTGGTTGGCGATCGACAGCGATTGCGCGCCCAGCTGCTGCTGGACCTGAAGGGCCTGAAGCCGCGCACTCTCCTTGGCCAGATCGGCGTCGACGAGATTGCCGATGCCGGATTCCAGGGTGTCGACCAGCTTGGTCACGAAGGTGTTGTGCGCCTCGATCTGCTTGGCCTGGGCCCCCAGTTCGCCGAGGGCGGCGTTCAGCTGGGTGATCGAGTTGTCCAGCCGGGTCAGGGCCTGGTCGGCGCCGGTCAGGGTCAGCAGGCTGTCCGTGGCCGTGGTCAGCTCGATGATGCCGCCGCCGAGGGTCAGATTCTTGGCGGAAAGCGTGACGAACGACGAGGCGTCGGCGTTGGCCAGGAAGCGGATGCCGGTGGTCAGCGAGCCGTCCAAGATGTTGCCGCCGTCGAACGAGGCGTTCTCCACGGCCGAGGCGATGGCGCGCAGCAGGGCCTGGAAGTCGGCGTTCAGCAACTCCCGCGACTGGGTCTTCAGCGAGGTGTCCTTCGCCGCGACGACCTTTTCCTTGAGCTGGTTGAGCAGGTCCGAGATCGATTCGCCGGCCGAGAGGGCGACGTCGGCGATCGAGGTGGCGCGATCGAGACTCTGCTTGACCGCGCTCAGAGCTCCGACGTCGGCGCGTTGCTGCTGGGCGATGGCCCAGATGGCGGCGTTGTCCTTGGCTCCCTGCACCTTCAGCCCGGTGGAGATGCGGCTCTGCACATCCGACAGGCGATTGTTCGTGCTCGACAGGTTCTGCAGCGCGATGGCGGCGGAAGCATTGGTATGGACGCTGTTCGTCATCCGACTCAGCCCTTTCAGGTTTGGGTCAGGCTAGACGGCCAAGCGTGCACACATGGTTAACGCGCGATAACCACGCGTCTTAACCGCGCGGATCGCTCCTGCGCGGCGGGTCGGGACGGTGTCCGGCGGTCAGGCCCTGGTGTCGATCACCGAGCCGGCGCTGTAGGCGGCGGCCTGCATGAGCTCCACGACCTGCTCCCGCGGGAGCTGCTTCACCACCTCGCCCGTCACCCGGTCGAGGGTCTTGTAGATGAACGAGCCGGCCAGCGGTCCTTCCTCGATGACCAGGCGGTAGCGGGCGGCCTGGTCGGCCTCCTGCTGCGACCGGGAATCGCGGAAATCGCCGCTGGCTGTGGAGCCTGCGGCGGCGGGGACGATCGCGGCGACGGCGACGGGATCTATTTTCGCATTGTTCTGCATCACTCCTTCCGGCGGCTTTCGCCGGCGGCTCCCTTTCAGGGGCCCGGACCGGTCGGGGGGGGGGGGGGGGGCCCGCCCCCCCGCCGCCCCGGGGGCGG
>JAEYTA010000063.1 GCA_023434265.1 Pseudomonadota bacterium
ACCACCTCGACTGCGGCGCGGCCCTGTTCGGCAAGGCTTCGAGGCTCCGCAAGCTGACGCGGCGTTTCGGCGTGGCCCCGGCGGAGGCGGTCTATGTCGGCGACGAGACGCGCGACATTGAAGCCGCCCGCCGCGCGGCGCTCGATTCGGTGGCGGTCTCGTGGGGTTACGCAACACGCGAGGTGCTGGCCGCCCAGTCGCCATCCGCGCTGGTGGGAACCTTCTCCGAGCTGAAGCTCCGTCTTGGAATCTGATCGATCCGGGACGAAGTCAGTACGGCAACCGCGCTCCTATCCGAACAGCCCCACAAGCTCCCGTCCCGCCAGCACGCAGAACAACACCCCGCCCGCCGCCAGCATGGCGTTGGACAGCCAGCCGCTGCGCCACTCCGCCGGCGTGCGCTTCGAGTTGAGCAGCCAGAGCAGGGTCAGGGCGAGGAAGGGCATGAACAGGGCCCCAAGGGCGCCGTAGGCGACGATCAGCCCGAAGGGGCGGTCCATGAACAGCAGGGCCATGGGGGGGAAGGTCAGCCACAGCAGGTAGGCGCGGTAGGGGCGGCTGGCCTCGCGGATGGCTATCGGGTCGTCGGGGCGACCGCTCAGGTGGGCCCAGAAGTCGGCGAACATCAGGCTGACGCCCTGCCAGACGCCGATCAGGGAGGAGAAGCTGGCGGCGAAGAAGCCGAGCAGGAACATCGTCCCGACGACGTCGCCGAAGCGCTCGCGCAGGACGCCGTCGAGGTCGAGCAGGCCGCGGTCGCCGCCGGCCAGCGCGATGTTGGAGGCGTACAGGAGCTCGGCGCCGACGATCAGCATGGCCACGACGAAGAGGCCGGTCATGGCGTAGCCGACGCGGTTGTCGAGGCGCATGACCCGCATCCACGCCGGGCCGCGCCAGCCCTTCTGGCCGATCCAGTAGCCGTAGGCGGCCAGGGTGATGGTCCCGCCGACGCCGCCGATCAGGCCGAGAGTGTAGAAGGCCGAGCCTTCGGGCAGGGTCGGGACGAGGCCGCGAACGAGCGCCGGCAGGTTCGGGGCGACGATGACGGCGAGGCCGACGACGGTGACGAACATCACCGCCACGAGGCCGGTCATCAGCCTTTCGAACAGCGGGTAGCGGTTGAACCAGACGAGGATCAGGCCGGTCACGCCGAGGATCATGGCCCAGGCCTTGAGGTCCAGCGCCAGCGGCGTGCCGTCCAGCAGGGCGGCCACCGGCAGGGCCGAGGCGGTCATGGCCGTGGCCCCGTAGACGAAGCCCCAGACGACGACATAGAGGCCGAAATAGACGCTGGCCCAGTTGAGCCGGCCGCCGAACCAGCCGGGGCCGAGGCTGGACCAGCCCTCGAAGATGGTCCGCCCGGAGGCCAGCGACCAGCGGCCGACCGCCTCGGCCAGCGAGATCTTGAGCAGGGTCCCGAGCACGGCCGCCCAGAGCAGGGCGTAGCCGAACTTCGAGCCGGCGACGAGGGTGGCGACGAGGTCGCCGGCGCCGACGCCGGTGGCGGCCGCGACGAGGCCGGGGCCGATCAGGCGCCAGCGGACGCCAGGCGGCGGCGTGGTGTCGTGCTGTTTCCCGGTCATCGTCCCCTCCCCTGCCGGTGCAGGTGATCGGGTTCGCGGTCGGTTGGCAAGGCGCTTGACCGCAAGTCACCTCAAGGTTACATGTAACCCACGGGTTACGCGAGTGAGGACGCGATGGACAACGGGGAACGGGATCGGCTGGAGGCGCGCGAGGCGCGGCGGGAGCGGCGCTTCCGGGCGGCGCTGGTGGTGATGTGGACGGCGGTGCTGGTGAGCATCGCCACGGCGCTGAGCGGGTGGGGCGGCCTGATCGATGAGACCGTCTTCGGCGAGTCCGCCTTCGCGGCGGTCCTGATCGCGCTGGGGCTCATCGCCCTGGCGGCGGGGGCGGCGGCGATGGCCTCGATGCCGGGCGCGGACCGGCAGCGCCTGCACGGCCTGGGCGGCCGCCGGGACCGCGAACAACGTGCACGCACCTCGCAGATGCTGTTCCTGCCGGCGATCCTGCTGGTCACCGTGAGCATCGGTGCGCTGAACGCAGCCCGGCTGCTGGCGGGCGAGCGGGAGGCGGCGGTGTGGATCTGCGCGCTTGTCGTGCCGCTGCTCGTGGCGCTCCCGCCGGCGATGGTGATGGGCTGGGACGGCGGCGCGCGGAAGCTGCGCCGTTTCCTTGAAGACGAACTGACCCGCGAGTTTCGGGCGCGGGCCATGGCGCTGGGCTTCTGGGTGCTGCTCGGCTCGGCGACGGCGCTGTACCTCTTCGGGCTGTGGCGACCGGCCGAGGCGGTGGCGCTGCTGCCCTTCGCCCTGTGGGCCGGCGGCGGGGCGGCGGCGCTGAAGTTCGCCCTGCTGCACCGGCGGGCCGAGCGTGAGGCCGGCGCGGATGGGTGACCCGCGGCTGGCCTCGCGGCTGAAGGAGGCGCGCACGGCGGCCGGCCTGACCCAGGCCGAGCTGGCGGAGCGGGCCGGCGTGTCGCGCAAGACGGTGAATACGGTCGAGAACGGCGTCTTCACCCCCTCCACCGTCCTGGCGCTCAGCCTCGCGCGCGCGCTGGGCACGACGGTCGACGAGCTGTTCTGGCTGGCGGACTAGACAGCCCCCTCCCCCTGCGGGGGAGGAAGGGCTACGGCTGGCGGCATGACCGCCCTGCCGCTGAACGAGATCCTGATGTTGCTGGCCGCGCTGACGGCGGCGGGGCTGTTCGGAGGGCTGATCGCCGGATTGTTCGGGGTCGGCGGCGGGACGGTGATCGTGCCGGCGGTGTTCTACGCCTTCGAGGTGCTGGGGGTCGGGGGCGAGAGCAATCTGCACGTGGCCATCGGCACCTCGCTGCTGACCATCGTCGCCACCTCGTGGCGGTCGCTCAAGGCGCACCGCGCGCACGGGGCGGTGGACGAGGCGGTGCTGAAGACGTGGACGCCCTGGGTCGGTGCGGGCGCGGTGGTCGGGGCGGCGGTCGCCGGCGTCACCTCCATGGAGGGGCTGGCCGTGGTCTACGGCGTCTGCCTCGCCGCGGTCGCGGCGCAGATGGGGCTGATGCGCGAGGGCTGGGCCCCGTGGCGCAGCTTGCCGACGGGCTGGGCCCGGCGCGGGCTGGGCACGGCGATCGGCGGGCTGTCGGCGATGATGGGGATCGGCGGAGGCAGCTTCGGCGGCATGCTGCTGACCCTGTGCGGCCGGCCGATCCACCAGGCGGTGGCGACGGCGTCGGGGTTCGGCGTGGCCATCGGGACGGCGGCGACGCTGGGCTTCGTGGCGTTCGGCTGGGAGGCGGCAGGACGGCCGCCGCTGTCGCTGGGCTATGTCAACGTTCCCGGCGCGGTGGTGATGGCGGTGCTGACCACGGCGGTGGCGCCGTGGGGCGCGAAGCTGGCGCACCGTCTGGACCGGCGGGTGTTGCGCAAGGCGTTCGCCGTCTACCTGCTGGTCACGGCGGCGCTGGTGGTGGTGAAGGCGCTTTAGGGCCTAGCCCCGCAGCGTCAGCTGCGTCGGCGTGGCCGTGAAGGCCTCGAGGCGGCCGAGGTAGCTCATGCCGAGCAGGGAATGGGGCAGGCCGGCTTCGACCACGAGGGCGTCGACCTGGTCGACGCGAGCGCCGGCGACGGCGACGGTCTTCAGCCGCACGGGGGCGGCGCGGACCGGGCCGGCGGCGGTGGTCAGGGTGGTGGAGAAGGCGTGGCGCGGAACCTCGAGGCCGAGACGCTCGGCGTCGGCGCGGGTCAGCACCACCCGGCTGGCCCCGGTGTCGACCATCAGGCGGACGGCGCGGCCGTCGATGCGGGCCACGGCCCAGTAGTGGCCGTCGGCGGCGCGGCGCACCTCCCCCTCGGCGGGGGCGGCGACCTCGGCCGCATGGGCCGTGCCGCGCAGGCCGCCGGCGTCCATCCACCACAGTACGCTGAGCGAGGAGGCGACGGCGAGGGACAGGACGCCCAGGGAGGACAGGTCGAAGCGCATGCCCGTCCTGTGCCACGGCGCCCGTTGGGATGCGGTGAAGGAGCGTGGTTGGGGGGAGGTTAATGGAGGGGCGAGGGGCGAGGGGCTGGGGGCTGGGGGCTGGGGTTAGGGATGGGGATCCGGGACCGGGGATGAGGTTCTGCCGACGGTGTGCCGATGAGTTATTCGTCTGCCCTAACCCCTAACCCCTAACCTCCAGCCCCTGCCCGGCTCGGCAGTTCGGCCATGATCGCGGCGCGTTCGTCGTCGGTGAAGCGGCTCCAGCCGCCGATCTCCTGCAGGGTGCGATGGCAGCCGAGGCACAGGCCGCTGGCGCCGTCGACGACGCAGACCTGCACGCACGGCGTGGCGATGGAGCGGGGCGGACGCGGCGGGGTCGATGACGTTGTCACGAAATTTAGTCCGGTTCCGGAACGAAAACTTGCATTCGGCGCTGGTATGGCCCAGGTTGAGGATGACGCGAAACGACTGAGAGGGTGAGAACCCCTGCGAGCACGACGTGTCTCTTTTCATCGTTCAACGAAAGGAGACATCGAGAGATGAACGACAAGACCAGGAACCTCCAGCACGCGATGCTGTCCTTCGCCCTGTGGGGCGGGATGCTGGTGAACACGAAGCAGACGAACGGGGCGGGCGACCGCGTGGTCAGCCACCCGTCGAACTTCGAGCCGATCCGCATGGACAGGGCGCGCCGCTAGGGCGCCGCCGCAGCGGAAACCGACAGAGCCCCGGCCGGAAGGCCGGGGCTTTGTGTTTGGGGGCGGGTTTGTCTCGCGGCTCCGGATGCGGCACAGCTCCGGCATGAGCCTGATCCGACGCGAGCGCCGCGGCGCCATCGAACTGTGGACCCTCGACCGCGAGGCGCGGCTGAACGCCATGCCGGACCTCGAGGACGGCGCGGCCTTCGCCGAGGCGTGCGAGGCGGTGAACGCCGACATGGGCATGCGCTGCGTGGTGCTGACCGGGGCGGGCCGCGCCTTCTCGGCCGGCGGCGACCTGAAGGCCATGCGCGAGCGACGCGACCTGTTCGCCGGCTCCGGGGCGGAGATCCGCGAGCGGTATCGCCGGGTCGTGCACCGCATCGTGCGCTCTCTGTACGGGCTGGAGGTCCCGCTGGTGACGGCGGTGAACGGGCCGGCCATGGGGCTGGGCTGCGACGTGGCCGGGCTGGGCGACATCCGCATCGCCGCCGACACGGCGTCGTTCGGCGTGCCGTTCCTGAAGCTGGGCCTATTGCCGGGCGACGGCGGGGCGTGGCTGATGCCGCGCAACGTCGGCTATGCGCGGGCGGCGGAGATGCTGTTCACCAGCCGGACGCTGGACGCGGCGACGGCGCTGGACTGGGGGCTGGTCAACCGGGTGGTTCCGTCCGGGCGGCTGATGGACGAGGCGCTGGCGACGGCGGAGGAGATCGCCCGCCAGGCCCCGCAGGCGCTGCGCATGACCAAGGCCCTGCTGCGCCAGGGGCGGGACGCGACCTTCGACCAGATCCTCGAGGCCACCGCCGCCATGCAGGCGCTGGCCCACCTGACCGACGACCACGCCGAGGGGGTGGCCGCCGCGCTGGACAAGCGGGCGCCGGGATTCACCGGCGCCTAGGGCCGAGGCCGAGGGTCAGGGCGCACATGCCGAGGCAGACCAGGCTGGAGACGGTCAGGGCGAAGCCCGGCGAGACCTCGACGGCGAGGGCGTAGGCGGCAGGCGCCAGCGCCTGCAGATAGCGGGCGGGGGTCAGCACCATGGCCTGGCGCACGGCGTAGCGGTCCGGGCCGAAGACGTGCAGCGGCAGCACCCCCGAGGCGACCGACAGCAGGCCGTTGCCGGCCCCCTGCCCCACCGCCAGCAAGGGCGCCAGCCGGGCGCCGCCGAGACCGGCGAGGGCCGCGCCGACCGGGTGGAAGAAACAGGCGATGCGGACCGTCAGCACCGGATGCGAGCGATGCAGGACGAGGAGGTCGAACAGGCGGGCGGCGATGGCGCTGGCGGCCATCAGGCCGGCGGCCCAGGCGGCGTGGGCCGGGCTCATGCCGAGGTCGTCGAGCAGGCGCGGCAGGTGAGCTCCCATGGCCGTGGCCACCGTCCAGCCGCCGGCGAAGATGGCGGCGATCTGGATCATCGGCCGGTCCCAGCGGATCGGCCCGGAGCCGGCGGCTTTCGCGGCTGCGGGTGGGCGGCGGCGGGGCAGGACGGCGGCGACCAGCGGCAGGCACAGCAGGAGATGCAGGACCGCCCAGAGAAGGCAGGCGGCGCGCCAGTCCCCCGCCTCGACGGCGAGCCGGGTGATCGGCCAGCCGAGGCCGCCGCCGAGCGCCCCGAGCATGGAGACGGCGGTGATCGGCCGGCGCGCGGCGGCGCCGTGGATCTCGACCAGCACGGCGAAAGCGGTGCCGTAGAGGCCGACGGCCATGCCGAGGCCGATGGCGGCGACGCCGAACAGGCCGACGAGCGGACGCCCGGCCACGGCCATGACCAGCAGGGCGGCGGCGAAGGCGAGGTGCGACCAGATCAGCACCCGGCGGCCGCCGCGCCGTTCGATCCATCGGCCCGCCGAAGGCGTGAGGACGGCCGAGATCAGGAAGGCGACCGAGAGGGCGGCGAACAGATGCGACGGCGGCAGGCCGAGGTCGCGGGCCATCGGATCGGCCAGAACGCCGAGCAGGTAGTAGCTGGAGGCGAAGGCGACGACCTGGCCGAGGCCGAGGACGGGGACGACGAGGCGGGGGCGGAGCGACATGGCGCCGGATGGCGGATTTGCCGCGGCGGCGAAAGCGACATATCCAGCGTCCGATGTTCGAAAACCTCACATCCCGGAAGGGCCTGCCGTCGCTGAATGCGCTCCGGGCCTTCGAGGCGATGGGGCGGACCGGTTCGGCGACACGGGCGGCGGCCGAGCTGAACGTGACCCACAGCGCGGTGAGCCGGCAGGTGAAGGCGCTGGAGGCGGCGCTGGGCGTGCGGCTGTTCGAGGGGCCGAAGCATCGACTGAGGCTGACGACGCAAGGGCGGGCCCTGCTTGACGGTCTGGGCGCCGGCTTCGACGCCATCGCGGAGGCGGTGCGCGGGGTCCGCGAAACCGCCGACGTGCATCTGGCGGTGCATCCGAGCCTGGCAGTGAAGTGGCTGATCCCGCGGCTTCCGCGGTTCGAGCGGGACTGCCCGGGCGTGGCCCTTCACCTGACGGACCTCGGCCCGACCGAGGCGCGACGGCGGGATGTCGACCTGACGGTCCGGCTGCTCGACCGCGAGGCGGCGGACGGCCCCGGCGTCGCGCCTCTGATCGATAACCGGATCGGACTGGTGTGCGCACCGGCGCTGGCCGCGGCGGGACTGGAGCAAGCCCCGCGCCTGACCGCGCGGACCCACCCACAGGGCTGGTCCGACTGGGCGGCGGCGAGCGATCGAGCGGTCCCGGCGGGGCCGACGCGAGCCCTGGCGCACCTTCACTTCGTGCTGGACGGGGCGCTGGCGGGGCTGGGCACGGCGGTGCTGCCGTGGATCATCGTGGCGGACGACCTCGCCGCCGGCCGGCTGGCCGCGCCCTTCGGCTTCGTCCCCGACGGCGGGGTGCTGGCGGCGATCCGCATGGACCCGTCCGCCGGAGGGGCGGTGCGGACCACCGTCCGCTGGCTACGCACCGAGGCCGAGGCGACGGCGCGCCTCGCCCCGGCGGACGATCAGCCGGCCTGACGGGCGGGCGCCCGCATGGCGCGGTCGGCCGTGACCCCGGCGGCCGCCTGGCGCGGCGCGCCGGCGCGCTCACCCGGCTTCATGAACTTGACCAGCACGCGCTGGCCGATCAGCAACGGGGCGTCGTCGGCGGAGACCACGACTTCGACGACGCGCTCGTCGGTGCGCTGCGAGGGATCTTCCGAGGCCAGCTTGCGGGCGCCGAACAGGGGCGCGCGGCGGATGACGCGGCCGACGTAGACCTTGGTCGGATCGACCTCGGAGACCAGTTCGACCTCCTGCCCTTCGCGCACGTTGGGGATGTCGGCCTCGACGATCTCGGCGCGGACGATGCGCTGGGTGTCCGGCTCCAGATCGAACATGTTCGACACGTTGAGGGTCGAGGCCCCGGCGCCGGGGTTGGCGTAACGGCGCACGATGCGGCCATCCATGGGCGCACGGATGACGGTCAGTTCGAGATTGTAGGCGGCCTCGTTGAGACGGGCGCGGGCCGTCTGGATGGCGGCCTGCTGCGACCCGTACCGGGCCTCGGCCGCGGCGATGGCGTCGCGGGCCTCGTCCATGCGCGCGGCGGCGACGAAATTGGTCTCGACGAGCCGGGCGAGCCGGTCGTGCTCGCGCTTCGCGGTGTCGATGTCGACCTGTATGGCGCGCAGTTGGCTTTCGGCCTGGGCCACCTCGGCCTGGGCGCGCTGCAGGGCCAGCCGCGGTTCATCGTCTTCCTGACGCGCCAGGATCTGGCCCTCGGTGACGCGCTCGCCCTCCTGGACATAGACCGCCTTGACCACGCCGCCGCGACGCGCGGCGACCTGGATGATGCCCCCTTCCACGTCCGCCTTGCCGTTGGCGATGGCGGCGTAGGGGCTGTCGATCTTCTCCGCGGCGGCCTTCTCCTGTTCGGCCTTCTTCGCCGCGGCGCCCTGCTGCATGAACATGAAGCCGGCGACGAGGACCACGATCAGCACGATGCCGATCCAGAGCCACTTGTTCTTGAGGAAGCGGGGCATAGTCAGGACGTCCTTGGAGTCGGATTCAGTGCGAGCCGAGGGTGGCGTTGGGATCGGGGGTGCGGCGCTGGTCGTCGAGGATGCGGCCGTCCTCGATGTGAATGACCCGGTCGGCCCAGGCCTCGAGGCGCGGGTCGTGCGTGACGCAGATGACGGCGGCGCCGTGCTCGGTAGCGGCGCGGCGCAGCAGGCGGATGACGGTCTGGCCGTTCTCGCCGTCGAGGGCCGAGGTCGGTTCGTCGGCGAAGAGGAGGGCCGGGTTCTTGGCCAGCGCGCGCGCGATGGCGATGCGTTGCTTCTCGCCGCCGGACAGGGAGCCGGGCTTCTGGTTGAGGCGCGCGCCGAGGCCGACTTCCTCGAGGGCGGCGACGGCGCGGCGGCGGGCCTCGTCCTTGGCGACGCCCTGGTATTTGAGCACGGTCATGACCTGCTGGGTCGCGGTCAGGGCCGGGAACAGGTTGAAGCCCTGGAAGATGAAGCCGCAGTTGTCGAGGCGGAACTTGTCGATCCGGCCGGACGAATGATCCCACAGGTCGTCGACATCGAGGGCGTCGACCCGGCCCTGCTCGGGCTTGAGCAGGCCCGACAGGGCGGCGACCAGGGTCGACTTGCCGGAGCCGGACGGGCCCATGACCATGGTCATCTCGCCGTGGCGGGCGTCGAAGTCGACGCCCTTCAGCACCTCGATGAAGGTGCGGCCGGTCTTGAAGCGCTTGACCAGGCCCTTCGCCTCGATGGCGGAAGTTCCGGCAAGACCATGAGTGACGGTGTTCGGGTTCATCGCAGCAGGTCCGCCGGCTGGCTCTTCTTGAGGACGCCCAGCGACAGGAAGCCGGAGGCCAGGGCGATGATCAGCAGCATGACGCAGACGCCGGCGACCATCGGGATCGGGAAGGACATGGTCAGGCCGCCGCCGGTGGCCAGCAGGGAGACGCCCCAGGTCAGCAGGCCCGAGGCGAGGATGCCGGCCACGCCGACCCAGAAGCTGAGCTCCATGACGATGGCGCGCAGCGAGCCCATGGAGACGCCGAGGGCGCGCAGCGAGGCGAACTCCTTGATGTTGGCCATGATCGCCCCCCGCAGGGTCTGCCAGGTGATGGCCACGCCGATCAGGATGCCGAGGAACAGGGAGAAGCCCAGCATGATGACGATGAAGTTCTCCTTGAACATCGCCGCCTGGTTGGCCTCGCCCAGCTGGGCGCGCGTCCAGGCCTTGAACTGGCCGCGCGACTGGGCGTTGAGCTGGGCCACGACCCGCTCGGGATCGGCGCCGGGGCGGATGGAGACCATCAGCGGACCGACGCGCTCGCCGGTGTTGGCCTCGCCCAACATCCGCAGGGTGTCGCGCGACATGACCACGCCGGCCTGCATCATGTTCGGATAGCCGCGGGTGATGGCCACCACGCGCACGGTCTTGCCGTTGTAGATCGCCTTGTCGCCCAGTTCGACGCCGAGGCGGCCGCGGGCGGTTTCGTCGATGGCCACCCCGAACGGCTGGCGCAGCGCCTCGACCAGTTCGTCGGAGTAGTCGGTCGGCACGGTGACCGCGCCGGGGACGGCGTCGATGATCGTCACCTGGACGAATTCGGTTTTCCGGGGCGCGTCGCCCTCGACCACGTTCTGCCAGCGGCCGCCGGAGCCGTCGAGGTCGGCGACGGCGACCACGTCGGGGTGGCTCTGGACCACCGGCATGACGCGCCGGGCGACGCCCGAAGGGCCGCCGTTGAACAGGCCGGTCGAGCCGGGAGCCAGCACCATGACATCGGCGCGGGCGCGGTCGATGGTCGCGGTGAAGGCCTTGCCGATACCCATGAACATGCCGACCTGGGCCAACACCAGCAGGCCCGAAAAGGCCAGCGCGACGATGGCCGCCATGTAGCGGCGCCACTCGTAGAGCAGGGTTGAGAGTGCAAGCGACATGAAACGATCGGCCCCCGGGCGTTGACAGCTATCTGACGACGCAAGGGAGCGGGGCCAAGTTAAATCGGGGTAAGGCGAGCGGCGGTACGCCAGCGAGGCCGTGGACGGCGAGGGCCCGCCGGGTCTAGGTATCGGCAAAGGACCGGCGACAGGCCGGCCCCAGGGAGAATTGCAGGATGCTGTTCCGTTCGCTGCGCGCCGCCGTTTCGGCGACCGCCTCCATCGCCGTCGTCGCCGGCGCCATGGCCGTGCTGGCCCCCTCGCCGGCCAAGGCCGACGAGGGCATGTGGACCTTCGACAACTTCCCGATCCGGACGGTGAACGAGGCGTACGGGACGAACATCGACCAGGCATGGCTGGACCGGGTGCGCAACGCGGCGGTGCGCCTGCAGGGCTGCTCGGCCTCGTTCGTCTCGGACGAGGGCCTGATCCTGACCAACTGGCACTGCGTGGTCGGCTGCGTGCAGGACCTGTCGTCGCCGGAGAACGACTATGTGAAGAACGGCTGGCTGACGGCCAACCGCGAGGAGGAGCGGCGCTGCCCCGGCCAGACGGCCGAGGTGCTGACCGAGATCGTCGACGTCACCGACCGGGTGCTGGGCGTCGGCGCCGGGCTGGAAGGCGCGGCCTTTAACGCCGCCCGGTCGGCGGAGATCAACCGCATCCAGCAGGAAGCCTGCGCCGGCGATCCGAAGTTCAACTGCCAGGTGATCAGCTTCTACCGCGGCGGCCGCTACGCCCTGTACAAGTTCCGCAAGTACGACGACGTGCGGCTGGTGTTCGCGCCCGAGCAGCAGGCGGCCTTCTTCGGCGGCGACCCGGACAACTTCAACTTCCCGCGCTACGCCCTCGATGCCGGCTTCCTGCGCGCCTACGAGAACGGCCAGCCGGTCTCGACGCCGAACCACCTGAGCTGGAACGCCGAGGCCCCGAAGGAAGGCGACGTCACCTTCGTGGTCGGCAATCCGGGCTCGACCTCGCGCCTGCTGACCATGAGCCAGCTGGAGCGGCTGCGCGACCAGCAACTGCCGGTGACGCTGATCCAGAACTCGGAGCTGCGCGGCCGCCTGCTGGAGTATTCGCTGACCGGCGACGAGGCCAAGCGCCTCGCCTTCGACCCGATCTTCGGGCTCGAGAACAGCTTCAAGGTCTATTACGGCCAGCAGGGCGCCCTGACCGATCCCGACTTCATGGCCATGAAGCGCGAGCAGGAGCAGGAGCTGCGCGCCCGCGTGGCGGCCGATCCGGCGCTGGTGCAGCGCATCGGCGATCCGTGGGCCGATCTGGAGCGGGTGCAGGCGACGGCGACCGACCTCTACCTGCCCTATCGGCAGCTGGAGCAGGCGGCCGGCGGCGGCTCGCAGCTGTACCAGTACGCCCGCGCCATCGTGCGGGCGGCGAAGAACAGCGAGATGAGCGAGGCCCAGCGCGCCCGGCTGGCGGCCAGCCTGTCGAACGAGGTCCCGATCGCGACCGATATCGAGGAGCTGCGCCTGCGCTACTGGCTGTCGAAGACCCGCGAGTACCTGACCGTCGACAACGCCGACGTTCAGCGCCTGCTGGGCCGCGAGAGCCCCGAGGCGCTGGCGGAGCGGCTGATCGCCGGGACGAAACTGGCCGATCCGGCCTTCCGGGCGCAGGCCCTGTCGATGACGCCGGAGCAGCTGGCCGCGGCCGACCCGCTGCTGGCCTTCGTGCTGGCCAACGACGACGCGGCCAAGGCCATCGGCGACCGCTGGGCCGCCGAGGTCAACGCCCCGACCGCCCGCGCGGCGGAGAAGGTCGCCGAGGCCCGCTTCGCCGTCTACGGCACCAACCAGTATCCGGACGCCACCTTCAGCCTGCGCCTGTCGTACGGCCAGGTGCAGGGCTGGACCCACCGCGGCGTGACGGTGCCGCCGTTCACCTACATGGGCGGCCTGTACGAGCGCGCCACGGGGTCGGAGCCGTTCGACCTGGCGGCGGGCTTTGCGGCCGCGGAGGACCGGATCGACAAGGACGTGGTCTACGACTTCGTCTCGACCAACGACATCATCGGCGGCAACTCCGGTTCGCCGGTGATCAACGCCGCCGGCGAGGTGATCGGCGCGGCCTTCGACGGCAACATCCACTCGCTGGGCGGGGCCTTCGGCTACGACGGGGAGCTGAACCGGACGGTGTCGGTGTCGACCGCCGCCATCACCGAGGCGTTGCGGGTGGTCTATCCGCAGCCGCGCCTGCTGGAAGAGCTGGGGGTGGAGTAGGACCCCAACTCTCCCTCCCCCTTGGGGGAGGGCCGTCGGCGCCAAGCGGCGACGGGGTGGGAGCGGCCCGGCGAGACAACCGCGCCTGTGTCGCCCCGCCCTCCCCACCCGGTCGCTTCGCGACCACCCTCCCCTGAAGGGGAGGGAGACCCAGGAGACTTTCATGCGCCTTCCCCTCGCCGCCTCCGTCGCCGTTCTCGCCTTCGCCGCCGCCTCCAGTGCGAGGGCGGAGGAAGGGATGTGGACCTTCGACAACTTCCCGATCGCGCGGGCCAACCAGACGCTGGGGACGAGCATCGATCAGGCGTGGCTTGACCGGGTGCGGCTGTCGACGGTGAAGTTCGGCGGCTGCTCGGCGGGGGTGGTGTCCGGCGAGGGGCTGGTGCTGACCAACAACCACTGCGTGGCCGGCTGCGTGGCCAATCTGTCGACCCAGGCGGTCAACTACGCCGAGACCGGCTTCGCGCCGCGCAGCCGCGAGGAGGAGCTGCAGTGCCCCGGCGGCTCGGCCGAGATCCTGACCGAGATCGCCGACGTGACCGAGCGGATGCACGCGGCGGGCGCGGGGCTGGAGGGGCAGGAGTTCACGCGGGCGCGCGACGCCGAGGCCGGGCGGATCGAGCAGGAGGCCTGCGGCGGCGACGCGAAGATGCGCTGCCAGGTCGTCAGCCTGTACCGCGGCGGACAGTTCAAGCTGTACAAGTTCCGCCGTTACACCGACGTGCGCCTGGCCTGGGCGCCGGAAGACCGCGCGGCGACCTTCGGCGGGGACCTCGACAACTTCAGCTTCCCGCGCTTCGCCATCGATGCGGCCTTCATCCGGCTCTATGAGGACGGCCGGCCGGTCGAGACGCCGACCCACTTCACCTGGACCGCCGACCAGCCGGTGGAGGGGACGCCGGTGTTCGTCTCGGGCAATCCGGGCTCGACCCAGCGGCTTCTGACCATGGACCAGCTGACCACCATTCGTGACGTGGTGCTGCCGCTGGACCAGCTGATCGCGTCGGAGCTGCGCGGCCGACTGATCCGCTTCTCCGAGGAGAGCGAGGAGAACGCCTTCATCGCCATGGACCCCATCTCGGGGGTGGAGAACACCTACAAGCGCGGCCGCGGCCGGATGGCGGCGCTGGTCGATCCCGGCTTCATGCGCATGAAGGCCGAGGCCGAGGCGGACTTCCGCCAGCGGGCCGGGGGGATCGAGGGCGCGGGCGATCCGTGGAGCGAACTGGCCGCGGTGCAGCCGGCCGTGCGGGACCTGTATCCCGCCATGGCGCTGCTGGAGGGCGGCACGGGCATGGGCACCACCTCGCCGGGCGGCGGTTCGCAGCTGTTCAGCTGGGCGCGAACGCTGGTGCGGGCGGCGCAGGAACGCGAGAAGCCGTCGGCCGAGCGCCTGCCGGAGTACGCCGACAGCCGGCTGGCGGCGGTGCAGTCGGGCCTGTTCGCCGAGCGGCCGGTCTATCCGTCGCTGGAGCAGGTTCGGCTGGAGTGGTGGCTGTCCAAGACCCGCGAGTGGCTGACCGTCGACGATCCGCGCGTGCGCGGTCTGCTGGGCCGGGAGAGCCCCGAGGGGCTGTCGACGCGTCTGGTCGAGGGCACGACGCTGGCCGATCCGGCCGTGCGGCGGGCGCTGTGGGAAGGCGGACTGGCGGCCATCGAGGCCTCGGACGACCCGATGGTCCGCTACCTGCTGTCGATCCAGGACGAGACCCGCTCGGTGCGCGAGGACTGGGAGGCGCGGGTCGAGGCGCCGACGGCGCGGGCGTCGGAGCAGCTGGCGGCGCTGCGCTTCCAGGCCTACGGCGATAGCGTCTATCCGGACGCCACCGGCACCCTGCGTCTGACCTACGGCAAGATCGAGGGCTCGGACGTGCCCGGCCAGCGCTGGGGCCCGTTCACCACCTTCGGCGGCCTGTGGGACCGGGCGACCGGCGCCCCGCCGTTCGACGTGGCCCCGAGGCTGCTGGCGGCCAGGGACCGGATCGATCCCGGCACGGTGATGAACATGGCGGTGTCGTCGGACACCATCGGCGGCTCGTCGGGGTCGCCGGTGGTCACCGAGGCCGGCGAGATCGTGGGAGCCAATTTCGACTCCACCGTCCTGACCCAGCGCAACGCCTACGGCTACGACCGCGACGTCAACCGCTCGGTGATCGTGACCACGACCGCCATCACCACCGCCCTGCGCGACGTCTACGGGATGGAGCGACTGGTGGAGGAGCTAGGGGCGCGCTGACGCGCATCCCGTGGCCCGTGGCCCGTGGCCAGTGGCTAGAGGACGCCTGTCGCCGGGGCGGACGGCCGCTTGACCATCACGCTGGCCACCGGCCACCGGCCACGGGCCACCTCCTACAGCTGCCGCATCTTCTGCTGCGCTTTCGAGAAGTATTGCCAGCCGGTCCACAGGGTGACGATGGCCGCGACCCACAGCAGGGCGTAGGCGAAGGTCTGGAAGTGAGGCAGCCATTCGAAGGGCAGGCCGAAGCCCTCCCAGAGCGGCGCCAGGGCCAGCTGCAGCGCGGCCAGCGCCACCATCTGCAACAGCGTCTTCCACTTGGCCAGCAGGGTGACCGGCAGCTTGACCTTGCCGGCCACGGTCTCGCGCAGGGCCGAGACGGCGAACTCGCGGAACAGGATCAGGCCGCAGGGGATGGCCGCCTGCGGCACCGAG
>JAEYTA010000106.1 GCA_023434265.1 Pseudomonadota bacterium
ACGCCGACCCGCGCTGGGACGTCTACGAGGTCTCGGCCGACGACCACGGGCCGATGCTGCTGGACGCCCTGATCCACATCAAGAACGAGATCGACCCGACCCTGACCTTCCGGCGCTCGTGCCGCGAAGGCATTTGCGGCTCGTGCTCGATGAACATCGACGGGCGCAACACCCTGGCCTGCACCAAGGGCTGGGAGGAGTGCTCCTCCTCGACCATCGCCATCGCCCCGCTGCCGCACCAGCCGGTGGTCAAGGACCTGGTCACCGACCTGAGCCTGTTCTACGCCCAGTACGACTCCATCCAGCCCTACCTCCAGTCTGACGAGCCGGACCCGGAGAAGGAGCGGTTGCAGACGCCGGAAGAGCGGGCGAAGCTGGACGGCCTCTACGAGTGCATCCTGTGCGCCTGCTGCTCGACCAGCTGCCCCAGCTACTGGTGGAACCAGACCGACTACCTCGGCCCGGCCGCCCTGCTGCAGTCCTACCGCTGGATCGCCGACAGCCGCGACGACGCCACCGACAAGCGCCTCGACGACCTCGAGGATCCCTTCAAGCTGTACCGCTGCCACACCATCATGAACTGCGCCCAGGTGTGCCCGAAGGGCCTGAACCCGGCCAAGGCCATCGCCGAGACCAAGAAGCTGATGGTCTCGCCGTCGCGCAAGAAGCAGCCGGCCTGACGTGGCGAAGATCACCTACATCGAGCACGACGGCCGCGAGCATGTGGTCGAGGTCAAGAACGGCCTCTCCGTCATGGAGGGGGCGATCCGCAACAACGTGCCCGGCATCGACGCCGACTGCGGCGGGGCCTGCGCCTGCGCCACCTGCCACGTCTATGTCGACGAGGCCTTCCAGGCCGAGACCGGCCGCGCCTCGGCGATGGAGGAGTCGATGCTCGACTTCGCCGAGAACGTGCAGCCGAACAGCCGCCTTTCGTGCCAGATCCGGGTCTCGGACGACCTCGACGGCCTGATCGTCCGCCTGCCGGAAAGCCAGCACTGAGCCCCGCCCATCCCGGTCTGGTCGACCTCGTCGGCCGGTTGGTCGCCGACGAACCGAAGGATCGCCCGCCGCTGATCGGGATCGTCGGCGCGCAGGGCTGCGGCAAGACCACCCTCGCCCGCGCCGTCGCCGACCGCTTCGGCGCGGCCCAGGTATCGATCGACGACGTCTATCTCACCCGGGCGGAGCGGGAAGCGCTGGCCCGCGACGTCCACCCGCTGCTGCTCACCCGCGGCCCGCCCGGGACGCACGACCTCGGCCTGCTGCAAGGGCTGATCGACCGCCTGTCCGCCGCTGATCCGGACGAGGAGACCCTGATCCCGGACTTCGATAAGCGCGGCGACGACCGCTGGCCGGTCGGTCGCTGGCGCGCCTTCAAAGGCCGCCCGTCGGCCATCCTGATCGACGCCTGGTGTCTTGGAGTGGTCGCGGAGGAGGACGAGGCCCTCGCCGCGCCGGTCAACGCCCTGGAGCGCGAGGGCGACGCCGACGGCGCCTGGCGGCGATGGGTGAACGGCCAGGTCGCGGGCCCCTATGCCGATTTCGTCTCGCGCTTCGACGCCGTCCTGTTCCTGCGCGCCCCGGGCTTCGACGTGGTGCTCGACTGGCGCTGCCAGCAGGAGGCGGACCTGCTCGGGGTCGCCCCGGACGATCTGCCGCACGCCGAGCGCGCGCGCCTGACCGGGTTCATCCAGTATTTCGAGCGCCTCACCCGGCGTATGCTGGCTGGCGGCGTCCAGGCCAGCGTCGCTGTTCAACTGGATCGCAACCGTCTGCCCGTATCGATGCCGCGATGACCCAGTCCCCCGACCGTCGCTTCGAGACTCGCGCGCCCGCCAGCGGCCGCGCCGTCGTGGTCGCGCCGGGGCTCGAGTTGCCCTGCCTGATCATGGATTCCTCGTCACAGGGACTCCGCATCCGTATGGACCGCAAGCTGGCCCTCCCGCCGGCGATCCAGCTGGTCGACCTGTCGCAGGGCGTCGCCATCGACGCCGACGTCGCCTGGAGCAAGGGGCAGGAGGCCGGTCTGAAGCGCCGCGGCCAGGCTTCGCTGCGAGGCCTCGTTCCCTCGCGCCTCGCCGCCGCCCGCGCCGCCTTCCTGAGGGCAGGCGGACGCTAGATGCTGATCGGCTGAATTTGGAATCGCTTGGCGATTCCGCCGGCGCCGTGAATCAGGCTCCGGAAACATGCCGGAGCGAAGGCCGATCTGGCTCTAGACGCCCCGGGGCATCGTCCCGGCGTTGATGGCGATCCGGCCGATCAACCCCTTGACGATCAGGTCCAGCGCCGATCCCTCGCGGTAGTCCGCGGCGGCGACGAAGTTGACCCGGTCCTCGGAGATCAGGCCGTAGATCTTGTCCTGGTCCCGCTCGGAGTTGCGCGGGTCGTAGACGGCGATGGAGAAGCCGCCCTTGGTGTGCATCATCTTCATGGTCGGCACGTCGGTGTCGCCGTCGCCGAGGAAGATCATCCGCTCGAACGGCACCGGCCGGTCCTCGTCGGGCATGAAACGGTTGATCTTGTCGTGCTCCCAGTGGTTCAGCACGCCCTTGTTGATGCGGAACAGGTACTGGGTCTTGGTGGTGTAGTTCACCCCGACCGCCGGCCAGATGGCCACCCCGTTGTCGTCGTAGACGAATTTCGACGCGAACACGTGCCGGAAGGCGTCGCGGATCGGGCAGCCGTCGATCATCTCCTCCAGCCCGGCCGAGATGATGTAGTGCTCGATCTCCAGCCCGTATTTCGCGCCGAGCGCGTCGATTCGTTCGAACCAGCCGGGGCCGGTCAGGTCCGACTTCAGTCCGTCGAACAGCTTCACGTCCTCGCCGTGCTCGCGCAGGGTCTTGCGGGTGATCGGGGCCCCGTTCTCCCGCGCCCGCTGCAGCATCAGCTGCATGTACATCAGGATGTTGTCGCCGTCGGACTCGCGCGTCAGCCGGTCGGCCTCGCCCCAGAAGTCGCCAATGCCCATGCCGACGGAGGGGATGAAGGTCACCTCCTGCATGTTGCCCCGGGCGAGGGTGCCGTCGAAGTCGTAGATCAGGGCGGTCTTGAGCGGCTTGGCCATGGGGCGGGTCCGGCGCCGGGGCGCGGTCAAAGTGGCTAGTGGCTAGTGGCTAGTGGCTAGTGGCTGCTGCGTTAGTGGCGAGGGGCGGCGGAGTCAAAGCCATGGCGCGGAACGCTCGGCGGCCCCTCTCTGACCACCGGCCACAGGCCACGAGCCGCCCTACTCCGCCTCCGCCAGCCGCCAGTCGCCGCCCAGCCCCAGCTCCGGCGGCGCGGCGGGGCTCTGCGCCTCCAGCGGCAGGTGCAGGATGAAGGCCGCGCCCTTGCCGGGCTCACTTTCCACCTCGGCCCAGCCGCCGTGCAGCTCGACCAGCGCCTTGACCAGCGCCAGTCCCACGCCCGGGCCGCCGCGCTCGCGCCGCACGAAGCGATCGAAGACGTGGGCCTGGAGGTGGTAGGGAATCCCCCGCCCCGTGTCCTCGACGCGGATGCGCACTTCCGCCGGTCCGCCCTCTGCCGTCAGGGTCACCCGTCCGCCATCGCCGACCGCCCGCGCCGCATTGTCGAGCAGCAGCTCCAGCGCCTGGCTGACCCGGTGGGCGTCGGCGCGGATCGGGCGCAGACCCGCCGGACAGGTGACCTCCAGCGTCGCGCCGCGCCCCTCGATGCGCGCGTGCACTCGCGCCGCCGCCTCGCCGAGCACGTCGCAGACGCGCACGTCGCCGAGGGTCAGCTCCATCTCCCCGGCGTCGATCTGGGCCATGTCCAGCACGTCGTCGATCGAGTCGGCCAGCTGGCTGGCGGCGATGCGGATCGCGCCGGCGTGCTGGCGGCTGCGCTCGGGCAGGTCGGCCTGGGCCTCGAGCAATTCGGAATAGCCGACAATGGTGGTCAGCGGCGTCCGCAGTTCATAGGAGACGCTGCCGACGAACTCGCGCTTCAGCGCCTGGCTCTCCTCCAGCGCCGCCGCCTTGGCCGCCAACGCCTGCTCCAGGTCGCGCCGCGCCGTCACGTCCGAGAAAGCCACCAGGGTGGCGCCGTCGGGCAGCGGCCGGGTCTGCCACGAGGCCGCCCGGCCATCGGCGGTGCGTCCCTCGCCGGAGATCGGGACCCGGCTTTCCGGATCCGGATCGGCCACCCGCGCCTTCAGGCCCAGCCACAGGCTCGGGTCCGGCATGGTCGCCTGGCACAGGGCGGCCACGGCGTCGAAGTCGCTTGCGGCGCGCAGCTGCTCGCCGCTGACGCCCCAGAAGGCTTCGAAGGCCTCGTTGTGCAGGCGGATGCGGCCGTCAGAGCCGAACACCGCCACGGCGTCGTTAAGCTTGTCCAGCGTCGCGGTCTGCACCTGCAGCTGCGCGTTGAAGCGGCTGCGCAGCTTCAGTTCGTCGGTGATGTCCGAGAACAGCAGCAGCATGCCGCCCAGCGGGTGGGGCTGACGCACCACCCTGAGCGTCCGCCCGTCCGGCAGCGACCAGCTGTCGTCCGGGGCCGCCGCCGCCGCCCCGTAGAAGTCCAGCTCCTTGGCCTTCCAGCCGGCGTAGTCGACCACCTCCGGCAGCTGCCGGCGCTGGCGCAGCCGGTCCAGCAGTTCGGCATGGGTCGGGCGCTCGTCCAGCCACGCGGGGTCGAGGCTGAACAGCTGCTGGAAGGCGGTGTTGTGGAAAGCCAGCCGCTTCGACGGCCCGAAGATGGCGACCGCGTCGGCGAGGTGGTTCAGGGTCTCGTCGTGGGCCTCGACATGACGGCGCAGGGTGTCGCGCGTCTCTTCCGCCTCGGTCATGTCGAGCGCGAAGGCCAGCACGGCGCCCGCGCCGCCCGGGGCCGGCTCGGCGACGATCCGCCAGGCGCGCCGCTGCCCGCCGCCGGTGGTCCAGCGGAAACCCTCCTGGCGCTGGTGCAGCCGGCCGGCCTCGGCGACGATCATGTCGGCCCCGCGGTCGAAGCTGAGGCCCTTCTCGCGCGCCGCCTCGACGCTCTCGACCTTCATCTCGGCCAGCCAGGCGCGGTTGGCCCAGGCCAGCCGCCCGGCCGCGTCCACCACCCAGGTCGGCGACGGATAGAAGTCGGCCAGCAGCCCCAGCCCGCTCTCCGCCGCCGTGCCGACCAGCCCCAGCCTCGACAGCCTGAGCCAGGCCGCCCCGGCCGAGGAGCGCCCTTCGACCGCCCAGGCTCCGCCGGCCCCCTCCATCACGGCGTCGAACGGTTCGCCGCGCTCGATCAACCCGTCCAGCCGCGGCCCCGCGGCCTCGCGTACCGCGTCCAGCACCACCAGGACCGGGTCGTCGGCCACATCCTCCGGGCCGGCGAATTCCTTCAGCAGGGTCTCCCAGGTCGCCGGCGCCCCCAGCCGGGCCGCGCCGCCGCCCGGGGTCAGCGCCAGCCGCACGTCCTCGAACGCCGCCAGCGCCCCGTCCCGGTGGGCCAGTTCGGTGCGCGCCTCGGCCATGGCCGCTTCCAGCGCGCGGTTGCGTTCGGCCAGCCGGCCGCGCAGCCGCGCCGCCCAGGCGCTGAGCGCCAGCGCCAGCCCCGCGGCTCCCGCGGTCGCCACATAGGCGATGTCGGCTTCCGCCATTGCTCCGATCAGCTCCCGCGCCCTGATTCGGTAACCATACCCGATGAGGGTCGAGGGTCGAGGGTCGAGGGGCGCTGCGGCGTCGATGGTGAAGAGGACGACGATCTGGCTTGGCCCGTCGGCCGCCGCTGCCTACCCTCGCCCCTCGCCCCTCGCCCCTCGCCCCTCGCCCCTCGAACCCTGATCCCGCCCCCGTGAACTGGACCGACCAACTCGCCCCCTCGCTCGACGACTTCGCCCGGCTGGCGCGCGAGGCCTTCGAGGCCCTGCCCGATCCGTTCCGGACCCTCGCCGGCGACGTGGTCATCCGCGTCGACGACTTCGCCGACGACGAGACGCTGGCGGCCATGGACATCGAGGACCCGTTCGAACTGACCGGCCTCTATCACGGCGTCGACATCGGCCGCCGCGACGAGCTGGGTCCGGCCGCCGAGCCGGCCCGCATCTTCCTCTACCGCCGTCCCATCCTCGACGAGTGGTGCGAGCGCGGCGACGTCGGGCTGGACGAACTGATCGCCCACGTCCTGATCCACGAGATCGGCCACCACTTCGGGCTGGACGACGACCAGATCCACCACATCGAGGACGCGGCGGACTGAGGGGCTTCACCGGCCGCCGAGCAGACGGCCGATGGCCGAACCATACATCTCGCATCCGATCCCGTCCTGGTCCGGGTCGAGATGATCCGCAAAGCCGGGCCTGCCGCGCCGGATCGGGGCCGCGTCGACCGCGCGGACGGCCTCGCAGTTGTAGAAGGACAGGCCAGGTCCCGACTGGGCCGGAGGAAGGGGCTCGCAGGCTGTGCCGTCATGATCCTGATCGTTCCACGTCCAGTACCCCGGGGCGCCGCGGCGGGCGGCGTCCAGTCCGACGGCCCGGCTGGCGCTGCAGGTTGGGGCGGCCGCCAGATGTCGCACCGACTCGAGCGGCGGAAACGGGCTCACCGCAAAGGCCACGAAGATGGCGGCGAGGACGACGAGAAAGAGGGGCGCCGCGTTGCGGGCGAACCGGCCTCCGCGCCGAAGCGCAACGCCGCGGTTGTGTGCTCGATGAACATTGCCGAAGCGTCGCTGGATACGAGCGAGTCGCTCCGCCTCGCGCGCGGCCTTTGTCTCCATGCGGCGACGAAACCGGTCCATACGTCCACCCTGTGCCAGCGCGGTTGACGGGCGGTTTAGGGACCTCGCCTTAAATCCAGCGGGTTCTGTGCTATAAGCCGCGCCTCCCGCCACTTCAGGATGCAGCCTTGAGCCTGACGCTCGATCTCTCGCGCACGCCCGCCGCCGCCCCCGCGGCGCCCGTCAACCTGTCCGGTCTGACGCGCGACGAGCTGCGCGAGGCGCTGATCGCGGCGGACATCTGCCCGCCGGAGAAGGCGCGCATGCGCGCCTCGCAGGTGTGGCGCTGGATCCACCACTACGGCCTGACCGACTTCGCCGGCATGAGCGACATCGGCAAGGACGTGCGGGCGAAGCTGGCCGGGGCGTTCACCCTCGCCCGGCCCGAGATCGTCGAGCGCCAGGTGTCGAAGGACGGCACCCGCAAGTGGCTGATCCGCACCGCCCCGGGCATCGAGATCGAGACCGTCTACATTCCCGACGTCGGCCGCGCCGGCGCCCTGTGCGTGTCGTCCCAGGTCGGCTGCACCCTCAACTGCACCTTCTGCCACACCGGCACCCAGAAGCTGGTGCGCAACCTGACCGCCGCCGAGATCGTGGCCCAGGTCCAGGTCGCCCGCGACGACCTCGGCGAATGGCCGTCGCCGAAGGAGGACCGCCGCCTGTCGAACATCGTGGTCATGGGCATGGGCGAGCCGCTCTACAATCTCGACCACGTCGCCAACGCCATCGACATCATCTCGGACGGCGAGGGCATCGCCATCTCGCGCCGGCGCATCACCGTCTCGACCTCGGGCGTGGTGCCGGTGATCCCGGAGCTGGGCGAGCGCACCCAGACCATGCTGGCCATCAGCCTGCACGCCACCAACGACCCGCTGCGCGACCAGCTGGTGCCGCTGAACAGGAAATACCCGCTCGAGGAGCTGATGGCCGCCATCCGCGCCTATCCGGGGCTGGGCAACGCGCGCCGCGTCACCTTCGAGTACGTCATGCTGAAGGGCGTCAACGACAGCCCGGAGGACGCCCGGGCGCTGGTAAAGCTGATCCAGGGCATCCCGGCCAAGATCAACCTGATCCCGTTCAACCCCTGGCCGGGCACGGACTACCAGTGCTCGGACTGGAAGACGATCGAGGCCTTCGCGGCCATCCTCAACCGCGCCGGCTACGCCAGCCCGATCCGCACCCCGCGCGGCCGCGACATCCTCGCCGCCTGCGGCCAGCTCAAGTCCGAGAGCGAGAAGGTCCGCGCCTCGGCCCTGCGCAAGGCGGAGCAGGCGGCGGCCTGAGCCGTCACACGGCGACACCAATCTTGACCGGGTGTGGCGCCGCAGGGCTTGCGGAATGCGGCGGAAAGCAGGCAATCGGTGCGGGTCTCCACCTGCACGGACGTCCATGGACTCCTCGTCCCTTTCTCCCCTGCTCGACAGCGCCGAGGTCCAGGCCTTCGCCACCGGCTTTCCGACCACGCTCGCCCACCTCGGCGTCACCCTGGTCCTGATGCTGGCCGGGGCGGTGATCTACGCCCTGCTGACGCCGTGGAAGGAGATCGCCCTGATCCGCGAGGGCAACGCCGCCGCCGCCGTGGCCTTCGCCGGCGTGCTGGTCGGCCTGTCCATTCCGCTGGCGGTCAGCCTCAGCGTCTCCACCTCGCTGAAGGACATCGTGCTGTGGGGCGTCGCCACCGTGGTGCTCCAGCTGCTCGCCTTCCGTGTCGTCGACGTCCTGCTCACCGGCCTGCCGCAACGCATCCGCGAGGGCGAGGTCGCCGCCGCCGTCCTGCTCGTCGGCGCCAAGCTGGCCACGGCGCTGATCCTCGCCGCGGCGCTGACGGGCTGAGGTCGTGGCCGGCCGCGCCCCCGACTGGCTCGTCTACACGGCTGTCCTGGGCGTCCTCCTGGTCGCCTCGCTAAATCGCCGCGAGAACGCCGACGCGCCGCCTGCCCCACCACCGCCGGACGAGACGGAAGGCGCCCTGCTGGGCCCCGTGACGCCGTTCGACCCCTCCGTCACCGTCCACGCCCCCGACATTCCCTTCCAGCCGAGTTCCGGCACCGCCTTCTCCATCGCCGACGAGGGCCTCTGGGTGACCGCGCGGCATGTGGTCGAGGGCTGCCGCCAGCCGGCGATCCGGGTCGGCGGCGGCCGGGCCGTGGCCGCCGACGTGCGGCTCGCGCCGCGCGCCGACATCGCCGTCCTGCACACCGAGGGCGGACCGCCGGCCATCCCCGTCGCCGCCCGCGAGAGCCTGCGCGAGAACCAGCGCGGCTTCCATCCCGGCTACCCGCAGGCCCGCGCTGGCGAGGTCGCCTCTCGCCTGCTCGGCCGCGAGACGCTCAAGGTGCTCGGCCGGGGCCAGCGCAACGAGCCGGTGCTGGCCTGGGCCGAGGTCGGCCGCACCGACGGCCTGGGCGGCACCCTGGCGGGCCTCTCCGGCGCGCCGGTGCTGGACCGGCAGGGCCGCGCCGTCGGCGTCACCATCGCCGAAAGCCCCCGCCGCGGCCGCATCTACACCACCGCCCCCGACACCTTCGGCCCGGCCGTGCGCGGCCTGCAGCAGGCGGACGAGCGGCTGACCGGCCGCGCCGTCACCATCGACAACTACGGCCTCGTGGCCGACGAACTGCGCCGCGAGCTTCGCGTGGCGCAGGTCGTCTGCCTGTCCGCCTGAGCCCTACCGCAGCGCCGCCGTGTCGAGGTCCAGCTCCGTCAGCGGAATGACCTCCACATTCGGATATTTGGCCCGCAGCGCGTCGAGGAACATCGAGGCGTCGCCGACGATCACCAGGCTGGCCCGGTCGGCCGGCAGGTGCTCGGCGAAGGCCGCCTGCACCTGTTGCGGCGTCACCGCCCGCACGCGACCGGCGTACTCGGCCAGCTCGCTCATTGGCAGGTCGTAGAGCGCCAGTTCGGCGACCAGGCCGCCGAGGCCGTCAACGGTCTCCAGCGAGCGGCCGAAGCCCCCGATCAGGGTCGCCCGGCGCGGGGCCAATTCGGCCGGCGTCGGCTCGCTCGTCCCCATCCGCGCGATCTCGGCGAGGATCAGGTCGGCCACCTCGACCGCCGTCTCGTTCTTGGTCTGGGTCGAGGCGGTGAACAGGCCCTCGTCCTCGCGCACGCCGAGGCCGGCGCGGGCGCCGTAGCTGAGCCCGCGCTCGATGCGGATCTCCTGATTGAGGCGCGAGGAGAAGCCGCCGCCCAGCAGGGTGTTGCCCAGCGTCAGCGGGAAGTAGTCGGCGTCGGTGCGGCTGACGCCGCGGATCGCCGCCGTCACCGCCGCCTGGCCCGCGCCGGGCTGGTCGATCACGACGATGCGCGGCTGCAGAGCCGGGCCGGCCTTGTCGGCGACCGCCGGGGCGGCCCCGGCCGGATCGCGCCAGTCGCCGAAGGCCTGCCGGGCCAGCGCGCGCGCCTCGGCCTCGCTGATGTCGCCCGAGAACACCAGCGTCGCCTGCGACGGCCGGTAGCGGGCCGCGTGGAAGGCCGCCACGTCCTCGCGCGTGATGGCCGGCACGCTGTCCAGCGTCCCGCCGCCCGGCGCGGCGTAGGGCGCGTCGCCGTAGATCACCCGGCCGACCGACTGACTGGCCACCGAGCCCGGCTGGCTCAAGGCCACGCGCAGGCCGTCCAGCGTCTGCGACTGCTGCCGCTCCAGCTCCTCGGCGGCGAAGGCCGGGTTGCGCACCAGATCGGCCATCAGGGCCACGGTCTCGTCGAACACGTCCTTGGGCGCATTGGCGTAGACGTTGGTGAAGTCCGGGCCCGATCCGGCCCCGATGGCGGCGCCCAGCTGCTCGATGGCGGTGGCGATCTCCGGGGCCGACCGGCTGGCCGTGCCCTGGCTCAGCAGGGCGGCGGTCATCGAGGCCACGCCCGGCTTGCCGGCCGGATCGTTGGCCGAGCCGGCGTCGAAGTTCAGCCGCGCCGACACCAGCGGCAGCCCGTCGGTCGGGGCCACCAGCACGCGCATGCCGTTGTCGAGGCGGAAGTCGGCGATGGCCGGCGTGGCCGGCGAAACCTCCGGCCCGGCCTCGGGCAGGCGCGCCCGCTCGGCCTCGGGCAGCAGGCTCGCCACCGGACCGGCGGGCGCCAGTTCGGCCACCGTCACCGGCGCATCGACGTTCATGTTCTGCACGCTCGGCGGATTTTGCTCGTCGGCCGGCAGGTAGTTGAGCGTGATCTGACGCTGCGGGGTCAGGTAGCGCCGCGCCACCCGCTGCACGTCGGCGGCGGTGACGGCCTGGATCTCGGCGATCTCGCGGTCGGCGGCGGTGGCGTCGCCGGTCATGATCAACGCCATGCCGAGGGTCGTGGCCCGGTCCTCGACGCTCTCGCGGCTGCGCAGGGCGTTGGCGACCAGCTCGTTCTTGGCTTCCGCCAGTTCCGCCGCCGTGACCGGCTGATCGCGCAGGCGGGCGATCTCGGCCTCCAGCGCGGCCTTGCCGGCTTCCACCGTCTGGCCCTGGGCCATGATGGCGTAGGCGGTCAGATTGCCGGCCTGCTGGGCGAAGTCGGGGCTGGAGCTGGCTTGGGCGGCGATCTGCTGGTCATAGACCAGCGAGCGGTACAGCCGGCTGCTCTCGCCAGTCGACAGTATGCCGTCCAGGACGGTCAGCGCCGCGCGGTCCTCATGGGCGTAGGGCACGGTGTTCCACGCCAGCGCCACCGCCGGCAGCGGCACGTTGGGCGCATAGTAGGTCGCCGAGCGCGGCCCGGTCGGCTCGGGCTCGGTCACCGCGTTCTCCGGCATCGGCGTCGCCGGTCGCCGCAGCGGCGCGAAATACTGATCGACCCAGGCGTCGAGCTGGGCCTGTTCGAAATTGCCGGCCACGATCAGGATGGCGTTGTCCGGCCGGTAGTAGGTGGCGTGGAAGCGCAGCACGTCCTCCAGCGTCGAGGAGTCCAGCTCCTCGATCGAGCCGATGCCGGGGCGGCGGTACGGATGCTCCTGGTAGATGGTCTGCGGCGCGAAGAGGCCGAACAGGCGGCCGTACGGGCTGGCGAGGATGCGCTGGCGGTACTCCTCCTTCACCACGTCGCGCTCGGAGACGAAGGTGGGCTCGTCGACCACCAGCGAACCCATGCGGTCGGCCTCCGCGAACAGGATGCGCTCCAGATGATTGGCCGGCACCACCTCGTAGTAGGCGGTGACGTCGTCGGCGGTGAAGGCATTGTTCATGCCGCCCACGTCCTCGGTGAGCCGGTCGAAGCTCTCCGTCGGCATGTTCTTCGTGGCCTTGAACATCAGGTGTTCGAACAGGTGGGCGAAGCCCGAGCGCCCGGCCGGGTCGTCCTTCGAGCCGACGCGGTACCAGACCTGCACGGTGACATTGGAAGTCGAGGCGTCGCGCAGCGAATAGACCTCCATGCCGTTGGCCAGCACCCGCCGGGTGAAGCCCAGCGGCGGCACCTCGACGGCGGCCTGGGCCGGGGCGGTCGCGGCGACCGGCGCCGGGCCGTGGGCGAGGGCGGTCGCGGGCAGGCCCAGCAGCAAGGCGGAGGCGGCGACGGACAGGATCAGGCGGGACTTCATGGACGGGCTCCGGGCGCGTGACAGCGGCGCAGAACCCTATCAGGGCGAAATCCCGCCCCGCACCTTACGGAGTCGTAATGCGGCGCTTCAGTTCAGCTTCAGCGCCTCGGCCAGCAGCCGCGCCTCCGCCGCGCGGCTGGAGCCGGCGCGCCAGGCGACCACGATCTCGCGCCGCGGCGCCTTGGCCGCGATCGGCCGCACCACCACGCCGGGGGCGTCGGCCAGCCCGGCGCGCACCGCCATCTCGGGCAGGAAGCTGACCCCCAGACCCGAGGACACCATCTGCACCAGGGTGTGCAGGCTGGTGGCGACGAAGACGTCCTCGCCCTTCGGCGCCTCGATGTCGAAGGCGGCCAGCGCCTGGTCGCGCAGGCAGTGTCCGTCCTCGAGCAGGATCAGGTCCTCCGCCTTCAGCGAGCCTGGCGCGATCGGTCCTTCGCCGGCAAGGGCGTGCCCGGCCGGGGCGGCGGCGAGGATCTCGTCGTCGCCGATGCGGGCGTGATCGATGCCGGCGGCCGTGTAGGGCAGGGCGATCACCGCCGCGTCCAGATGGCCGGCCTTCAGCGCCGCCACCAGCCGCGGCGTCAGATCCTCGCGGATGAACAGTCGCAGGGCCGGATAGGCCTCGCGCAGGGCCGGCAGCCGGGCCGGCAGCAGGAAGGGCGCCACCGTCGGGATCACCCCCAGCCGGAACCGGCCCGACAGCGGCTTGCCAGCGTTGCGCGCCGCCTCGACCAGATCCTCGGTGCGCGCCAGCACGTCCTCGGCGCGCTTCACCGCCTCGGCTCCGACCGCGGTCAGCTGCACATTGCCCCGCGTCCGCTCGACCACCGCCGCGCCGAGGATCTTCTCCAGCTCCTGCACCCCCGCCGACAGGGCCGGCTGGCTCACGTGCGCCGCCTCGGCGGCGCGGCTGAACGAGGCGTGCTCGGCGAGGAGCTTGAGGTAATGGAGCTGGCGCAGGGTCGGGAGCATGCGGCCGACATAGGACTTTCCTATCCCGACCGCAAAGGCCGATTGAGCCGTCTTATCCTCCGACCTCCGGGCCCTCGACCGGCCGCCGACGCCGAAGCGCCCGCGGCCGGCCCCGGGGAGAGACCGGATCAGGCCGCGCGCCGCTGCGGCCGCGTCAGGTCGAAGCGGTCGGCGTCCATGACGTGGGTCCACGCCCTGACGAAGTCGCGGACGAACTTCCCGCCGGCGTCGGACGCCGCATAGACCTCGGACAGGGCACGCAGCTGGGAGTTGGAGCCGAACACCAGGTCGGTGCGGGTGGCGGTCCACTTCTCCGCGTCGGTCTTGCGGCAGGTGCCGACGAAGACCTCGTCGCCGCGGTCCTCGACCTGCTTCCACGCCGTGCCCATGTCGAGCAGGTTGACGAAGAAGTCGTTGGTCAGCTGGCCGGGCCGGTCGGTCAGCACGCCGTGCTTCGAACCGCCGTGGTTGGCGCCCAGCACCCGCAGGCCGCCGACGAGCGCCGTCATCTGCGGGGCGGTCAGGCCCAGCAGCTGCGACCGGTCGATCAGCAGCTCCTCGGTCGGCACGCTGAACCGCACACTCAGGTAGTTGCGGAAGCCGTCGGCCTTGGGCTCCAGCACGTCGAAGCTGTCGGCGTCGGTCTGCTCGGCCGAGGCGTCGGTGCGGCCCGGGGTGAACGGAACCTCGACCTCGTGGCCCGCCGCCCTGGCGGCCTGCTCGACTCCGACGGAGCCGCCCAGCACGATCAGGTCAGCGATGGAGACCTTCTTGCCGCCGCTCGCCGAACCGTCGAAGTCAGCCTTGATCCGCTCGTAGGTCTTCAGCACCCGGTCCAGCTCGGCCGGCTCGTTGACCTCCCAGTTGCGCTGCGGCTCCAGCCGGATGCGGGCGCCGTTGGCCCCGCCGCGGTGGTCCGAGCAGCGGTAGGTCGAGGCCGAGGCCCAGGCCGTCTTGACCAGGTCGGCCACCGACAGCCCGCTTTCGGCGATCCGTCGCTTCAGCGTCGCCGCGTCGGCGGCGTCGATCGGGGCGTAGTCGGCCTCGGGGATCGGGTCCTGCCAGATCAGGTCCTCGGCGGGCACTTCCGGCCCGAGGTAGCGGGCCTTCGGTCCCATGTCGCGGTGGCACAGCTTGAACCAGGCGCGGGCGAAGGCGTCGGCGAACTGGTCCGGATTGCGGTAGAAGCGCTCGGCGATCTCGCGGTACGTCGGGTCGACCTTGAAGGCCATGTCGGCCGTGGTCATCATCGTCGGCACGCGCTTGCCCGGATTGTGCGCCGCCGGGGCCAGGTCCTCGGGCTTCTGGTCCTTCGGCTGCCACTGCCACGCGCCGGCCGGGCTCTTCACCAGCTCGTAGTCGTACTCCAGCAGCATGCGGAAATAGTTCATCGACCAGCGGATCGGGGTCGGCGTCCAGGCCCCCTCGAGGCCCGAGGTGATGGTGTGGTCGCCGATGCCGCTCTCATGGGTGCTGTGCCAGCCGAGGCCCTGCTGGGCGATGTCCGACCCTTCCGGCTCGGCCCCGACCTTGGAGGCGTCGCCGGCGCCGTGGCACTTGCCGAAGGTGTGGCCGCCGGCGGTCAGGGCCAGGGTCTCCTCGTCGTTCATGCCCATCCGCGAGAAGGTCTCGCGGATGTCGCGGGCCGACAGCAGCGGGTCCGGCTTGCCGCCCGGGCCCTCGGGATTCACGTAGATCAGGCCCATCTGGATGGCGGCCAGCGGGTTCTCCAGCGCCTTGCCGGATTCCTCGTCGATCCGGGTCTCGCCGAGCCACTGCTCCTCCGAGCCCCAGTAGATGTCCTTCATCGGCTCCCAGATGTCCTTGCGGCCGCCGCCGAAGCCGAACACCGGCCCGCCCATGCTCTCGATGGCCACATTGCCGGCCATGATCATCAGGTCGGCCCAGGACAGTTTCTCGCCGTACTTCTGCTTGACCGGCCACAGCAGCCGGCGGGCCTTGTCGAGGTTGGCGTTGTCCGGCCAGCTGTTCAGCGGCGCGAACCGCTGCGAGCCCGAGGTGGCGCCGCCGCGCCCGTCGCCGGTGCGGTAGGTGCCGGCCGAGTGCCAGGCCATGCGGATGAAGAAGGGGCCGTAGTGGCCATAGTCCGCCGGCCACCACGGCTGGCTGTCGGTCATCAGGGCGGTCAGGTCGCGCTTCACCGCCGCGTAGTCGAGCGAGAGGAAGGCCTCGCCGTAGTCGAAGTCGTCTCCCATCGGGTCGCCCGACTTGCCGTGCTGGTGCAGGATCTCCAGCGACAGCTGGTTCGGCCACCAGTCCCGGTTGCTGCGGCCGAGCAGCGACCTCAGGGCCGCCGGCTCCTTCTTCGGGTCGCTCAGCGGGCTTCCAGCGGATCCGTCCATGGCTTCCTCCTCTTTCGGGTTATGGGAGTCAGCCTGTGCCCGGACCCGGACAAAGTAAAATCGATAGATTTTGTTTCGGTCAGCAGCGCAGCTTATGAAGACGTTTCCGCGAACCAGCGCATCCGGCAGGCCATCATGGCCGTGTCGCCCAGCCGGTCGACCAGCCGCCAGTTGACCACCGCCCCGATCGGCGCCCCGACCACCGGGATCAGCTGCGCCATCTTCGCCAGGTCGATGTAGTCGCGGTACTCCTGCTGGAACCTGCGCCAGTCGTAGTCGGCGACCCCGGCCGCGCCCTCGCCGGCGATCCAGCCTTCCAGCGCCGCCAGCGCCTCGGGCCGCCGGGCCGCGCTGGCGAAGGCCAGGTGGAAGACGTGCAGCAGGAACAGCCGCTCACGCGGCGACCCGCCGCCCCAGCCGTAGACCGACACGATGTCGGCCAGCATCCGCACCTTGATCGCCATCAGGGCCGGGAAGTCGGCCGCCGCGAGCACGAAACCGCCCGCCCCGGCCACCCCGCCCTCTACGCCGGCGGTGTTGCGGTAGGTCCGGATCAGGGCCCGCACCTTCGCCTCCCGCGCCGCCAGCGAGCCGCCCGCCGGCGGCCGGGCATTGAGCACCTCCGAACCGGTCAGGATGCCCCGGGTCATCGCCTCCACGCCGGAGGTGACGATGGCGTGGACGCGCTCGGGAATGGCCCGGTTGATGCGCGCCTGGGTCGCCCGCGAGGCCCTGTCCCACAGACCCGGGCGCTTCAGCACCCCGGCGCGCCAGGCCTCCAGTTCGGCGCGGATCGCGCCCTCGTCGGCGACCGTCAGCAGCCCCTCCGGCACGTCCTCGGGGGCCACCATTTCGGGCAGGGTCTGGCGGGGACTCTCGGGCGGTCGGGCCATGCTCTCTCCGTGACGCGGCGTCACGGTTGCAGGGCCGGGCCGCCGGGTCTAGACCCCCCGTCGACCGCGGTTTCGCAACCGCAACCCTCCCATTCCTCCCGGAGACGAACACCCATGGCTCGCGCGAAGATCGCCCTCATCGGGGCCGGCATGATCGGCGGCACCCTGGCTCACATCTGCGCCCGCGAGGCGCTGGGCGACGTGGTCCTGTTCGACATCGCCGAGGGCACGCCGCAGGGCAAGGCGCTGGACATCGCCGAGGCTTCGGCCGTGTTCGGCCAGGACGTCGCCCTCAAGGGCGCCAACGACTACGCCGACATCGGCGGCGCCGACGTCTGCATCGTCACCGCCGGCGTGCCGCGCAAGCCGGGCATGAGCCGCGACGACCTGATCGGCATCAACCTGAAGGTCATGAAGGCGGTCGGCGAAGGCATCAAGGCGCACGCCCCGAACGCCTTCGTCATCTGCATCACCAACCCGCTCGACGCCATGGTCTGGGCGCTGCAGAAATTCTCCGGCCTGCCGAAGGAGAAGGTCGTCGGCATGGCCGGCGTGCTCGACTCGGCCCGCTTCGCCTACTTCCTCGCCGAGAAGACCGGCGTCTCGGTGCAGGACATCCACGCCTGGACCCTGGGCGGCCATGGCGACGACATGGTGCCGATGGTGCGCCACTCGACCGTCGGCGGCCTGCCGCTGCCCGACGCCGTCGCCGCCGGCTTCATGAGCCAGGCCGACCTCGACGCCATCGTCGAGCGCACGAGAAAAGGGGGAGGCGAGATCGTCGCCCTGCTCAAGACCGGCTCGGCCTTCTACGCTCCGGCCGAGAGCGCCGTGGCCATGGCCCGCTCCTACCTGCTCGACCAGAAGCGCGTCCTGCCCTGCGCCGTCTGGGTGTCGGGCCAGTACGGCCTCAGCGATCTCTACGTGGGCCTGCCGGCCCTGATCGGCGCCGGCGGCGTCGAGAAGATCGTGGAGTTCACCACCACCGACGACGAGAAGGCCATGCTGGCCAAGTCGGTCGACTCGGTGAAGGGGCTGATCGAGGCCTGCAAGCAGCAGGACGCCTCGCTGGCCTGAAGGCATTAGCGACAGGGAATGTCAGGGGCCGCGGAGCGATCCGCGGCCCTTTCTCATTGGCCGGAGGCCGGCGCAGAAGCCGTCGGCGGCAGGTAGCCGACGTGGCGGGCGAACTCGACCAGCATCCCGACCCAGACGCCGGTCGCGTCGGTCAGTTGCTCGACCCCGCCCGGCTGCAGCAGCAGGTCGTACTGGACGACCGCCGTCGGCGCTTCGCCGTCGGCGCCCGGCGAATGGAAGGCCTTGAGGAAGCGCCGGTCGCGGTTCCAGTCGTTGATCATCTGCGGCGTGATCGACTCATTGGTGAAGCTGGCCGAGTACTGCAGGTCGGCGCAGACGTCGTTCTGGCACCCGTAGAAGAACACCAGCCAGGTCAGGTCGCCGTCGCGCACCGTCAGCCAGACCTCGTCGCCCTGGCGCTGCACCGGTTGCACGTCGCCGCCCTTCGAGGTGATCCACGCGCCGACGTCGGCGATGGCCAGTCCCGGCTGCGGGGCCGTCTGCGCAACGGCCGGCGCGGCGATGCACAGGGCCGCGGCGGCGGCGAAGGCGGCGAGATGTCGGATCATGCGGTTCTCCCTGACCGCGCCAGCTAGGCCCGCCCGCGCGGCGAAAGCAAGGCGTCAGTGGCGAGCGCGCGCCAGCCAGTCGGCGCCGGCCATCTCGTTCAGCCGCGACACGGTGCGCTCGAACTCGAAGGCCCCGACGCCTTCGCGGTACAGATCTTCCGGCCGGGCCTCGGCCAGCACTACCAGCCGCACGCCCGCCTCGTAGAGGGCGTCGATCAGGGTCACGAAGCGCCGCGCCTCGTGGTGATTGTGCGGCCCGAGCACCGGCACCCCGTCGAGGAACAGGGTGTGAAACCGGTCGGCGACCGCCAGATAGTCCTGGGCCCCCAGCGGGCGCGCGCACAGCTCGGCGAAGGTAGCTCGCGCCAGACCGCCGTCGGTGCGCTCCAGCGTCACCTCCCGGCCCTGCACCTGCAGCGTCGTCGGCGCCTCGTCCTGCTCGCCCTTCAGCGCCGCCCACAGCGCCTCGAACCCGGCCCGCTCGCCCGGTCCGTGCCAGACCCGCCCGCCCATGATCCGGTCCAGCCGCCAGTCGCGGGCGCCGCCCACCTCGAGCACCTCGCAGCGGTCGCGGATCATGTCGATGAAGGGCAGGAAGAGCTGGCGGTTGATGCCGTTCAGGTACAGTTGGTCCGGCGCCCGGTTGGAGGTCACCACAAGCACGACCTTCTTCTCGAACAGCGCCTCGAACAGCCGCCCGAGGATCATGGCGTCGCCGATATCGGTGACCTGCAGTTCGTCGAAGCACAGCAGCCGCGACTCCGCGGCGATCAGCTCCGCCGTCGGCCGGATGGGGTCGTCCCCCTTCGCCTGCCCGAACACGCGCCTGCGCGCGGCCGCGTCGCCCTCGCGCCATTGCCGGATCAGCCCGTGCACCCGCGCCATGAACACGTGGAAGTGCGCCCGCGTCTTCCGCGGTTCCGGCGCGCAGGCGCAGAACAGGTCCATCAGCAGCGACTTGCCCCGCCCCGGCGGCCCCCACAGGTACAGTCCGCGCACCTCGGGCGTGCGGCCGAACAGGCCGCGTTTGGCCAAGTCGCGCTCCACCCGCGCCAGGGCGTCGACCACCGGCCGCTGCGTCGGATCGGGCGTCAGCCGGCCGTCGGCCAGCCGCTCTTCATAAGCTGCGCGTATGCGGGAGGGCATCGTTCTCGGCCTTAGCCGCCGCCGCCTGTCCTGAAAAGCGATTGCTTCGCGCCCGCGAAGGCCTACATGCACGCCTCCAGCATCCACACACACTCCGCGCTTACGCAGCGAGGCTCCCCGAGTCGAACGGCAGCGCGCCCGAAGGACCACCCGCCCTCAAGCAGCGAGCCGCCGCGCGGCGAGCGTCAGGGCAACGAGGAAATGTCATGAGCTACGTCGTCGCCGTCGTGGGCGCCACCGGCAATGTCGGCCAGGAGATGCTCAACATCCTGGACGAACTGCAGTTTCCCGTCTCGAAGCTGCACGCCCTCGCCTCGCGCAAGTCCAAGGGCGTCGAACTGGCCTTCGGCGACCGCACCGTGAAGTGCGAGGACCTCGAAACCTTCGACTTCTCCGGCGTCGACATCGTGCTGATGTCCGCCGGCGGCGACGTCTCGCGCGCCTGGTCCGAAAAGATCGGCAAGGCCGGGGCCATGGTCATCGACAACTCCTCGGCCTTCCGCATGGACCCCGAGGTGCCGCTGATCGTGCCCGAGGTGAACCCCGACGCCGTCAAGCTGGCGAAGAAGAAGAACATCGTCGCCAACCCCAACTGCTCGACCGCCCAGCTGGTGGTGGCGCTCAAGCCGCTGCACGACGCCGCGAAGATCACCCGCGCCGTGGTCTCGACCTACCAGTCGGTCTCCGGCGCCGGGAAGGAGGGCATGGACGAGCTGTGGAACCAGACCAAGGCCATCTACGGCCTCGGCGACGCCTCGCCCAAGTTCTTCCCCAAGCAGATCGCCTTCAACGTCATCCCGATGATCGGGTCCTTCCGCGACGACGGCTACACCGACGAGGAAGCCAAGATGTGGGACGAGACCCACAAGATGCTCGACCCGTCGATCCGGCTGACGGTCACCTGCGTCCGCGTCCCCGTCTTCGTCGGCCACTCCGAGGCGGTCACGGTCGAGTTCGACCGCCCGATCTCCCCGGACGAGGCCCGCGCCATCCTGCGCGACGCGCCGGGCGTGCTGGTCGTCGACAAGCAGGAGGCCGACGGCTACGTCACCCCGGTCGACGCCGCCGGCGAGTTCGCCGTCCACGTCTCTCGCATCCGCAAGGACCCGACCGTCGAGAACGGCCTCAGCTTCTGGGTCGTCTCCGACAACCTGCGCAAGGGCGCGGCCCTCAACGCCGTTCAGATCGCGCAGCTGCTCGACGAGTCCGGGACCATCCAGCCGAAGAGCGGCTACCGCTCGATCACCGTCTGACGCCCCTCCATCCCGCCGGCTCCCCACGGCAGGAGTAGATCATGACCGCCCCTTCCGGCTCCGAGGCGAGCCGCGCCGCCCTGCTGTCCGCCTTCGCCTGCTATGCACTGTGGGGCCTCATGCCCCTGCTGTTCATGGGGCAGGCGCAGGTCGGCTTCGACTCGCTCGAGATCCTCGCCCACCGCTGCGTCTGGGCCGTGGCAGTGGCGGCGCTGCTGGTCTGGCTGGCGAAGCAGGGCGGCCAGGTCGCGGCGGTGTTCCGCAACCCGCGCACCCTCGCCTGGCTGGCCTTCTCCACCGCCCTGATCGGTCTCAACTGGGGCATCTACGTCTGGGCCACCACCCACGGGGCGACGCTCGAGGCCAGCCTCGGCTACTATATCAACCCACTGCTCAACATGGTCGTCGGCCTGTGGCTGTTCCGGGAGCGGATCGATCGCTGGGGCTGGGTCGCTATCGGCCTCGCCGCGGTCGGCGTCGCCTTCCAGACCGCCGCCCTCGGTCGGCCGCCGTGGATCTCGATCGTGCTGGCCCTGTCGTTCGCCACCTATGGCGTGATCCGCAAGCGCGTCCCGGTCGACGCCCAGGCCGGCCTGTTCGTCGAATGCCTGCTGCTGGCCCCGCTCGGCCTCGCTTGGGTCATCTGGCTGCAGTCCACCGGCGCCGGCGCCGCCTTCGACAGCCCGACCAACACCCTCTGGGCGCTGGCCAACGGCCCCGCCACCGTCCTGCCGCTGGCCCTGTTCGCCTGGTCCGCGCGGCGCCTGCCGCTGTCGACCATCGGCTTCATCCAGTTCCTCGCCCCGACCCTGCAGTTCATGGTCGGGGTCGCCGCCGGCGAACCCCTCACCGCCCTACGCATCGCCTCCTTCGCCTTCATCTGGGGCGGCGCCGGGGTGTTCGCGGCGGCCGCGCTGGGCCGACGGAGGGCGGCGCGGCGGGCGCTGAAGGCGGCCGCGGAGCCGGTATAGCTCGACCGCTTCCCGGGTCGATCCTGTCGGACGTCCGCCTCCCGCGAAGCCAGCCTCTCCGTCACTGGCTGGTGGGAGCGCTCGACCAGCCTGGCGCGCCGCCGATCCGGCCGGGGCCGAGAGAGACGAAAAAGGCGGGCGTCGCTTCCGACGCCCGCCTCCCGCCCACACGCCCGACCAGACTCACGCGGTCGGGCGAAGAGGTGTTCCGTCACCAGCGACGGTCGTAGCGCCAGTCGCGGCGCTGGTCGCGGCGCTCATAACGGTCATAGCGGCGCATTTCCCGGCGGTTGTAGCCGTCGCGGCGGTCGATGCCGTGCTCGCGTTCCCAGTGCCCCTGGTTCCGGTAACAGCGGCCGCCGCGGTAGTAGTTGCAGTCGTCGCCGCCGCCGGACGAGGCGCCCAGCGCCGCGCCCGCGAGCGCCCCGCCGGCGATGTAGGTCCCGTCGCCGTTGCCGATCATCGCACCGGCGATGGCGCCCACCGCCGCCCCGATCAGAGCGTTCTCGGTGCGATCGTCGTTCCGGTCGCGGTCGTAACGGCTCTGGGCCGCCGCCGGCGTCGTCACGAGCAGACCGAGCGCCATGGCGCCGACGACGGCCGGAGCGGCGATGGCGGTCTTCGAAAGCGTCTTCATGGTCCGGTCCTTTCCTTGTCCCGCGAGCGCGCGGATCCTGACGAGTCTTTACAAGCGGAGCCCTGAACGCGCCGGGAGGCGACCGTTCATGCGCGGTTCACCTTGCCAATCACGAGACAATAGGGCGCCATGGGCGACGCGGACGGGAGGCGGACGTGGATCGGGTTCTGAAAGGCGCGGCGATCTGGCTGGCGGCGGCGATGCTGGCCTCGTGCGCCATGGCGCAGACCGCGCCGCAGGAGCCGCCGACGGCGCCGGCGCCTCCTCCCCCTCCCCCGCCGCCGCCGCCGCCCGCGGATATCCGCATCTCGGCGCCGACGCCGATCGATGCGGTCGCCGACATTCTCAAGCGGGAATCGGACCCCACGGCCGCTGCCCAGGCGCTGGTCGCCCTCGCCAACGAACGATACGCGGCGGGCGATCCGGCGGCGGCCGAGGCGGCCGTGACCGCCGCCGTCCGGGTGGTGGAAGCG
>JAEYTA010000148.1 GCA_023434265.1 Pseudomonadota bacterium
CTCCATCACCCCGCTGGACGCCCTGCGCGGCGCCCGTATCCGCGTCGAGGTCGGCGGGCGCAGCCTGCGCGTGCGCGTGCCCGGCGGCGTGCGCTCCGGCGAGCACCTGCGCCTGCGCCGCGGGGCCGCTGACGGGGCCGACCTGCACCTGCCCGTGCTGATCCGCGCCGCCGACGGGCTGAGGGTGCTGGGCGACGACCTGTACATGACCTGGCCGACCCCGCCCCGGTTGATCGAGGACGGCGGCCGGGTCGAGATCGAGACCTGGGCCGGCCCCCGCTCGGCCTGGCTGACGCCGCGCCAGCAAACCCTCCGCGTCCGCCTTAAGGGTCTCGGCCTTCCCGCCCGCGGCTCGCGCCCGCAGGGGCATCTGTTCGTGACCCTCGAGCCCTCCGCCGACGCCCCCTCCTCCGCCGAGGACCTGCTGGTCCGCTTCACCCGCGTCTGGACGCCGGACCGGCTGGCGGCCTGAGCTTGCCGCAGCGCATCAGGAAGCGCATCATTGATGCGCTTCAGGCGGGAGGCCCGGATGCGGACCACAGTCACCATCGACGACGATCTGATGGCCGCCGCCAGCGAATACAGCGGGCTGACCGAGCCGTCGGCGATTATCCGTTTCGCCCTGCGCGACTACGTGGCCGGAGAGGCTGCGCGACGGCTAGCCGCCATGGGCGGCTCCATGCCGGATTTCGAGGCCGCGCCCCGCAAGCGCTACTTCGTCGCCGAGGACGAATGAGGTCGATCCTCGTGGATTCCTCGGTCTGGGCCGAGCATTTCCGCAGTGGCGACGGCCTTCTCGAACATTGCCTGAAGGCGAAGCGCGTTCGGATGCATCCCTTCGTCATCGGTGAGCTGGCGATGGGCAACCTGCCGCACCGAGAACGCACGCTGACAGAGCTCAATGCCCTGCATCGCGTCGGCTCCGCGAGCGATGGCGAAGTGTTGAGCCTCATCGAGACAGGCGGCCACTACGGGGCGGGTCTGAGCTGGGTCGACATGCACCTGCTGGCCGCGGTCCTGTTACGGGAAGATGTGGACCTCTCGACCCGAGACCGCCGGCTCAACGCGGCCGCGGCTCGCTACGGCCGCGCGGCGCGGCTACATCACTGACATGTCCCACAACACCTTCGGCCACCTCTTCCGCGTGACCACCTGGGGCGAGAGCCACGGGCCGGCGATCGGCTGCCTCATCGACGGCTGCCCGCCCGGCATCCCGCTGACCGAGGCCGACCTGCAGCCGTGGCTGGACCGGCGCAAGCCCGGCGGCAGCCGCTTCGTCACCCAGCGCAAGGAGAGCGACACGGCGCGCATCCTGTCGGGGACCTACGACGACGGCGCCGGCCCGGTGACCACCGGCACGCCGATCTCGATCCTGATCGACAACGAGGACGCCCGATCGAAGGACTATGGCGACATCGCCCGCGCCTTCCGCCCCGGCCACGCCGACTACACCTACCAGGCCAAGTACGGGGTGCGAGACCCGCGCGGCGGCGGACGCAGCTCGGCGAGGGAGACCGCCATGCGGGTGGCGGCGGGCGCGGTGGCGAGGAAGGTGCTGGGCGAGGCCGTGCGCATCCGCGCCGGCGTGGTCCAGCTGGGCCCACACCGGCTCGCACCGGGGGCGGTCGACTTCGACGCCGTCTACGACAACCCCCTGTTCGCCGCCTCAGCCGACGTCGTGCCGGCGTGGGAGACCTACCTTGATGAAGTGCGCAAGGCCGGCTCGTCTATCGGCGCCGTTGTCGCGCTGGAGGCGACCGGCGTCCCCGTCGGCTGGGGCGCGCCGATCTACGGGAAGCTGGACGCCGAACTGGCCGGCGCCCTGATGTCGATCAATGCGGTGAAGGGGGTGGAAATCGGGGCCGGCTTCGCCGCCGCCGAACTGTCCGGCGAGGCCAACGCCGACGAGATGCGGTTGGGCGAGGACGGGCAGCCCGTCTTCCTGTCCAACCACGCCGGCGGCGTGCTGGGCGGCATCTCCACGGGCCAGCCGGTCACCGCCCGCGTCGCCTTCAAGCCGACCTCCTCCATCCTGACGCCCCGCCGCACCATCACCCGCGACGGCGAGGAGACCGACCTGCGCACCAAAGGCCGTCACGACCCCTGCGTCGCCCTGCGCGGCGTCCCGGTGGTCGAGGCGATGGCGGCGTGCGTGCTGGCCGACGCCATGCTGCGGCACCGGGCGCAGGTGGGTTGAGGTGACGTCCGTTCCCGCCAGGGAGTCGATCGCCCGCGGGGTCCGGTGGATGGTCGCCGGCGCCCTCATCGCGCTGGGGATCGTGGCCGTGCTGTTCTTGCCCCGCGGCCCCGTCCAGGCGTCAGAGGGCCGCATCACCTCCCTGGAGCTGATCAACGGGGTCGCCTTCGTCGCCGTCGCTGATGGCCGGACGATCCGTCTCCATCTTCCCCGCAGGCATAGCTGTCGCGTCGGCGACCGGATACGACTGACGGAACGCCGCACGCTCTGGGGCATGACCGAGACTGTCGCCCTCGTGCCGCATCCCTGCCTTCCCGGCTGACCCCTTTCCGCCACCGACACTGTTACCTATATGGCTCCCAAACGGCGCGACCTATGCTGCGCGCCCCATTCGGGAGACACGACATGATCGACGTTCGCCGCTTCGGCAGCCTCGGAGGCGCCGACCACGGCTGGCTGAAGGCCCGCCACCACTTCTCGTTCGCCAACTATTACGACCCGTCGCGCATGGGCTGGGGCCGGCTGCGCGTGTGGAACGACGACGAGATCGCCGCGAAGTCGGGCTTCCCGCCCCACCCGCACGCCGACATGGAGATCATTACCTACGTCCGCACCGGGGCGATCACCCACGAGGACTCGATGGGCAACAAGGGTCGCACCGGAGCCGGCGACGTGCAGGTGATGAGCGCCGGCACGGGCGTGCGCCACTCCGAGTTCAACCTCGAGGACGAGACCACCACCCTGTTCCAGATCTGGATCGAGACCGACCGGCCGGGCGCGGAGCCCTCCTGGGGCCAGCGCGAGTTCCCGAAGAGCGACCGTTCGGGCCGCTTCACGGTCATGGCCTCGGGCGATCCGGCCGACGAGGCGCTGGCCATCAACGCCGACGCGAAGGTGCTGGGCGCCACGCTGAAGGCCGGCGAGAGCCTGACCTGGGAGCTGGCCCCGGGTCGCCGCGCCTATCTCGTCCCCGCCGTCGGCGAGGTCGAGGTCAACGGCGTCACCCTGAACGCCCGCGACGGCGCCGCCATCATCGACGAGGCGACGGTGACGATCATGGCCAAGGCCGACGCCGAGCTGGTGATGGTGGATTCGCTCTGATTTCCTTCTCCCTTCCGGGGGAGAAGGTAGCTCGCGGAGCGAGACGGATGAGGGGGATGTCGGCTTCCAGACCCCCTCGCCATCCGGTCTGATCTTGCGAGCCCCCTCATCCGAGCGGCTCCGCCGCCCACCTTCTCCCCCGCGAGGAGAAGGAAACAAAAAACGCCGCCCCGGCTTGTCGGAGCGGCGTTTTCGTTGGCGCAGGATCAGTGCGTCGCCGGCACCGTGCCGGGGTCCTGGATCGGCGGGGCGGCGGGGAGCGGTTCGGCTTCCTCGTCCCATTCCACCGGCGTCAGTTCGCCGGTCAGGGCCCACTTCAGCGCCTCGTCGGCGGTCTTGATCGGAACGATCTCCAGCGCGCCCTTCACATTGTCGGGCACGTCGGCGAGGTCCTTCTCGTTCTCCTCCGGGATCAGCACCGTCTTCACACCCGAGCGGAGCGCCGCGAGCAGCTTCTCCTTCAGGCCGCCGATGGCGGTGACCCGGCCGCGCAGGGTGATCTCGCCGGTCATGGCGATGTCCTTGCGGATCGGAATGCCGGTCAGCACGGAGACCATCGCCACGGTCATGGCCACGCCCGCCGAGGGACCGTCCTTGGGCGTCGCGCCGTCCGGCACGTGCACGTGGATGTCGGTCTTCTCGAACACCGGCGGCTTGACCCCGAAGGCCAGCGAGCGCGCCCGCACGTAAGAAGCGGCGGCGGAGATCGACTCCTTCATCACCTCCTTCAGGTTGCCGGTCACGGTCATGCGGCCGCGGCCCGGCATCCTGATCGCCTCGATGGTCAGGATGTCGCCGCCGAACTCGGTCCAGGCCAGGCCGGTGACGATGCCGACCTGATCCTCCTCGTCCGTCTCGCCGTAGCGGTACTTCCGGACGCCGGCGTATTCGGCCAGCTTCTCACTGTCGACGGTAATGGACACCACCTTGGTCCGCGCCATCTCGCGCACCGCCTTGCGGGCGATGCCGCCCAGGGCGCGCTCCAGCGAACGGACCCCGGCCTCGCGGGTGTAGTAGCGGATCAGCTCGCGGATGCTCTCCTCGGGCACCACCAGCTCGCCGGCCTTCAGACCGTGGTCCTCAAGTTGCTTGGGCAACACGTGCCGCTTGGCGATCTCGACCTTCTCGTCCTCGGTGTAGCCGGACACCCGGATGATCTCCATCCGGTCCATCAGCGGCTGCGGCATGTTCAGGCTGTTGGCCGTGGTCACGAACATGACCTGCGACAGGTCGTAGTCGACCTCCAGATAGTGGTCGCCGAAGGTCGAGTTCTGGGCCGGGTCCAGCACCTCGAGCAGGGCCGAGGACGGGTCGCCGCGCCAGTCGGCGCCCAGCTTGTCGATCTCGTCCAGCAGCACGAAGGCGTTGGTCGTCTTGGCCTTCTTCATCGACTGGATGATCTTGCCCGGCATCGAGCCGATGTAGGTCCGGCGGTGGCCGCGGATCTCGGCCTCGTCGCGCACCCCGCCCAGCGACATGCGCACGTACTCGCGGCCGGTCGCCTTGGCGATCGACTTGGCGAGCGAGGTCTTGCCCACGCCCGGCGGGCCGACAAGGCACAGGATCGGGCCCTTCAGCGAGCCGGTGCGGGCCTGGACCGCCAGGTACTCGACGATCCGCTCCTTCACCTTCTCGAGGCCGTAGTGGTCCTCCTCGAGGATGTCCTCGGCCTTCTGCAGATCGATCGGCTTCTGCTTGGCCTTGCCCCACGGGATCGACAGCAGCCAGTCGAGGTAGTTCCGCACCACCGTCGATTCCGCCGACATCGGGCTCATGTTGCGCAGCTTCTTGACCTCGGCCTCGGCCTTGGCCCGCGCCTCCTTGCTGAGGCGCGTCTTGCGGATGCGCTTTTCCAGCTCGAGGATCTCGTCGCGCTGGTCGTCGGTCTCGCCCAGCTCGCGCTGGATCGCCTTCATCTGCTCGTTCAGATAGTACTCGCGCTGGGTCTTCTCCATCTGGCGCTTCACGCGCGAGCGGATCTTCTTCTCGACCTGCAGGACCGAGATCTCGCCCTCCATCAGGCCGTAGACCTTCTCCAGCCGCTGCGGCACGGCGACGGTCTCCAGCAGGGCCTGCTTGTCGCCGATCTTCACCGACAGGTGGGCGGCGACCGAGTCGGCCAGGCGCGACGGGTCGGTGATCTGGGGGATGGAGCTGAGCGCCTCGGGCGGCACCTTCTTGTTCAGCTTCACATAGTTCTCGAACTGCTCGATCACCGCGCGCAGCAGGGCTTCCGACTGCGACGGCTCGCCCTGTTCGTCGGCGATCTCCTCGGCCTCGGCCTCGAAGTAGTCGGTGCGGTCGGTGAAGCGCAGCAGGCGGGCGCGACCCTTGCCCTCGACCAGCACCTTGACGGTGCCGTCGGGCAGCTTGAGCAGTTGCAGGACGTTGGCCAGCACGCCGATCGGATAGATGGCGTCGGCGGCCGGATCGTCGTCGACGCTGTTCTTCTGGGTGGCGAGCAGGATCTGCTTCTCGCCCTTCATGATCTCGTCCAGCGCGCGCACCGATTTCTCGCGCCCCACGAACAGGGGCACGACCATGTGCGGAAAGACGACGATGTCTCTCAGCGGCAGGACGGGAAGGGTTCGGGTCTCGGACATGATGCGTACTCCGGGGCCCTTGTGGATCGTGGACCCGCCGCGCCGGCCGCCGGGGCGAGATGCCCCGCCGGTTCGACTCGGCCCGTCGTTCGACGGCATTTCAACGAGTATGTGGTCCCCCGGTTGCGGGGTTCAAGCGTAACGGGTGCGCGCGGCTGGGGACCGATCTGGAGCGGTCAAGCTGCACGGATCGTGTCCAGGGGCCGCGACGAGCCGCGCAATCCGGCCCGTTTCTCCCGCCCGCGGGGCGTCCGGCGCCGCGCGGCCCTGTGGCCCGGTCGCCACGCCGGAGGTTGCATGAAAAAGGGCGATCCGTCTCCGGACCGCCCTTCTTCATATTCTGCCCGCGGGATCGATCAGGCGGCGCTGTCGGGCGCGGCCTTCTTGCCCTTGGTCTCGGCGTAGATGAGCAGCGGCTGGGCCTTGCCCTCGATGACCTCGGCGTTGACCACCACCTCCTCGACGCCCTCGAAGGTCGGCAGCTCGAACATGGTCTCGAGCAGGATGCCTTCCAGGATCGAGCGCAGGCCGCGGGCCCCGGTCTTGCGGGTGATGGCCTTGCGGGCCACCGCCGACAGGGCGTCGTCGGTGAACGTCAGCTCGACGTTCTCCATCTCGAACAGCCGCTTGTACTGCTTCACCAGGGCGTTCTTGGGCTCGGTCAGGATCTTGACCAGGGCTTCCTCGTCGAGGTCCTCCAGCGTCGCCAGCACGGGCAGGCGGCCGATGAACTCCGGGATCAGGCCGAAGCGCATCAGGTCGTCCGGCTCGACCTCCTTGAGGATGTCGCCGGTGCGGCGTTCGTCGACTTCCTTGACCTTGGCCCCGAAGCCGATCGAGACGCCGTCGCCGCGCGCGGCGATGACCTTCTCCAGCCCGGCGAAGGCGCCGCCGACGATGAACAGGATGTTGGCCGTGTCGACCTGCAGGAACTCCTGCTGCGGATGCTTGCGGCCGCCCTGCGGGGGCACCGAGGCGACGGTGCCTTCCATGATCTTCAGCAAGGCCTGCTGCACCCCCTCGCCCGACACGTCGCGGGTGATCGAGGGGTTGTCCGACTTGCGGCTGATCTTGTCGATCTCGTCGATGTAGACAATGCCGCGCTGGGCCCGCTCGACGTTGTAGTCGGACGACTGCAGCAGCTTGAGGATGATGTTCTCGACATCCTCGCCCACATAACCGGCCTCGGTCAGGGTGGTGGCGTCGGCCATGGTGAAGGGCACGTCGATGATGCGCGCCAGCGTCTGGGCCAGCAGCGTCTTGCCCGAGCCGGTCGGCCCGATCAGCATGATGTTCGACTTGGCCAGCTCGACATCGTTGTTCTTGGTCGCGTGGTTCAGCCGCTTGTAGTGGTTGTGGACCGCGACGCTCAGCACCTTCTTGGCGTGCGCCTGGCCGATCACATAGTCGTCGAGGACCTCGCGGATCTCCTTGGGCGAAGGCACCCCGTCCTTGGCCTTGGAGAAGCTGATCTTGTGCTCCTCGCGGATGATGTCCATGCACAGCTCGACGCATTCATCGCAGATGAACACGGTCGGCCCGGCGATGAGCTTGCGCACCTCGTGCTGGCTCTTCCCGCAGAACGAGCAGTAGAGCGTGCTTTTCGCGTCGGTGCCGGCTGCCTTGGTCATAGACCCTTCTCACTCCCGACGTTCGGTCCGATATGAGCCGAACGCGCATCCTCCGCGTTTGATTCCCGCACAATGGGCGCAAAGGTCTTCAAAAATTGACAATCACCCATCCCCGCCGCCGCCACAACCCCGCGAAAGCGTGGCCGGAGTCGGATTTGGACGGTTCACTGTTGATGGGGATCGCGGCGAATGTCTGACATGGGAAGCCCTCCCCCCTTCGGCCAGTCCCCTCGCAAGGATCGGGCCATCGTGGCGTTCGATTTCGACGGCACCCTGACCATCCGCGACAGTTTCACCGAATTCCTGCGCTGGCGCGCCGGTCGCGGCGGCTGGGCCCTGGGCCTGGTGAAGCTGGCCCCGGCGGTGGCGACCTACGCCCGCGACCGCGACCGGGGACGCATCAAGGCCGCCTCGGTGCGCGAGTTCCTGAGGGGCGTCCCCCGCGCCGAACTGGAGGCCGAGGCCGAGCGCTTCGCCGACCGCGTCTGGGACCGCTTCATGCGGCCTGACGCCCTCAAGGTGTGGAACGACTGGGGCCAGAGGGGCGCGCATCGCGTGATCGTGACCGCCAGCCCCGAGACCACCGTCGCCCCCTTCGCCCATCGCCTCGGCGCCGAGGCCCTGCTCGGCACCCCGCTGGTGTTCGACGCCGACGACCGCGTCACCGGCGCCTTCGCCAGCCCCAACTGCCGCGGCGAGGAGAAGGTCCGCCGCCTGCGCGCCGTCTACGGCGACGACGTCCGTCTGGCGGCGGCCTACGGCGACACCTCGGGAGACACGGAGATGCTGGCCATCGCCGACGCGCCGGGCTTCCGGGTGTTCACCGGACGGCCCTGACCCTCAGCGCCCTTCGGCGTCGACATCGAAGGCCACGGGCTTGCCGCGCGAGGTCGGGTTCCAGCCCGCCTCGATCACCGCCTTCACGGCGTTGCGCACGTGGTCGAGATTCACGAACTGCTTCTCCACGTCCGGACGCCCGTTCGGGCGCAGCGGCGGCGGAAACTGCACCACGGCTTCGCGCTTGAAGTCCTGCAGCCTGAGCGTCACGGCGATGCCCTCCCACCGGCCGCCCGCGACCGGCCGCGGCTGGCGCCGAAGCTCCCAGTGATAGATGTCGCCGTCGACCTCGATGGTCCCGCTGGTGTCCCGCGTCTGCATGGCGGCCTGATACCACAAGAAGAAAGGGCGCACCCCGGGTGCGCCCTTCCGTGGATCATCGCCCGGATCGGGTCGGGATCAGACCGTCTTCACCCCGTCCGAGTCCGCCTGCTCGCGGCGGTCGTAGACGTGGTCGACGATGCCCCAGGCCTTGGCCTCTTCCGCGTTCATGAAGTGGTCGCGGTCCAGGGTCGACTCGACCTCCTCGTAGGTCCGGCCGGTGTGCTTGACGTAGATCTCGTTCAGCCGCCGCTTGGTGTAGCGGATGTCCTCGGCGTGGCGCTCGATGTCCGAGGCCTGGCCGCGGAAGCCGCCCGAGGGCTGGTGCACCATGATCCGGGCGTTGGGCAGGGCCACGCGCTGGCCCGCGGCGCCGGCGGTCAGGATCAGCGAGCCGGCGGAGGCGGCCATGCCCATGACCACGGTCGAGACCGGCGAGCGGATGTATTGCATGGTGTCGTAGATCGCCAGCGCCGAGTGTACCTGTCCGCCCGGGCTGTTGATGTACATGGAGATTTCCTTCTTCGGGTTCTCCGACTCAAGGAACAGCAGCTGGGCGCAGATCAGCGACGCCATGCCGTCCTCGAAGGGCCCGGTCAGGAAGATGATCCGCTCGCGCAGCAGGCGCGAGAAGATGTCGAAGGCCCGCTCGCCCCGGCTGGATTGCTCCACCACCATGGGGACGAGGTTCATGTTCATCAGTTCGATCGGATCGCGCATTCGTGCCTTCTCGGGATGCCCCAGTCGCGGGTGTCTGGGCGCGACTCACCGGCCGCGCGCCTTGGGGACAGGATATCGCGTCGCCGCGCGCTCGGCGCAAGGCGCGAGCTCATTCGCCCTCCTGGTCGGCGCGCCGCGACCGCGCCAGGCCGTCGGCGACCTCACCGGCGATGGTCCGCGGGTTCTGTCGCGTGCGCTCGGATTCGTAGAGAGCCTCCAGATAGGACAGGTCCCAGGGCGTCAGCCCTCCCGTCCCGGCCGGGTCGTCGAAGGCGTTGAGCACCGTGTCGAAGCCGGCGGTGTCCGCCTCCGGATCGATCTGGGCCAGCGTCACCATGGCCAGGTAGTCGGCCAGCTGGACGATATCCACCCGCGCCGCGGCGTCGATGTCGACAATGACGATGGCCTTGTTCAGTTCGTCGACGATCTGGCTGTTCAGCCGCGACACCCCGCGGGCGGTGATCACCGGCGGGGCGAGATCGCCGGGCAGGCGCACGGCCCGGCGGCGGCTGTCGCGGTCGACCGGCAGGCTGACCTGCCACCAGCGCACCGGCCTTTCGCTGGTGGCGAACCGTTCCAGCGCGCCGCCGCCGCGGTCCAGCCCCGAGACGCCGAGGTGGAAGGCGCGCCGGTTGTGATCGACCAGCGCGGCGGCCAGCGCCTGTCCGTCCGCGGCGAAGACCACCAGCACATTGGGCTCGCAGCCGGGCCCCGCCGGCGCCAGGCCGAGGTCCTCGGCCACGGTCGACACCCGGTCGATGACATACTGCGCCGCCTCGCCGCGCAGATTGGCCACGCCGACACAGACGCGGCCGTTCCAGCGCGCCAGGCCCCGGCGGTCGGCCGGGGCGGCGATGGCCCCGACGAAGGCGCTGGCCGCCTCGGCCAGCCGCCGTCCCTCCACGGTCACCTCCCCCAGCTGGGTCGGGGCCTCGGCCGGATCGGCTGCAGGCGGCGTCTGCGGCGGCTCCTGCATCGGGGCGAGCAGAAGCGAGAGGGCGGCGAAGGCGGAAAGCGACATGTGCGGGGAGACTCCGGGAGGGCGGCGACCGTGACGAGCGCGGCCCCGGTCGTCAACGGCGGACCGCATCAGGGGCCCGGCGTCGGCTCCGTCTCCTCCGGCAGGTCCCGGTAAGCCGCAGCGATGGCGTCCGCCACCGCCTGCACCTGGCTGCGCTGGTTGATGCGATGCGACTCCGAGCCGGTGTCGTACAGCCCCTCCAGATAGGCTTCGTCCCAGCCGCTCAGGCCCGTCGGCGCCGCGGCGGGGTCGTGGAACAGGTTCAGGATGGTGTCGAACGACCGTGTGTCGGCCTCCGGGTCGACCTGGGCCATGGCCACCATGGCGACATAGGCCCCCAGCTGCTCCATCGTCGCCCCGTTCAGCCGGTCGACGTCGACAATGACGAACACCCGCTTGAGCACGTCGATATACTGGGTGCTCAGCCGCGACGGCGCATTGACCGCGGTCACCGGCGCATAGTCCTGCACCGTGCTGTATTCCAGCCCGGCCGGGGCGGCGCCCGAGCCCGTGATATGGCCGGGCAGGCGCACCACGGCCAGCCCGGTCTCGCTGTCGGTCGGCACGCTGACGTGCCACCAGCGCACCGGCCGGTCGTCGGTCATGAAGGCCTCGAGAGCCGCCGCGCCGCGGTCCATGCCGGTTCCGCCGACCCGGAACAGGATCGGCCGGCGGGCCACGAAATCGCGCGCGAAGCTGGCCCCGTCGACCGTCGCGACGATCAGCACGCTGGGGTGGCAGGGCGGCTCGTGCGCCCGCAGGCCGAGCCCGCGCGCCACGTCGGAGACCTGGTCGGCCAGCTGCTGGGCCAGCTGTGGCTCAAGGTTGGCCACCCCGACGCAGACCCCCTCGCGCCACCGCGCCAGGCCGCGCCGCCGGGCCGGGGCGGCGACCAGGTCGACATAGTCCTCGGCCGCCTCCTCCAGCCGACGCGCGTCGACGACCACGTCCTCCAGCCGGATCGGCGCCTGCGGCTGCGCGGAGGCCGGATCCTGCGCGCCGAGCGCGAGCGCGGCGAGGGCGGCGGCGATCACGGACGCGGCTCGCCTTCGGCTTCGGAACGCTCGAGAAGCCGGGTGACGGCGCGGGCATGCCGCGAACCGTCCAGCCGGTCCGGTCGGGAGTCGTAAAGCGCCTCCAGGTAGCCGCGGTCCCACTCGCTCAGGCCGCCGCCGGTCGGCGCGTCGAACAGGTTGAGCACGGTGTCGTAGCCGGCGGTGTCCCCTTCGGGATCGACCTGGGCGAGGCTGACGAGGGCGAGGTAGTCGCCCAGCCGCGCGCCGTCGACCCCGGCGATCTTCCCGGCGTCGACGATGATGATCACCTTGTTGAGCACGTCGGTGATCGGCCGCCCGCGGTTCACCAGACCTTCGGCCGGCACATAGATCGGGGCGAAATCGCCGGGCATGCGGATGGCGCGCTGCCCCGTCGAGCCGATCACCGGCAGGCTGACGTGCCACCAGCGCACCGGGGCGTCCGACTGGCGGAACGCGTCAAGGGCCGCCTTGCCGCGATCGAGCCCGCCGACGCCGAGGTGGAACAGCGGCCGCTCGGCCTCCACCAGGGCGTCGGCCATGGCGCGGCCGTTGTCGGCGAAGATGACCACCACGTTCGGCCGGCAGCCGGGCTCGGCGAGCCCGACGCCCTGGGCCTCGGCCACGGTGGACAGATGATCGATCAGCGCCCGGCCCTGCTCGGCCCGGAGGTTGACCACCCCGAAGCAGACCGGATCGAACCAGCGGGCGATGCCGCGCCGCTGCGGCGGGGCCGCCACCTCGTCGACGAATTCACGCACCCGCTCCCCGAGTGGACGTCCGTCGACGACCACGTCACCCAAGGCCGTCGGCGCCTCCTGCGGCGCGGCTTGAGGCGCCGTCTGGATCGTCGTGGCGAGCGCCGCGGCGAAGGCTGCAGTCAGGACACCCATGGCGACGCTCCACAACCTTGCGCTGCAATGCGCCCATCATGCTAGCACGCAGCAAAAGAGGCCGCCACCGGGGGTGACGGCCTCCCTATAGTCCCCGACGGGGCGATCAGTCCTCGTCTTCGTCCTTGAGCAGCTCTTCCTTGGTGATCGGCGCGTCGGTCACCTCGGCGGTGTCGAAGATCAGGTCGCAGACC
>JAEYTA010000068.1 GCA_023434265.1 Pseudomonadota bacterium
GTCTCGCACCCCGGCCACGAGGCGGACGTGCGGCTGGACGGGGCCTATGCGCTGGCGGGCGCCCGCCACGCCGACCTGACCAGCGTGGTCGACCATCTCGGCCGCGACGGCACGACCTCGCAACTGACCAAGGGGGTGGTGAAGGACACGGCGCGCGGCGTGTTCCAGGGCAAGATCATCGTCGAGCGCGGGGCCGACGGCACCGACGCCCGCATGGGCCACCACGCCCTGATCCTGTCGGAGCGCGGCGAGGTCGACGCCAAGCCGGAGCTGATCATCTACGCCGACGAGGTGCAGTGCGCGCACGGCAATACGGTCGGCAATCTGGACCAGAACGCCCTGTTCTACATGCAGCAGCGCGGCCTGCCGCTGGACGAGGCGCGCGCCCTGCTGACCGCGGCCTTCCTGATGGAGGTGGTCGACCGGATCGAACACGAGGGGGCGCGGGAAACGGTGCGGACATGGCTGACGGCGCGACTTTGAAGACCCCCTCCACCGCTTCGCGGTCCCCCTCCCCCGGTGGGGGAGGAGAACGCTTCGATGCGTCCGCCGCGCGCGCGCAGTTCCCGATCCTGTCGCGGCAGGTGAATGGTCGGCCGCTGGTCTATCTGGACTCGGCCGCCTCGGCGCAGAAGCCGCGGGCGGTGATCGGGGCGATGACGCGGGCGATGGAGGGCTCCTACGCCAACGTCCACCGCGGGCTGCATACGCTGGCCAACGAGACCACCGAGGCCTTCGAGGCGGCGCGCGAGAGCGTGGCGCGGCTGCTGAACGCGCCGGCGGCCTCGAACATCGTCTGGACCAAGGGCGGCACCGAGGCGATCAACCTGGTGGCCTCCAGCTTCGGCCAGAGCATCCAGCCGGGCGACGAGATCATCGTCTCGGAGATGGAGCACCACTCCAACATCGTGCCGTGGCATCTGCTGCGCGAGCGGCGCGGGGCGGTGCTGAAGTGGATTCCGGTGCTGGACGACGGGTCGCTGGACATGGCGGCTTATGCGGACCTGCTGGGTCCGAAGACGCGAATGGTCGCGGTGACCCACATGTCGAACGTGCTGGGCACCATCAATCCGGTGGCCGAGATCACCCGGCTGGCCCACGCGGCCGGGGCGAAGGTGCTGATCGACGGCTGCCAGGGGGCGGTGCACGCCCGGCCGGATGTGCAGGCCATCGGCTGCGACTTCTACGTCTTCACCGGCCACAAGCTGTACGGCCCGACCGGCATCGGGGCGCTGTACGGGACGGCCAAGGCGCTGGAGGCCCTGCCGCCCTACCAGGGCGGCGGCGAGATGATCGAGACGGTCGAGCGCGAGCGGGTGACGTATGCGAAGCCGCCGCACCGGTTCGAGGCCGGGACGCCGCCGATCCTGGAGGCCATCGGTCTGGGCGCGGCCATCGAGTGGCTGAACGGCTTCGACCGCGAGGCCGTGCTGGCGCACGAGCACGCCCTGTACGAACACGCCCGCAAGCGGCTGGAGGGGGTGAACTGGCTGCGCGTGATCGGCGAGGCGGACGGGAAGGGAGCCATCCTGACCTTCACCGTCGACGGCGCGCACGCCCACGACATCGCCCAGGTGATGGACCGCTACGGCGTCGCCGTGCGCGCCGGCCTGCACTGCGCCGAGCCGCTGGCCAAAAGGTTCGGCCTGACGTCGAGCGCCCGCGCCTCCTTCGCCCTATATAACACCACAGAGGACGCCGACGCCTTCGCCGACGCCCTGATCAAGGCCCGTGAGTTCTTCGCATGACGTCAGAAGCCGCCCGCAAGCCCGACGAGGCCGCCTTCGCCGAGGCCTGGGACGCGCCGCAGAAGGCCGCCCTGGAGCAGGGCGAGATCGACCGCCTGACCGACGACATCATCGAGGCGCTGAAGACCGTCTACGACCCGGAGATCCCGGTCGACATCTACGAGCTGGGGCTGATCTACAAGGTCGACCTGTCCGACGACCGCGACGTCGCCGTGGAGATGACCCTGACGGCCCCGGGCTGCCCCGTGGCCGGCGAGATGCCGGGTTGGGTCGAGGACGCCATCCGCAAGGTCGACGGCGTGCGCTCGGTGCGCGCCGAACTGGTCTTCGACCCGCCGTGGGACCCGTCGAAGATGAGCGACGAGGCCAAGCTGCAGCTGAACATGTTCTGAGGCCCGATGAGCGAGCTTACCACCAGCGTCCGTCCCCGCCGTCCCCGCCCCCAGGTCGTCACCCTGACCGAGGCTGCGGCCGCGCGCGTGCGCGAGCTGTGCGAGGCGCACGGCCACAAGGGGCTGCGCGTGGGGGTCAAGAACGGCGGCTGCGCGGGGCAGGAGTACACCTTCGCCTTCGCCGACGAGATCGCGCCCTTCGACGAGGTGGTCGCCGACAAGGGCGCCACGGTGGTCATCGACCCGAAGGCCATCCTGTTCCTGATCGGGACCGAGATCGATTTCGAGACGACGAAGCTGGCCTCGAAATTCGTCTTCCGGAACCCGAACGAGACCGACGCCTGCGGCTGCGGCGAGAGCGTCACCATCGTGCCGGCGAAGGCCGACTGATGATCCGGCTGGAGGGGGTGACGAAGCGCTTCCGCAGCGCGGCGGGCGAGCGCACGGCGCTGGACGCCGTCGACCTGGAGATCGCCGCCGGCGAGGTGTTCGGCGTGGTCGGGCGCTCGGGGGCCGGCAAGTCGACGCTGGTGCGGACCATCAACCGGCTGGAGCGGCCCGACGCCGGGCGGGTGTTCGTCGACGGGCAGGAGATCACCGCCCTTGATCCCGCCGGCCTGCGCGCGGCGCGGCGCCGGATCGGCATGATCTTCCAGCACTTCAACCTGCTCAACGCGAAGACCATCGCCGAGAACGTCGCCTTCCCGCTGCGGCTGGAAGGGCGGGGTGGGGCCGAGGTGGACCGTCGTGTGGCGGACCTGCTGGAGCAGCTCGGACTGGCCGAGCACGCCCGCAAGCATCCGGCCCAGCTGTCGGGTGGCCAGAAGCAGCGCGTCGGCATCGCCCGGGCGCTGGCGACGGAGCCCAAGGTTCTGCTCTGCGACGAGGCGACCAGCGCCCTGGACCCCGAGACCACCGAGGACATCCTGACCCTGCTCGACCAGCTGAACCGCGAGCTGGGCCTGACCATCGTGCTGATCACCCACCAGATGGAGGTGGTGCGCCGGGTGTGCGATCGGGTGGCGGTGATGAAGGACGGCCGGGTGGTCGAGCAGGGCACCACGGCCGATGTCTTCCTGCATCCGCGGCACGAGACCACCCGCGCCATGCTGGCCGAGGGCGAGGAGGCGGTCGACGCCTCGGTCGTGCCGGCGGGGGCGAGGCTGGCGAAGCTGACCTTCCGCGGCGCGGCCACCTATGAGCCCGAACTGAGCCGCGTGGCCCGCTCCGTCGGGGTCGACTATTCAATCCTGTCGGGTCGCATCAGCCGGATCCGCGGCGAACCCTACGGCCAGTTGACGGTGGCTTTCACCGGCGGCGACGCCGAGGCGGCGGTGACGCAGCTGACGGCGCGCGGCGTGCGGGTGGAGGCGGCCTGATGTTCGACAATCTCGACGCCGGCGAAATCGGACGGGCGACGCTGGACACCCTGCTGATGCTGGGCGGCTCGCTGGCGCTGACGGTGCTGTTCGGCGTCCCGCTGGGCGTGCTGCTCTACCTGTCGGGCAAGGGGCGGCTGGCCGCCAATCCGGTTTTGAACGCGGCGCTGTCCTTCGTGGTCAATGTGCTGCGCTCCATCCCCTTCATCATCCTGCTGATCGTCATGCTGCCGGTGACGGTGCTGCTGGTCGGCACCTCGCTGGGCGTGGCCGGGGCCATCCCGCCGCTGGTCGCCGGCGCCGCGCCCTTCTACGCCCGGCTGGTCGAGACGGCCATGCGCGAGGTCGACAAGGGCGTGGTCGAAGCCGGTCAGGCCATGGGCGGGACCACGGTCCAGATCGTCACCCGCGCCCTCTTGCCCGAGGCCCTGCCGGGCATCCTCGCCGGAGCCACGGTCACCGCCATCGCCCTGGTCAGCTACACCGCCATGGCCGGGGTGGTCGGGGCCGGGGGGCTCGGCGATCTCGCCATCCGTTTCGGCTACCAGCGGTTCCAGACCGATGTCATGGTTGTCACCGTTCTGCTCCTCCTCGTCCTGGTGCAGGCTCTCCAGATGCTCGGCGATCGGCTGGTCGCCGCCGTTTCCCACCGCTGATCGCGAGACCGCCCATGCTGCGCCGCTCCCTGCTCCTCGCCGCCGCCGCCCTGAGCCTCGCCGCCTGCGGGCGGGGCGGAGAGGACGCGACCGATCCGGACGGCCCCCTGCGGGTCGGGGCCACCGCCGTGCCGCACGCGGAGATCCTCGAGCACATCCAACCCGCACTGGCGGCGCAGGGGGTGGAGATCGAGATCAAGGTGTTCAACGACTACGTCCAGCCCAACACGCAGCTGGCCGAGCGGCGGCTGGACGCCAACTATTTCCAGACCAAGCCGTACCTGGACGAGTTCAACGCCTCGCGCGGGACCCAGCTGGTCACCGTCGCGGGCGTCCACGTCGAGCCACTGGGGGCCTATTCGCGCCGCTTCCGTTCGCTGGCCGAACTGCCCGTCGGAGCCGACGTGGCGGTGCCCAACGACGCCTCCACCATCGGCCGCGCGCTGATCCTGCTGCAGGAGGCGGGGCTGATCCGGCTGAAGGACCCGTCGAACCCGCTGCAGAGCCTGCGCGACATCGCCGCCAATCCGAAGAACCTACGCTTCCGGGAGCTGGAGTCGGCGACCCTGCCGCGCGTGCTGGATCAGGTCGACATGGCGGTGATCAACACCAACTACGCGCTGGACGCCGGTCTGAACCCGCGCCGCGACGCCCTGACCCTGGAAGGCGGCGACAGCCCCTATGTGAACTACCTCGTCGCCCGCCCCGATAACCGCGACGACCCCCGCATCGCGGCGCTGGCCGCGGCGCTTCGCGGGCAGGCGGTGAAGGACTTCATCGCGCAGAAGTACGAGGGGGCGGTGATTCCGGCGGAGTGACGCATGGCCTACGATCCCGACTTCGGTGAATGGGTGCGCGAGCATTTCGCGGCGCTGGGCCCGCTCGAGATCAAGCGAATGTTCGGGGGCGCCGCCGTCTATGCGAACGGCCTGATCTTCGCCCTGCTGGACGACGGGGTGATCTGGCTGAAGGCCGACGAGGTCAACGCGCCGCTGCTGAAGCAGGCGGGATCGCGGCAGTTCGCCTATCCGACCAAGGGTGGGGACACGGCGGTGATGGCCTACTGGTCGCTGCCGGAAACGGCGCTGGATGACCCGGAAGAGGCTGCGGACTGGGCTCGAAGGTCGATCGACGCCGCCCTCCGGAAATCCGCGGCCAAGGCCAGGAAACAGGGGAAGTCTAGGCCGTAGCGGCCGCCTGTCTCGCCGCGCGGGCCATCTCGTCGGGCGTCGGCACCTGAACGGCCGGGGTCACCGGCTGGCCCGTCGCCTCCGCTACCAGTTCCGCCGTCTTGCCCTCGATGGCGGCCTCCAGCCGCGCGAGGAACTCGTCCTTCGGCAGGCCGGTGGGGATGGGGTCGAGGAACTCCAGCGTCGCCGTGCCCGGGCGCTTCTCGAAGGCCTCCTGGGGCCAGAACAGGCCGAGGTTGGTGGCCACGGGCACCACCGGCATGTCGAAGTCCCGGTACATGTGCCAGACGCCGGAGCGGTAGCGGAACTTCTCGCCCACCTTCGCCAGATTGCCCTCGGGGTAGATCAGGATGCGGCGGCCGTCGCGGTGGGCGTCGGCGGCGCGGGACTTGAGCGCGTCGCGGGCTTCGCGGCCGCCGCAGTTGTTGACGACGATGGCGCCGAGCTTGCGCAGCACCGTGGCCATCAGCGGGAATTTCTCGAGATGGTCGCCGGTGACGAAGGCGAGGTTGTCGACGCGGTCGTAGACCGAGAAGCCGTCTCCCCAACTCTGGTGCTTGGCGGCGAGGATGAAGGCGCCGGCGGGCAGGCGATCCTCGCCGCAGTACTGGATTCGGATGCCCGCCAGCACGCCCATCGCCTGGACCATGCGGCGGACGTAGCGGCGGATGATCCAGCTGGTCGCGCCCCGTCCGGGCGTCAGGGCGGCGATCACCGCCGCCAGGGTGTAGGCGATCGACAGCGACCAGTAGGCGATGGCGAAAGCGACGCTGCGCATGGGCGGACTATGTCGCGATTTGCGGCGAGGCCAAGCCTCAGGCGGCCTGGCTCAGGTCCTCGGCGGAGGTGACGCGGTTCCGCCCGGCGCGCTTGGAGGCGTAGAGGGCCGCGTCGGCGCGATCGAGGAGGTTGGCGCCGCTTTCGCCCGCGGCGCGGAACGCGAAGCCGGCGGAGATGGTCACGGCGCCGAGTTCGTCGTTGGTCGAGCGACGGCGCAGCGAGCGCGAGGCGATCTCCTTGCGCACCGCCTCGAGCGCGGTCTCGACCTGCTCGGGCGTCTCGCCGGGGAAGATCATGGCGAACTCCTCGCCGCCATAACGGGCGGCGACGCGCGGCGCCTTGGCGACCCGCCCCAGCACGCTGGCGACGTAGCGCAGCACCTGGTCGCCGGTCTGGTGCCCCCAGGTGTCGTTGAACCGCTTGAAGTGGTCGATATCGAGCACGGCCAGGAGCAGGGGCTCGCCGTTGGTCTCGGCCGCCTCGCAGGCCGCCGCCAGGTTCTCGTCGAAGGCCTTGCGGTTGGCGAGATTGGTCAGGGCGTCGGTCATGGCGTCGCGCCGGACCTGTTCGAGATGTTCGCGCAGGCGGGCGACTTCGCGGGTCGAGGCGTCGAGTTTCTTTTCCAGCGTCTCGTTCTCGCGCTGGATGCGGCGCGTGGCGCTGGTCAGGCCGGTGACGATGGTCTTCAGCTCGTCGCCGTCGCCGGCGGCGCCGATGCGGGTGGCAGCCTTGTCCAGGGTCTGGCCGTAGGCGGCCTGGCTGCGATGGGCCCTGGAGATGGCGTCCGAGACGCTGGCCAGTTCGCGGTCGAGCACCCGGCCGGCGTCGCGGATCTCTTCGGTCAGGCGGCCGCGGGGCAGGTATTCGGCCGCCAGCATCTCGGCGGTGGCCTCGGTGAAGGGTTCGGCGGCGGCGAGGATGCGGCCGATCTCGCGGCCGAGGGGGCCCTCGGGATCGCCGAGGTAGTGCAGCCAGAGTTCGAAATTCACCGGCGTCGGCCAGACCCCGGCCTGTTCCATTTCGTCGATCACCCGACGCGACAGGCTGTAGGCTTCCGGCCCCCGGAGGGTGGTTTCGACCGTTCCGGTCATGCAGGCGTCCCCGGCGCCGCCCCTGCGGCGGTCTCTGCCCGAACGCTAGATCACTGTTCCGTAACGCCGGGTTAAGCGCGCCGGCGCCTCAGCCCCGGATGGGGGCCGGACGGCGCAGGAAGGCCGGGATGTCGGCCTCGCCGAAGGGGCGGCCGTTGCCGGCGCGGGGC
>JAEYTA010000120.1 GCA_023434265.1 Pseudomonadota bacterium
CCGCCGGCCGACGCGGCCGCAGCGACCGCCGCCGCGCCGTGCGCCGCGCGCATCATCGAGGGCACGCTCGACGGCCGGCTGATCGCCGTCGACGCCCGCACCGGGCGGCCGTGCGCCGACTTCGGAACCAACGGCGCCGTCGACATCAAGGTGGGCATGGGCGAGGTCATTCCGGGCATGGTGTCGATCACCTCGGCGCCGACCATCGTGCGCGGAGTGGTGGTCACCGGCCACCAGGTGCTGGACGGCCAGTACAACGAGGCCCCTTCGGGCGTGATCCAGGGCTTCGACGCCGTCACCGGGGAGCTGCGCTGGGCCTGGGACATGGCGCGGCCGGACCTGACCGGGCGGCCGCCCGACGGCGACAGCTACACCCGCGGCACCCCGAACATGTGGACGACGGCCACCGGCGACGAGCAGCTGGGGCTGGTCTACCTGCCGATGGGCAATTCGGCCGCCGACTATTACAGCTCGGACCGCTCCGAGGCGGAGAACCGCTACGCCACCTCCCTGGTGGCGCTGGACGTGACCACCGGGCGGCCGGCCTGGTCGTTCCAGACGGTGCACAAGGACGTCTGGGACTATGACCTCGGTTCGCAGGCGACGCTGATCGACTATCCGTCCGGCGGGGCGATGGTCCCCGCGCTGGTGCTGCCCAGCAAACAGGGCGACCTGTATATCCTCGACCGCCGCACCGGCCGGCCGCTGACGCCGGTGGCGGAACGCCCCGCGCCGCGCGGCGGGGTGGAGCCGGAGCAGCGCACGCCGACCCAGCCGCACTCGCTGTTTCACACCCTGCGCCCCGACGCCGACCTCACCGAGCGGGACATGTGGGGCATGTCGCCGATCGACCAGATGATCTGCCGCATCGGCTTCCGGCAGGCGGCCTACGACGGCTTCTACACGCCGCCGACCAGCGACCGCCGGTGGATCCAGTATCCCGGCTACAACGGCGGCTCGGACTGGGGCGGGGTGGCGGTCGACCCGCGGCGCGGCTGGATCATCGCCAACTATAACGACATGCCCAACTATAACCGGCTGGTGCCACGCGAAGAGGCCAATGAGAAGGGCTGGTTCCCGCGCGGCGATCCGCGGCTGAAGGAGAAGACGCCGGAGTCGCGCGGCGGCGTGCCCGAGGGCGCGGAAGGCGCCGGCGACCCGCAATGGGGCGTGCCCTACGCCATCGACGTCAACGCCGGCTGGCGGATGAAATTCACCGGCCTGCTGTGCAAGCGGCCGCCCTATGGCGGCATCCGCGCCATCGACATCCGCACCGGCCGGACGGTGTGGGACCGGCCGTTCGGCACGGCGCGCAAGAACGGGCCGTTCGGGATCCCGTCGATGCTGCCCGTCGACATCGGCACGCCCAACAACGGCGGCGCAGTGGTCACCGCCGGGGGGCTGATCTTCATCGCCGCCGCCACCGACGACCTGATCCGCGCCATCGACGTGGAGACGGGCGAGACGGTGTGGTCCGACGTGCTGCCGGCCGGCGGCCAGGCCAATCCGATGGTCTACGAGCAGGACGGGCGGCAGTATCTCGTGATCATGGCCGGCGGGCATCACTTCATGGAGACGCCGAAGGGCGACTGGGTGATCGCCTACGCGCTGCCCGAACGATGAACCCGACCGTGTGGCTGCCCTATTGCGGACCGGCGCCGGCGGCGGGGGAGTGGCGCTGGAATCCCGATCCGCTGCTGATCGCGGCGCTGGCGGCGGCAGCCCTGGCCTTCGCGTTGGGGACGCGAGGCCGGGAGCGGGCGCTGGGGCTGGGCGCCGTGGCGGTGCTGGCGGTGGGCTTCGTCTCGCCGCTGTGCGCGCTGAGCTCGGCCCTGTTCGCGGCGCGGACGGTGCATCACGTGCTGCTGGTCGCCGTCGCCGCGCCGCTGCTGGCATGGGCGCTGCCTCCCCGGCGGCTGGGGCCGCTGGCGCTGGCCACGGCGGGGCAGGCGGTGGTGTTCTGGCTGTGGCACGCGCCGGCCGCCTACGGCTGGGCGCTGTCGCACGACGTCGCCTACTGGTCGATGCAGACCAGCCTGCTCGGCACGGCGGTATGGTTCTGGGCGGGCGTGCGGCGGGCGTCGCCGCCGGCCGCGGTGGCGCACCTGCTGGTGGCCATGGTGGCCATGGGGCTGCTGGGGGCGCTGCTGACCTTCGCCGGGCGGCCGCTGTACGCCCCGCACCTGCTGACCACGGCGGCCTGGGGGCTGTCGCCGCTGGAGGACCAGCAGATCGCCGGCCTGATCATGTGGGCGCCGGCCGCTGCGATCTATCTGGCGGCGGCGCTGCTGACGCTGGGGCGGTGGATCGGTCCGGACCCGCGGGTGGGGAGCGCATGATCGGCAAGGTGATCGGCTATGTTCTCGAGTGGGCGGCGGGCCACCACGACGAGGGGCGCTACTCGCCGGTGGCCATCGTCTTCCATTGGGCCATGGCGGCGCTGGTGCTGTTCCAGCTGTTCTGGGGCTGGTGGATGGGACGGCTGCCGGTGGGCGGCGACAAGGTGGCGGCGCACGACCTGCACTATGCGATCGGGGTGCTGATGCTGGTGCTGGCCCTGGGGCGCGGGGCGTGGCGGGCCATGGCCCCGGGACCGATCAACGACGCCGACAAGCCGGGCTGGGAGAGTCTGGCCGCGCATGTGACGCATTACCTGTTCTACGTCTGCCTGTTCGGCCTGCCCCTGACCGGCTGGGCGATGATCTCGGCGACGGCGCGGGAGGAGGACCTCAGCTTGCTGGGCTTCTTTCCGTGGCCGCTGATGCCGATGCAGGACCTGACCCTGGCGACCCGCTGGCGCGTCGAGGCGGTGGCCGAGTGGATGCACTGGGGTCTGGTGCTGACCCTGATCCTGATGATCCCGATCCACGTCGGGGCGGCGCTGAAGCACCACCTCATCGATCGGGACGACGTGTTCCACGGGATGCTGCCGGTCGTGCCGCAGCTGCCGCGGAAGCGGACGCGCTGGCAGCGTCGCTGGATGGCGGCGGAGCAGTGGGTGCGATCTCGAGCCAGGCGGCTATGGCGCGCATCTGGTCGTCCGACAGGCCGGCGACGGCGTCCGACATGACGCCGCGCGGGTCGTTGCGCCGCTCGCCGGTCTTCCAGCGGCGCAGCTGGTCCAGGGTGTAGGCGGCGGGCTGACCGGAGAGGGCGGGATTGGCGGGGCCGATCCCTTCGCCGCGCGCGCCGTGGCAGACGGCGCAGGCGGTGGTCCAGACGCGGGGCGGCGAGGCCGGAGGCGACGCGGCCGTCGCGGGGACCGGCAGGGCGGCGTACCAGGCAGCGACGGCGCGGCGGTCGTCGTGGTCCAGCCAGCGCGCCGCCTCGTACATGACCGGGTCCGCGCGCACCCGGCTGGCGTAGTCCTCCAGCTGCTTCTGCAGGTAGCCGGCGTCGAGCCCGGCGAGGCGGGGGACGCTGACCCCGTCGCCCATGCCGTCGAGGCCGTGGCAGCTGAAGCAGGCGTTGCGGGCGCCGCCGTCGCCGCCGCCCATGGCTATGACCTGGCCGTCGGCGGTGAAGGCCTGGTCGGGGCGGTCGCCGACGGGCGAGCAGGCCGCCGCGGCGAGGAGCAGACCGGAGGAGAGCAGGGCGCGCACGCGGATCGAACACGCCCCCAGCTTGGCGGTTCCCCCGGAACCGTGGCCGTGGCGACGGGTTAGGCCTTGCGAGCAGGAAAGGGGCGCAGCGATTGCCGGCGTGTGGACCGAGGCGGAGGTGAGGGGGCAGGCCGTGCTTCTGGCGCTGCTGGCGACGGCCTGCGCCGACAAGGGCGGCGGGCCGCGGGAGATCGCGGGAGCCGATCCGGCGCGCGGCCTCGAGGTGGCGGAGCGGGTGGGCTGCGCCGCCTGTCACCGGTCGCCAGGCGTCGAATGGCCGAGCGGCGCGGCCGGTCCGTCGCTGGAGGGGTTCGGCGGCAGCCCGCTGATCGCCGGCCGCTTCCCCAACCAGCCGGACCGGCTGGCGCAGTGGGTCAGGAACGCGCCGTCGATGGCGCCGGAGACGGGGATGCCCGCGATGCCGATCACGGAAGCCGAGGCGCGCGACGTCGCCGCCTGGCTCTACACCCTCGAATGAGCGGGACGCCCGACAGCCTGCGCGGCTGGCCGCCGCCCGCGCTCGACCCCGCCGGACCTTTCGCCGGGCCGTTGACGATTCTCGCCTGGGTGCTGTTCGCCATGGGCGCGGCGGTGCTGCTGATCGTGCTGGTCGCGCTGGCGCTGGCGCTGTTCGGGCCGCGCCGCTGGCGGCGGCGGCTGGGCGGCGAGCGGCTGGTGTGGATCGGCGGCCTGGCCTTCCCGATCGTCGTCCTGAGCGCCCTGCTGATCTACGGCCTGACCCTGACCAGCCGATTGAGCGCCGAGCCGCGGCCGGGCGAGATGCGCGTCCGGGTCACCGGCGAGATGTGGTGGTGGCGCGTCGCCTACCTCGACGCCGAGGGCCGCGAGGTGCTGCAGGACGCCAACGAGCTGCACATCCCGGTCGGGCGGCCGGTGCTGCTGGAGCTCGAGTCCGCCGATGTGATCCACAGCCTCTGGGTCCCCCGACTGAGCGGCAAGGTCGACATGATCCCGGGGCGGCGGAACGTCATGCGCATCCAGGCGGACGCGCCCGGGGCCTACGGTGGACAGTGCGCCGAATACTGCGGCGGCCCCCACGCCCTGATGGGGCTGGTGGTCGTGGCGCACGCGCCGGCGGACTTCGCGGCGTGGCGGGCGCGGCAGGCCGCCCCGGCCCCGGCGGCGACCCTACCGCACCCCGGCGCGGCGGTGTTCGACCGGGCCGGATGCGGGGCCTGCCATACGGTGGCCGGGACCGCGTTCAACGGGCTGGCCGGGCCGGACCTCAGCCATGTCGGGGCGCGGCGGACGCTCGGAGCCGGCATCCTGCCCAACAACCAGGGGACCATGGCCGGCTGGATCGCCGACAGCCAGTCGATCAAACCGGGCAACCGCATGCCGGCCTACCCGGTGCTGACCGGACAGGAGTTGCGCGACGTCTCGGCCTGGCTCGAGAGCCTGGAATGAAGAGCGAGACCGGGTTCGACCCGCAACTCTACCAGCGCTTCCCCGCCCCGGGACCGCGTCCGGACGGGGAGCTGGAGACGCTGGAGAAGGTCTGGTGCGCGCCGAAGGGCTGGCAGTGGATCACCGCGATCAACAACAACTTCATCGGCGTCTACTACGTCGGCGCGGCCATGCTGTTCTTCGTGCTGGCGGGGGTGCTGGCGCTGCTGATGCGCACCCAGCTCGCCCTGCCGATGAACGGCTTCCTGGGGCAGGAGACCTACAACCAGATGTTCACCGTGCACGGCACGGTGATGATGTTCCTGTTCGCCGTGCCGGCGGTCGAGGCGCTGGGGGTGCTGCTGCTGCCGCAGATGGTGGGCGCGCGCGACCTGCCGTTCCCGCGCCTGTCGGCCTACGCCTTCTGGGCCTATCTGATCGGCGGCCTGGCCTTCTTCAGCTCGATCTTCTTCGGGCTGGCCCCGAACGGCGGCTGGTTCATGTATCCGCCCTTGACCTCGACCACCTATTCGCCGGGCATCAACGCCGACTTCTGGCTGCTGGGCATCGGCTTCATCGAGATCTCGGCCATCGCGGGGGCCATCGAGATCATCGTCGGGGTGCTGCGCAACCGCGCGCCGGGCATGACGCTGGACAAGCTGCCGATCTTCGCCTGGGCGATGCTGATCTTCGCCTGCATGATCATCATCGCCTTCCCGTCGATCATCCTGTCGACCCTGTTGCTGGAGGTCGAGCGGGCGCTGGGCTGGCCGTTCTTCGACCCGCTGAAGGGCGGCGATCCGCTGCTGTGGCAGCACCTGTTCTGGTTCTTCGGGCACCCGGAGGTCTACATCATCTTCCTGCCGGCGGCGGGCGCCATGTCGACCATCGTGCCGGCCATCGCCGGGACCCGGCTGGTCGGTTACCGGCTGGTGGTGCTGGCCATGCTGGCCACCGGCTTCATCAGCTTCGGCGTGTGGGCCCACCACATGTTCACCACCGGCATGCCGACCATCTCGACCAGCTTCTTCTCGGCGGCCTCGATGGCGGTGTCGATCCCGGCGGGCGTGCAGGTGTTCGCCTGGATCGCCACGGTGGCGGCGGGGAAGATGCGTTTGAACACTCCCGGCCTGTTCGTGCTGGGCGCGCTGATCATCTTCACCATGGGCGGCCTGACCGGCGTGATGGTGGCGATGGTCCCGTTCGACTGGCAGGCCCACGACAGCTACTTCATCGTCGCCCACCTGCACTATGTGCTGATCGGCGGCATGGTCTTTCCGCTGTTCGCGGCCATCTACTACTGGCTGCCGATGAGCTCGAGCCGGCCGCTCAGCGAGCGGCTGGGCAGGTGGGTGTTCTGGCTGATGTTCGCCGGCATGCACCTGACCTTCCTGCCCATGCACCTGACCGGTCTGATGGGCATGCCGCGGCGGGTCTACACCTACCTGCCGGACCGCGGCTGGGAGTGGCCGAACCTGATCTCGACGGCGGGGGCCTTCCTGTTCGGGGCGGCGGTGCTGCTGTGGATCGTCGACATGGTCCGCAACTTCCGCCCCTTCGGCGGCCGGGACGCCGGCAACGTCTACGGCGGACCGGGGCTGGAGTGGCTGCCGACCGGCCTCTACTCGGTGCGCTCCATCCCGGTTGTGAAGAGCCTCTACCCGCTCTGGGACCAGAAGGACCTGGCCCGCGACGTCGAGGCGGGCCGCTATCTGCTGCCGGGGACCGCGACAGGCGAGCGCGAGACCATCGTCAGCTCGACCCTCAACGCCGAGCCGCAATACCTGCAGCGGATGCCCGATCCGTCGGCGTGGCACGTCTGGGCGGCGGTGTTCACGGCGGCCTTCTTCCTGCTGCTGACGGTGCAGGCCTACTGGCCGGGCGTTGTCTGCGGCGTGGCCGCCATCTACTGCATCGTGCAGTGGTGCTGGTTCCTCGACCGGCCGCGGATCGAACCGACGGTCGACGTCGGCGCGGGCATTCGCCTGCCGACCTACGCCAGCGGCCCGTCCAGCCACGGCTGGTGGGCCATGGTCATCACCCTGATCGTGGCCGGCATGGTCGGGGCGCTGCTGGGCTTCAGCCATGTCTTCCTGTGGAGTCGGCAGCCGGAGACCTGGGCGCCGCCGCCGGATCCGTCCTTGCTGGCGCCGGTGCTCGCGGCCTATGCGGCGGCGGCCCTGTCGGCATGGGCGAGCTGCCGGACGCTGCGACTGGACCGACCGCGGGCGCCGGCCATCGCGACCCTGCTGATGCTCGCCGCCGTGGGACTGGTCGCGGCGGGATGGGGGCTGGACCTCGACCACTGGCTGGCGACGGAGCTGCGGCCCGAGGTCAACGCCCAGGGCGCGACGGTCTACGCCTTCCTCGGCTGGCAGGGCTTCTTCGTCGGGGTGTCGGCGCTGATGGGGGTGTACGCCCTGCTGCGCTGGCTGGCCGGGCACGTCGAGGCCGCGCGGCCGTCGACCTTCGACCTGATCGCCCTGTTCCTCGTCTTCTCGGCCGGGCAGGGCGTGTTCGCCGTGCTGCTGACGCGCCTTTTTCCGGGAGGCGGGACGTGAGGGCGTGGGCGTGGATGCTGGGCGGGCTGAGCCTGTGGGCGGTCCACTTCCTCGGCGTCTATCTGATCGCCAGCGTCGCCGACGTGGTCGCCACGGCGGACGACCCGGCGTGGCGAATGGCCGGGCTGGGCTTCAGCGTCCTGTGCGTGCTCGCCGGCGCGGCGCTGGGACTGATCGCGGCGAACCGCCTCCGGCGCGCGCGGGAAGAGGCCCCGCGCTTCCGGTGGGAACTCGCCGCCCTGGGCTTCGGCCTCGCCGTGGTGGCGATGGTCTGGCAGGCGCTGCCGACCGTCACCGGCCACTGACGAGGCCGGGGGGCTCAGTCCTCGCCGTGGCCGTGGCTGTCGGCGGTGGTCGCGCCGACCGCCCAGCCCTCGCCGTCGCTCTCCGCGAACCAGAACGGAGCCCGCGGACGCTGGCGCGGCGCGATCTCGTTCATGCCCGAATCGTACACGCGGCCGTTGGCGACCGTGTAGGCGATCGAGGTGGTGTTGCGGATGTTCTCCAGCGGGTTGGCGTCCAGCACCACCATGTCGGCCAGCTTGCCCGGCTCCAGCGAGCCGATGTCCCGGTCCATGCCCAGGGCCCGGGCGCCGTTCAGGGTGCCGGCGCGGAGGATCTCCAGCGGCGCCATGCCGCCCTGGGCCAGGCTCCACAGCTCCCAGTGGGCCCCGAGGCCCTCGCGCTGCCCGTGGGCGCCGATCTGGACGTTGACGCCCTGGTCGGACAGGCGGACCGCCTCGCGGGCCACGGAGATGTGGTTCCACTCGTTGTCCGGCGCGGTGACGGGCCGGCGGGCGCGGGCGTCGAGGATGCGCCGCGGCACGTACTGCGTCAGGATCGGATGATCCCAGACGTCGCTCTCCTGATACCAGTAGTTCTCGCCGTAGCTGCCGCCATAGGCCACCACCAGCGTGGGGTTGTAGGCGACGCGGGTCTGGCGCCAGAGCTGGTGGACGTCGTCGTAGAGGCGGGCCAGCGGGATCGAATGCTCGATGGTGGTGTGGCCGTCGACGATCATCGACATGTTGTGCTGGTAGAGCGACCCGCCTTCGGGGACCACCATCATGCCCAGCTGGCGCGCCGCCTCGATGATCTGCTGGCGCTGTTCGCGGCGGGGCTGATTGTAGCTCTTCACGCTCCACGCCCCGGCCGCCTGCATGCGGCGCAGGGTCGACAGGGCGTCGTCGAAGTCGTCGACCTGGGCGGTGAAGGCGGTGGTCGCGCCGTAGAGGATGGTGCCGGTCGAGAAGATGCGCGGCCCGACCACCTGTCCGGTGCGCACCAGGTCGCTGTGGGCGAAGATCTCGCTGGTGTCGTTGGACGGGTCGTGGATGGTGGTCACGCCGAAGCCGAGGGCGGCGTAGTTCACCCAGCTCTGCTCCGGAATGATCTCGTCCGAACCCATCGACCCGTGCCAGTGGGTGTCCACCAGCCCCGGCATGATGGTCTTGCCGGTCATGTCGATGGTCGGAATCCCGGCCGGCAGGGTGGTGCTGGCCAGCGAGCCGACGCTCTCGATGCGGTTGCCGTCGATGACGACGACCCCGTTCTCGATCACCTCCTCGCCGTTCATGGTGATCAGCCGCGCGCCGACCAGGGCGATGCGCCCCTCGGGCTTGTCGGCGGGCACGCTGAAACCGAGGTCTATGCCGTGCTCGTCGGGCTTGGGCAGTTCCTCGGGCGCGCCGTCGACGAAGGCGAACGACTGGTTCAGGTCGCGGCTGAACAGTTCCGGGCCCAAGGACCATTGCAGGCGGCGCGAGTCGCCCGACCAGCTGAGCCATTCGCCGGCGTCGCGGGTGACCCGGGCCTGCGGCAGGGACTTGCCGTCGGCGCTGACCGAGATCGGACGGCCGGCGGCGACGAAGGGCGCGACATAGGCGTTGAAGCGTTCCGTCCACCCGATCCAACTGCCGTCGGGCGAGACGGCGAACTCGGCGGCCCACTCCGAGGTCAGGTGGGTGCGGGCGTCGTCGCCATCGAGGTCGACCGAGAACAGGGTGCGCTTGTCGCCGTCGCGGCCGCTGAGGAACAGGCGGTCGCCGTCCGCGCCGAACTGTGGGGCCGAGCCGTCGTCGGTGATGAACACCGGCTCCCCGCCGCCGGCGGCGATGCGGTAGACACCGGGGTCGCGGCTCCACAGGGCGGTGGTCAGGAAGCCGTCGGAGACGGTCCGGTAGACGATGGTCCGGCCGTCCGGCGAGAAGACCGGCTCGACGTAGTGGCCGGGGTTCGGCGTGATCACGCGGCCGGTTCCGCCCGAGGCGGGGACCACGCGCACGGAGCCGAGCTCCTGGTCGTCCCAGGTGGTGTAGACGATCGAGCGGCCGTCGCGGGACCAGTTCGGATAGAGCTCGAAATGGTCGTTCTGGCGGGTCAGGCGGCGCGCCTCGCCGGTGGGCAGGTCGCGGATCCACAGGTGGCCGAGGGCCTCGAAGACCACGCGCGAGCCGTCCGGGGAGGGACGGGCCCAGCGGATCATCTTCACGTCGACCGTGTCGGGCGCGACCTCGACCGGGAACCGCACGGCCTCCTGCACGCGGCGGGTGTCGGCGATGTGGAAGGGGATGTCGGCGACCTCGCCCGAGGCGACGTCCACCTTCTGGATGCGGCCGTCGGCCCAGAAGACGATGGAGCGGTTGTCGGGCGTCCAGCTGATCGCCGGATAGACCCCGTGGATGGCCCAGGTTTCCTGCAGGTCGCGGTCGAGGCCGGAGAAGACCGGCGTCTCGCGGCCGGACTCGACGTCCATGACGTAGAGCACCGACTGGTAGCGGACGCGACGGATGAAGGCGATCGACTTGCCGTCGGGCGAAGGGGTTGGCCGGATCGAACCGCCGGGCCCGGTGATGTAGGGCTCGATCTCGCCGGTTTCGCGGTCGAGACGGCGGATGATGTAGATCTGCTCGTTGACGTCCTTGGAGTATTCGAAGGTGTTCCCCGGCGTGGCGTCGTCGGAGAAGTAGATGTAGCGGCCGTCGGGCGAGACGGCCGGCTCGCCGGTGTCCTTCTGCGGCGTGCGACGCTCGGTCAGCTGCACGCCGCCGCCGCCCGAGCGGTGGTACATCCAGATCTCGCCGGCCCCGAGCGAGCGCGACGAGGTGAAGTGCTTGCGGGCGACGATGAACTGGCCGTCGGGCGTCCACTCAGGCTGGTTCAGCAGGCGGAAGGACTCGCTGGACACCTGAACCGGATCGGAGCCGTCGGCGGCCATCACCCAGATGTTGTCGCCGCCGCCGCGGTCGGAGGTGAAGGCGATGTGGCGGCCGTCGGGCGACCACTTCGGCTGCATCTCCCAGGCCACGCCCGAGGCGATGGCGCGGGCCTCGCCGCCCTCGATGGGCATGACGTAGATGTCGCCGAGCAGGTCGAAGGCGAGGGTGCGGCCGTCAGGGCTGACGTCGACCGACATCCAGGTGCCGCGGGTCACGTCGATAGAGATGTCGCGCGACGGCCCGGGCGGGTTCTGCACGTCCCACTTCGGCTGGTCCTCGTCGGCGGCCTGGGCGGCCTCCGTCGGCGGCATGGTCGGGGGCGCGGTCTGCGGGTCGGGCTCCTGGGCGAAGGCCGGAGCGGCCAGCGCCATGGCGGCGACGGTGGTGAGGAAAACGCGCTTCATACTGCAGCCCCCGAGGCTCATGGAAAAGACCGGCCCGCCGTCGGCTGGCGGCGGGCCGGGTTGTCGAAAGGCGGCCGGCGGCGGCCGCCGGATGGCCTTACTCGGCCTCGCGGACCTCGACCGGCAGGCCGAGGGCGTCGAGCTGCGGACGGACCACGTCGGCGTCGCCGACCACCACCCAGACGATGCCGCCCGGATTGATGGCCGCCCGAGCCGCCGCGTCGAGATCGGCGGCGGTCAGGGCGCGTGTGCGGCTGGCGACGGTCTCGTAGTAGTCGTCCGGCCGCTGGTAGAGGGCGTTGTTGCGGAGCGCGCCGAGCAGCTGGGCCGAGGTCTCGAAGCCGCCGGCCAGCGAACGGGTGTTGCCGTTGATGGTCCGTTCCAGCTCCTCCGGGGTCACGCCGCGGTCGCCGAGGAAGGCGTTGTACTGCTCCAGCAGGGCGGCGATCGACTCGCCGGTCCGGTTGGCCTGCACCGGGGCCGAGATGAAGTAGGGCGCCTGGTGCTCCAGCTGGTTGACCGTGCCGCGCACGCCGTACGACCAGCCCTTGGTTTCGCGCAGGTCGGCGTTGATCCGCGACAGGAAGTCGGTCCCGAGAATGGTGTTGGCGGTGTTCAGGGTCAGCAGGTCGTCGGTGCCCGACATCGGCAGCAGCACGCCGCCGTAGATCAGCGACTGCGGCGACTGCGGCCGGTCGATGAGCACGATGCGGCTCTGGCCCGGGGTCAGGGTCGGGCCGAACGACTTGGCGCCGCGCGGGGCGTCGGGGGCGCGCCAGTTGCCGAAGGCGCGCTCCAGCTCGGCCGTCACCTGCGACAGCGGCAGGTCGGAGACCACGAAGACGGTGGCGTTGTCCGGACGGATCCACGACCGGTATTCGGACAGGAGGTCGTCGCGGGTCAGGGCGGTAATGCTCGCCTCGTCGCCGGCGCCCGACAGCGGCCGGCCGTACGGGCTCTCCGGACCGTAGAGCAGCGGCGGCAGGGCCCGGGCGGCGATGGCGTTCGGCGAGGTGCGCTCGTTGGCGATCGAGGCGAGGCGCTGGGCGCGGAGGCGTTCGACCTCGCCGGGGGCGAAGGCCGGGTTGCGGACGACGTCGGCGAGCAGGGCCAGCGACGGACGCAGGTTGGTGGTCACGGTCGTCAGGCTGGCGCTCGACCGGTCCATGGAGGCGCCGACGTTGACCGAGGCGCCGAGGCTTTCCTCCTCCTCGGCCAGCCGCGTCGCGTCGCGCGTCGTGGTGCCTTCCTCCATGACGTTCAGCATCAGGCTGTGGGCGCCGAGGCGGTCGGCGCGGTCGGCGGCGAAGCCGGCGTCGAAGTCGATCGCCACGCGGGTCACCGGCACGGTGTCGCTGTGGGCGTAGACCACCTCGACTCCGTTCGACAGGCGGGCGCGTTCGACCGCCGGGAAGTCGAGGTCGGCGACGTCGCCGATGGCCGGCATCGGGTCGCGGGCGACGCGCTGGATCGGCTGGGCCTCGACCGGCTGGGCGCCCGACGGGGCGGCGGCGGCCTCCTCATAGGCCTCGCGCTCGCCCGGCTCGACGATCAGGGTGTAGGCGGGGCGGCTCAGCCACTTCTGCAGGGCGGCCTGCACCTGGGCCGGCGTGACGCTGGCGTAGGCCTCGAGCTCGCGCTTGTAGTGGTCGGGATCGCCCGCGTAGAGCTGGCCTTCGGCCAGCACCGAGGCCTTGCCGTTGACCTGCTCCAGGCTCTGGATGCGGCGCGAGGCGATGGTGGTGGCGACGCGCGACACCTCTTCGGCGGTCGGGCCGTTGGCGACCAGGTCGTTGAGGATCTGGTCGAGGCGCGCCTCGACGGCGGCGGGGTCCTGGCCGGGCTTCACGTTGACGGTGATCTCGAACATGCCCAGGCGGTGGAAGGGCATCATCGAGGTGCTGACCGAGACCGCGGTCTGGTCGCCGCGCACCAACTCGTTGTCGAGACGCGAGCTGGCCAGGCCGCCGAGGACGGACGCGCCCACCGAGAGCGGGACCGACTCCGGATCGAGCAGGCCGGGCACGGCCCAGCTGCGCATGATGCGAACATTGGCCACCCGGTCGTGCATGGTCTCGCGCAGCGGCGCGGCGAGGGTCGGCACGTCGGCCTCGGCCGGGGTGTTCACCGGGCCGCGCGGGATGTGGCCGAAGTAGCGCTGCGTCAGGGTGCGGGCGGTGGCCTCGTCGATGTCGCCGGACAGCACCAGCACGGCGTTGTTCGGCCCGTAGTTCTCGCGGAACCAGTTGCGCACCGTCTCGAGGCTGGCGGCGTCGAGGTCGGCCATCGAGCCGATGGTCGAGTGGCGATACGGGTGGCCTTCGGGGAAGAGGGCCTCCAGCTGGGCGTACTCGACCAAGCCGTAGGGCTGGTTGTCGCCCTGGCGCTTCTCGTTCTGGACCACGCCACGCTGCAGATCGAGCACCTCCTGGCCGACCTGGCCGAGCAGGTGGCCCATGCGGTCGCTCTCGAGGAACAGGGTCTGCTCCAGCGCCGGGGTCGGGACGGTCTGGAAGTAGTTGGTGCGGTCGAACCAGGTGGTGCCGTTCAGGCTGGTCGCCCCGGCGGCGCGCATGGCCTGGATGTGGCTGGTCGGCGAGTTCTCGGAGCCGCCGAACATCAGATGCTCGAACAGGTGAGCGAAGCCGGTCGAGCCGGCAGGCTCGTCCTTCGAGCCGACGTTGTACCAGATGGACACCGCCACCACCGGAGCCTTGCGGTCCTCGTGGACCAGCACGGTCAGGCCGTTGTCGAGGGTGAAGCGCGACCACGGGATGTCGACCCTTTCGACCAGCTCCGCGACGGAGGCTGGCTGCAGGTCCTGCGCCGGGGCCGTCGCGACGGCCACCGCCGCGGGCCGGTCGGCGGCGTGGATGTCCAGAGCCCAGGCGGAGGAGGCGGGGGCGATCGCGGCCAGCAGGGCGGCGGCGGAGACGAGGCGGAGGCGCATGGATCGGTCCGGAGGCTTGGCCGCGCGAGGCGGCGAGAGGCGGCATAGGACACGGCGAAACCGGAACCGTCAAACCCGTCCGCGACCCGACGCCGCCGCACGCGCGGACGGAGTGGATCGGGTCGCCGGTCGTGCTACGGTTGTCCCTGCGATACGGGGGACGGGATGCGGGCGCGAGACGACGGGCGGCAGTTTCTGGCGGGCGGCGACGCCGGGGGATGGCAGGCGCTCAACGCCGACCAGCGCGGCTGGGACGCGCGGTCCGGCAAGCCGTCGTTGACGGTCGACGAGGCCGCGGCCTACCTGACCCGCGCCGGCCTGTCATGGAGCGGCGCGCTCGGCCAGGCGGCGGTGGTCAACTTCGCCTTCCGGGCCACCTCCGGCCCGTTGCCGCTGGATGTCTCGGGCTTCAGCCAGTTCACCGCCGCCCAGATCCAGGCGACCCTGCTGGCGCTCCAGTCGTGGTCGGACGTGGCCCAGATCACCTTCGTACGCCAGGGCGGCGCCGGATATTCCGACAACGCCGCCCTCCTGTTCGGCAACTACGCCGACGGCGCCGACGGCGCGGCGGCCTTCGCCTCCCTGCCGGGCTCGACGGCGGCGGGCGACGCGGCGGGCGACGTGTGGGTGAACAGCAGCCTGTCCTACAACGCCACGCCCCAGTTGTGGGGCTACGGGCAGCTGACCCTTGTGCACGAGATCGGGCACGCCATCGGCCTGCTCCACCCCGGCGACTACAACGCCCAGCCGGGGGTCGAGATCACCTACCAGCAACACGCCGAATACTACGAGGATTCCGGCCAGTACACGGTGATGAGCTACTTCAGCGAGCAGCGCACCGACGCCGGCTTCGGCTCCGGCCGCTACGCCGCGGCGCCGCTGCTGGACGACATCGCCGCCGCCCAGCGCCTGTACGGCGCCAACATGACCACCCGGACCGGCGACACCGTCTACGGCTTCAACTCTAACGCGGACCGGCCGTGGTTCACGGCGACGGCGGGACAGGTCGCCCCGGTGTTCGCCGTCTGGGACGCGGGCGGAAGCGACACGCTGGATTTCTCCGGCTACGGCGACCGCCAGGTCATCGACCTGCGGCAGGGCGGCTTCTCGGACATCGGCGGGCTGCGCGGTAACGTCGCCATCGCGGTCGGCGCGGTGATCGAGAACGCCGTGGGCGGTTCGGGGGACGACCGGATGTTCGGCAACAGCGCCGACAACCGGCTGACCCCTGGCGGCGGCCAGAACTACGTCAATGGCGGCCTCGGCAGCGACACGGTGGTCTTCTCCGGGCGGATGGCCGACTACACCATCAGTTGGAGAGGAAACGAGGGCTTCGTGTCCGGGGCCGAGGGCGCCTTCACCCTCGTTAACGTGGAGTTCCTCGCCTTCTCGGATCGCACCGCCAGCGCCCATCCGCGGGGCGGTCTCGACGTGTCCGGGGATATCACCGACGACCTGATGCTGGGTTCGGAGTTCGGCGACTATCTCAGCGGGTCCGACGGAGACGACGAGATCTTCGGTCTCGCGGGCGGCGACCAGCTGGTCGGCGGGCGGGGCAACGACCTCGTCGACGGCGGCGCCGACAACGACCACATCTACGCCAGTCTCGGCGACGATGAGCTGCGTGGCGGTGAGGGCGTCGACCGTCTCGACGTCGGGATGGCGCTGGCGGGGGTGGTGATCGACCTCGCCGCCGGGACCCTGACGGGCGGCGGCCTCGGCGACGACCGCATCAGTGGTTTCGAGGGCATCACCGGCTCGCGCTTCACGGACCTCATCCGCGGCGACGCGGCCGACAACGACATCAACGGTTTCGGCGACGCCGACGTCCTGTACGGCGAGGCCGGCGACGACACGCTGCGCGGGTCCTGGGAAGAGGCGGGCGGAGCGCCGGACCTGATCAAGGGCGCCGGTCAGGCCAACCGGTCGCTGGCTCGGGCGATCTCGCTCGACGACCATTTCGACCGGCTGGCGCACGAAGGCGTGCCCCAGGAGTTCCAGCCGCACGCGACCGTCCACGCGACGACGCACGGCGGCTTCGAGTTCTACGCCTTCACGGCCGGAGCCAACGCCCATGTCGTCTTCGACATCGACGGGGCGTCATTCGACACCGTGCTGCGGGTGTTCGACGCGAACGGGACCGTCCTCGCCGCCAGCGATGACGGGACCTATACCGGCGACGGAGGTCCACGGACCGACTCCTATTTCTCGCATCGCTTCGCCGAGGCCGGGGTCTATTACGTTCAGGTCGGCCGCTATCTCAGCGGGTCGGGCCCGACGCTGCGTTCAGACGCGCCTCCGGCCGGGGAGACCTATACGCTGCACGTCGTCGCGCCGGGCCACGCCGTCCAGCCCACCTACGCCCAAGGCTCGGAGTTGCACGGCGGCGTCGGCGACGACGTGCTGTGGGCCGATGTCGGCGACGACGTCCTCGACGGGGGATCGGGCGACGACATGATCTACGCCCAGTCCGGCCGCGACGTCATCCGCGGCGGCGACGGCTGGGACGTGCTCCATCTCCGTGACTTCGCGGCCGATCTCCGCTTGGTCCGGCTGGACGAGGACGAGTTCCTGCTGAAGGGCGCGGACGGGGCCGACCGGATTTCGGGCGTCGAGATCATCCATTTCGGCGATGGCGCGACCCTCGACCTGGCCCGCCTCCATGCCGGCGACGGCCGCGGTTGGGGCAGCGGCGTCAGCGTGGCCGAACTGATCGCCTGGCAGGGCGGCGGCGCGGACGCCCCGCAGGTGCAGCCGCCGGCGGTCGACAAGCCCCTGGTCGAGGGGTGGGATCAGCCGCAGGTGATGCCCCCCGGTCTGGAGCCCCTGTTCGAGCCGCCGCCGCCCGGCGGCTGGCCCCGCACCGTCGCCGATGCCGAACTGATCCTGCCCGGCGGCGCGCCGGGTTGGGCCGATCACCGCGACGCCCTGCTGGTCTAGCCCCGAGCGGGAAGCCCGTAGCGGGGGGCGGGGTCAGCCGCGTTCGCGTTCGAGGTCCCGCAGGTCGCGGCCGCGGGTTTCGCGTCCGAGGCCGGCGGTCAGGCCGAGGGCGAGGAGGGTCAGGGCGGCGACGATTCCGGCCGCTAGACCCAGCGGCGGCGCGCCGATGGCCACGCTCAGGCCCTGGGCGCCCAGACCGCCGAGCTTGCTGCAACCGGCGATCCAGCCCGTGGCCCGCCCGCGGATGCGGAGCGGGAAATTCTCCGCCGTGTAGGGCAGCAGGATGGCGATGACGCCGCTGGAGCCGACGATGAGCACGGCCAGGGCGGCGGTCGGGTCCTGCAGCGCGGCGATGTCGAGGTCGCGGGCGAGAAGGCCGAGCTGGCCCAGCGCGGTCAGGCCGAGCATGAGGACCAGGGCGCCGCGCGTGCTCCACGCGCTGTAGAGCCAGACCGAGAGCAGGATGGTGGGGGCCGCGATCAGGGTCGATTTGGCGATGAGGCCGGAAGCCGCCTGCACGCTGGCCCCTTCGGCGACCAGCGCGCTGGGCAACCACAGCAACAGGCCGAAGTTGACCAGACCCCAGGCCAGGGCGGCGAGCGTGAGGGCGGTGGTGATGCCGAGGTAGCGCCGCTCCACCGGCGGAAGGTGAGAGTGGCTCTCGGCCGGAGCCGGCACGGCGTCGCGGATCACCGAGCCGAAGCGGGCCAGCATGGCCCGCGCCTCGGCGCCGCGCCCCACGTGCTGCAGGAAGCGGGCGGACTCGGGCAGCAACGGGCTGAGGGCGATCAGCAGCAGGCCGGTGGGCAGGTTGAGGAACCACATGATGCGCCAGCCCCAGAAGGGCTGCAGCCACGCCGACAGGGCGCTGGCGGCGAAGTAGCCGCCGACGGCGCCGATGCCGCCCACCAGCACCAGGCTCCAGCCGCGGTGCTTCGTCGGCATGATCTCGGCCAGCAGGGCGTAGGCGACCGGCAGCATGCCGCCGGCGGCGGCCCCCATCAGGAAGCACATGCCGACGTTCCACCAGAAGTCCGGCATGGCCCCGCAGATCGAGGTGCCCACGAACATCACCGACGACAGCAGGATGGAGGCGCGCCGCCCGTACAGGTCGGCCAGCCAGCCCCAGACGAAGGATCCGACCACCGTGCCGCTCAGGGCCGCGAAGGGCAGCACGGCCACGTGCCCCGAGCCGAGCCCGTACTCGGCCGCCATGCCGGGGGTGACGAAGCCGAGGCTGGCCGGCTTCATGATGTCGACGATCAGGGCGATGGCGAGGAGCGCGCACATCAGCCAATGGGCGAGCGTGAGCGGCGCATCCTCGGGCGGGGCGATCTCGCCGAGGGGCTCATCCTCGACGGCTGGCCGGGGGAGCAGGCCGAAGGCCGCGAGGCCGATGCCGGCGACGATCGCCGCCATGCCCCAGATCATGCCGGCGTCCATCGGCATGCCCGCCAGATGGAAGCCCATGTGGCGGCCCATCCAGTACATCGGCAGGTGCAGACCGACCCCGACGGTGACCATGAGGCAGCCGATCCAGAAGGCCCAGGCGTGGCGGCGGTCGCCGAAGACGCGCGCGACGGTGATCGGGCCGCGCATCAGCGGCGTGTCCCGTGGCCGGCGCTCGGACTGGTCCCTGGTCCCGGCATCGCATCCCCCTCGCGTTCTTGCGGTCTGGCAGGTCGCCGGGGGAGAGGCAAGAAGGCGGGCGTCAGCCCCGTCGCGACTTGCGGACGATGGCCACGATGATGATCAGAAAGGCGAACAGGCGCAGCAGGTAGAAGGGGCTCTGCTCCTCGCGCGGCACATCCAGCCAGGTGGTGAGCAGCGGCGTCATCGCCATCAGGGTGAAGGCGGCGGCGAAGGCGAGAAACAGGAAGTCGTGGGTGCGCCGCCAGAACTTCAGGAAGAAGACGGCCGCCACCGCGTAGCCCATGATGATGGCGCCGGTCGCCGCGGACATCTGGTTCACCGGTCCACCTCCCAGATGAAGCCGTAGATCAGCACCCCCACCGCCGCGAGCGCGGTGACCTGGCGGGGGATCGACAGATCCACGCCGGGCAGCACGACCATGTCGAGCACCACCAGAAGATTGTTCAGGGCCAGCAGCGAGAAGCAGACGGCGCTCCACAGCAGGAGCGGCTGCCGGGAGCGCCGCCACGATCGCGCGAGGAGGGCGGCGCAGACGGCGCTTGTGAGCAGGCACAGGCCGTAAACGGCGCCGGGTCCGAGGCCCATCACGATTTCCATCCTCCGAGGCGGAACGAGTCGGCGAAGCCCTTCAGCGGATCGGCCCGGCGCCGGGCGATCGCGTTGACCACCGCCACCGGCTTCTGGCGGTAGGCGGCGTCCAGTTCATCGCACAGCGCGGCCAGGGTCGGCGAGGCCGGCGCGTAGCGGAAGGCGCCGTCGTCGCCGAGCACGAGGCCCGCCCGCTGCAGGCCGGAGAGACAGTCTCCCACGAGGGTCGGATTGGCGCGCAACTCGGCGACGAGGCGATCAACGCTCCAGCCGTCGCCCGCCTGCCGCCGCAGGAGGAGCAGGACCTCGAGGGCCCACACCGACGGCACCGCGCCCTCGATGAAGGCGACAAGGTCGGTGCTCAGCGGCTCCGGCGGGCGCGGGCTCATCCGCTCACCCATCGGTTGGGGCAGGTCGACATGGGCCGGGACCCTAGCGCCGCGGACTCAAATCGCAACGCCAGAGATTCCTGGGGACGCGCGGAACCAAGCGGAACGATTGCGGTTTCTTGAGGTTGGTTCGGGGGAAGCATCGCCATGGAACGACGGGAACAGGCAGCCGGACGACGCCGTCCGACACCTGCTGCCTGCGCGTCCGAAGGGGCCGTCGCCGCCATTTCCGGACCTCGTTCCCGCATTGAAGGTGCATGATGTCCGTCGCCGCCGTGGCCAGTGAGGCTTCTCTCGACACCCGCCAGCTGCTCGCCGCCCTCCGGGCCTTCCGCCGGGGGGACTTCTCGGTCCGGCTGCCCGGCGATCTGGTGGGGATCGACGGCGAGCTGGCCGAGGCCTTCAACGACGTCGTCGAGATGAACGACCGGATGAGCCGCGAGTTCAGCCGCCTCGGCGAGGTGGTCGGACGTCAGGGCAAGATCAACAATCGCGCACGCGTACCGGCCGCCACCGGCGCCTGGGCGGCCAGCGTCGACGCCGTCAACACCCTGATCGCCGACCTGGTCCACCCGACCGCGGAGATGGCCCGCGTCATCGGCGCGGTGGCCAAGGGCGACCTCAGCCAGACCATGGACCTGGAGAACGAAGAGCGGCCGCTGCGCGGCGAGTTCCTGCGCATCGGCCGGGTGGCCAACACCATGGTGGGGCAGCTGGGGTCGTTCGCCTCGGAAGTGACCCGCGTGGCCCGCGAGGTCGGCACCGAGGGCAAACTGGGCGGCCAGGCCAACGTGAAGGGCGTCGCCGGCGCCTGGAAGGACCTGACTGACAACGTGAACTTCATGGCCGCGAACCTGACCGGCCAGGTGCGCAACATCGCCGAGGTGACCACGGCCGTGGCCAACGGCGACCTCAGCCGCAAGATCACCGTCGACGTGAAGGGCGAGGTGCTGGAGCTGAAGAACACCATCAACACCATGGTGGACCAGCTGAACGCCTTCGCCTCGGAAGTGACCCGCATGGCCCGCGAGGTGGGCACCGAGGGCAAGCTGGGCGGCCAGGCCCAGGTGAAGGGGGTGACCGGCACCTGGAAGGACCTGACCGACAACGTGAACTTCATGGCCGCGAACCTGACCAGCCAGGTCCGCAACATCGCCGAGGTCACCACCGCCGTGGCCAAGGGCGACCTGTCGAAGAAGATCACCGTCGACGTGAAGGGCGAGATCCTGGAGCTGAAGGTCACCATCAACACCATGGTGGACCAGTTGAACGCCTTCGCCTCGGAAGTGACCCGCGTGGCGCGCGAGGTGGGCACCGAGGGCAAGCTGGGCGGCCAGGCGCGGGTGGAAGGCGTCGGCGGCACCTGGAAGGACCTCACCGACAACGTCAACCTGATGGCCGACAACCTGACCGGTCAGGTGCGCAACATCGCCGAGGTGACCACGGCGGTGGCCAAGGGCGACCTGTCGAAGAAGATCACCGTCGACGTGCGCGGCGAGGTGGCCGAGCTGAAGAACACCATCAACACCATGGTGGACCAGCTGAACGCCTTCGCCTCGGAAGTGACCCGGGTGGCCAAGGAGGTCGGCACCGACGGCAAGCTGGGCGGCCAGGCCCAGGTGGAGGGCGTCACCGGGGCCTGGAAGGACCTGACCGACAACGTCAACCTGATGGCCGACAACCTGACGGGTCAGGTGCGGAACATCGCCGAAGTGACCACGGCCGTGGCCAACGGCGACCTGTCGAAGAAGATCACCGTCGACGTGAAGGGCGAGATCCTCGAACTGAAGTCGACCATCAACGTGATGGTGGACCAGCTCAACTCGTTCGCCTCGGAAGTGTCGCGCGTGGCCCGCGAGGTGGGCACCGAAGGCCGGCTGGGCGGCCAGGCGACCGTGGAAGGCGTCGCCGGCATCTGGAAGGATCTGACCGACAACGTGAACGAGCTGGCGGCGAACCTGACGGGTCAGGTCCGCAACATCGCCGAGGTGACGACCGCCGTGGCGCTCGGCGACCTGTCCAAGAAAATCACCGTCGACGTGAAGGGCGAGATTGCTGAGCTGAAGAACACCATCAACACCATGGTGGACCAGCTGAACTCCTTCGCCTCGGAAGTGACGCGCGTGGCGCGTGAGGTGGGCTCGGAAGGCAAGCTGGGCGGCCAGGCCAAGGTGGAAGGCGTCGCCGGCACCTGGGCCGACCTGACCAACAACGTGAACGAACTGGCGGCCAACCTGACGGGCCAGGTGCGAAACATCGCCGAGGTGACGACCGCCGTGGCGTCGGGCGACCTGTCCAAGAAGATCACCGTCGACGTGAAGGGCGAGATCGCCGAGTTGAAGAACACCATCAACACCATGGTGGACCAGCTGAACTCCTTCGCCTCGGAAGTGACGCGCGTGGCGCGTGAAGTCGGCACCGAGGGCAAGCTGGGCGGCCAGGCGCAGGTGAAGGGCGTCGGCGGCACCTGGAAGGACCTGACGGACAACGTGAACCTGATGGCCGACAACCTGACCGGCCAAGTGCGAAACATCGCCGAGGTGACGACCGCTGTGGCCCGGGGCGACCTGTCCAAGAAGATCACCGTGGACGTGAAGGGCGAGATCCTGGAGCTGAAGAACACCGTGAACGTCATGGTGGATCAGCTGAACGGCTTCGCTTCGGAAGTGACGCGCGTGGCCCGTGAAGTGGGCACCGAGGGCAAGCTGGGCGGACAGGCCGAGGTGCCCGGCGTGGGCGGCACCTGGAAGGACCTCACGGACAACGTGAACCTGATGGCCACGAACCTGACCAACCAGGTGCGCGGCATCGCCGACGTCGTAACCGCGGTGGCCCAGGGTAACCTGAAGCGCAAGCTGACGGTGGACGCCAAGGGCGAGATCGCGGCGCTCGCCGACACCATCAACGGGATGATCGAAACACTATCGACGTTCGGCGACCAGGTGACGAACATGGCGCGCGAGGTGGGCGTCGAGGGTCGTCTCGGCGGACAGGCGCGGGTGCCCGGCGCCGCCGGCCTGTGGCGCGACTTGACCGACAACGTGAACCAGCTGGCCGCCAACCTGACCAACCAGGTGCGCTCGATCGCCGAGGTGGCGACCGCGGTGACCAAGGGCGACCTGACGCGCTCGATCTCGGTGGAAGCCTCGGGCGAGATGGCCGCGCTCAAGGACAACATCAACGAGATGATCCGAAACCTGAAGGATCAGACTCTTAAGAACGCCGAGCAGGACTGGCTCAAGACCAACCTCGCGCGCTTCAGCCGGATGCTGCAGGGCGAGCGGGACCTTGCCACCATCTCCAACCTGATCATGAGCGAGCTGGCGCCGCTGGTGAACGCCCAGTACGGCGTCTTCTACGTGGCCAACAACAACGACACGGCCGACACGCTCGACCTCGTCGCCAGCTACGGCGCCGGCAGCCGCGAGGCGATGAAGCCGCGCTTCGCTCTGCGCGAAGGCCTGATCGGCCAGGCCGCCGCGGACAAGCGGATGATGCGTCTGGACAATGTGCCGGGCGACTACATCCGCATCGGATCCGGCCTCGGCGAGGCGCGTCCTGCCCACGTCTTCATCCTGCCGGCCCTGTTCGAGGACGAGGTGAAGGCGGTCATCGAACTGGCCAGCTTCGACGACTTCAACGAGACGCACCACAGCTTCCTGATCCAGCTGATGGAGACCGTCGGCATCGTGCTCAACACGATCGCGGCGACCATGCGGACGGAGGAGCTGTTGAAGGAGTCGCAGCTGCTTACGCAGGAGCTGCAGGCCCGCCAGACCGAGCTGACAACCAAGCAGGGAGAGCTGCACGCCACCAACGAAGAGCTTCAGGAAAAGGCGCAGCTGCTTGAGAACGAGAAGCGCCAGGTCGAGGCCAAGAACTTCGAAATCGACATGGCGCGCCGCGCGGTCGAGGAGAAGGCCGAGCAGCTGGCCCTGACGTCGAAGTACAAGTCCGAGTTCCTGGCCAACATGAGCCACGAACTGCGCACGCCGCTGAACTCCCTGCTGATCCTGTCCAAGCTGCTGGCCGAGAACCAGGACGGCAACCTGGCGCCCAAGCAGACCGAGTTCGCCCGCACGATCCATTCGGCCGGCACCGACCTGTTGAACCTGATCAACGACATCCTCGACCTGTCCAAGATCGAGTCCGGAACGGTGTCGATCGAGCTGGGCGACATGCCGCTGCCGTCGCTGCAGAAGCATATGGAGCGGACATTCCGGCAGCTGGCTTCGGAGAAGGGGATCGACTTCCGGGTCAACTTCTCGCCGGACCTTCCCGCAGCGGTCCGCACCGACGAGAAGCGCCTTCAGCAGGTTGTGCTCAATCTGCTTTCCAACGCCTTCAAGTTCACGGCCAAGGGATCGGTGGAGCTCGATGTCGCGCTTGTCCGGTCCGGCTGGAACGCCTCGCATCCTGTCTTGCGCGACGTCGACGAGGCGCTGGCGATTTCCGTCAGCGACACCGGCATCGGCATCCCGCAGGACAAGCAGAAGCTCATCTTCGAGGCCTTCCAGCAGGCAGACGGCACCACGAGCCGCAAATACGGCGGCACGGGCCTGGGTCTGTCGATCAGCCGCGAGATCGCCGGCCTTCTGGGCGGCGAACTCCAGGTCCGATCGGTGCCGGGCGAAGGCTCGACCTTCACCCTGTTCCTGCCGCTGCGCGCAGCCAGTGCGCCGGCGTTGGCGCATCCGGTGGCCCAGCCGCTCGATGAGACGACCCTGGCCCTGACCCATGAGGAGCCGACGGACGACCGGGGCGACCTGGGCAAGAGCCCGTTCGTGCTGATCGTCGAGGACGACCCTATGTTCGCCTCGATTCTGCTGGATCTCGCGCGCGCCTCGGGGCTGAAGGGCGTGGTCTCGCCGACGGGCGCGGGTTCGGCGGCCCTGGCCAAGAAGTTGCAGCCGAACGCCATCACCCTCGATCTCGGCCTGACCGACATGGACGGCTTCGTCCTGCTCGAATTGCTGAAGACCGATCCGGAGACGGCCTCCATCCCGGTCCATGTGGTGTCGGGCGGCGCCCTGGCCGACGACGCGCTCAAGCTCGGCGCCGCCGAGGTGATCGAAAAGCCGGCGGAGCGGGAACGTCTAAGCGCCCTGTTCGCCGACGTCGCCCGCGTCAAAACGCGGCGCAAGGCGCGTTCGTCATCGCGGAAAGCAGCGGTCGAGCCGCGCGCGCTGAAGGGCAAGAGCGTGCTGCTAGTCGATGACGACATCCGCAACATCTATTCGTTGACCAGCGTACTGGAGGCGCACGGAGCGACGGTCCTGCACGCCGAGCGTGGTCAGGATGGCATCGACATCCTGGAGCAGAACCCGCAGATCGATGTCGCCCTCATCGACATCATGATGCCGGAGATGGACGGCTATGAGACGATGCAGCGCATCCGCGCCAATCCGGCGCTGAGCGGCATCCCGCTGGTGGCGGTCACGGCCAAGGCCATGAAGGGTGACCGGCAGAAGTGCCTGGACGCCGGCGCCAGCGACTACATCGCCAAGCCTGTGGATATTGACCTCCTGCTCGCCCTGCTGCGCGTCACCTTCGAGCGATCCGAGATCGCGCGCGCGGCGCCGTCCAAGGCGGCCAGGGCGGTCGCGTGAGCGAGGCGGGGACCAAGGCCCGTATCCTTCTCGTCGACGATGACGAGCGGAACCTGCTCGCTCTGTCGGAAGTCCTGACGCCCGTCGCGGAGGTAGTGTGTTGCGCTTCCGGTCGGCACGCGTTGCGCGAACTCCTGCGCGGCGAGTTCGCCGTCATCCTGCTGGACGTCTTCATGCCGGACCTCGACGGCTACGAGACGGCCGCCCTGGTGCGCGAACGGCGCCAGACGGCGCATATTCCGATCATCTTCCTGTCGGCGGTGAACAAGGAAACCGAACACCTGATGCGCGGCTACGAGATGGGCGCGGTCGACTATGTTTTCAAACCGGTCGACCCGATCGTTCTCAAGTCGAAAGTCAGCGTGTTCGTCGACCTGTTCGATATGCGCCGCCAACTTGAGGAGAGCGAGCGACGGCAGGCCACGATCCTGCGCTCCCTGCCCATAGCCATCTATGAGGCGACGGAAGGTCCCGGCGGGCGCCTGAGGCGTCAGTTCGTCGGCGGTGACCTGCCGCATCTGCTTCTCAGCGATCCGGACACGGCCTCCGACGAGAGCGACTGGCACGACTGGATCCATCCCGAGGATCGCCCCCGCTTTGCGCGGCCGTGTGACGAGGACGAAGAAAGCGTCACGATCGAATACCGTTGGGTTGGACGCGATGGTTCGCGCAAGCATCTGCTCGACCAGCGGGTCTCGACGGGCGCGCGAGACGGGCAGCGGCGATGGGCGGGCACCTTGCTGGACATCACCGACCGCAAGGCGCTCGAGGCCCAACTGGTGCACGTCGGCAAACTCGACGCCCTGGGCCAGCTGACCGGCGGCGTGGCCCACGATTTCAACAATCTGCTGGCCGCCATCCTCAGCGGTCTCAGCCTGCTCGAACGCAGGCTGGAGCTCGGGCCGTCGGAGTCGCGAATTGTCGGACAGATGCGTCATGCAGCGACCCACGGCGCGGACCTTGTCCGGCGCATGATGGCCTTCGCGCGCCAGCAGGACCTCACGCCGGTCAGCATCGAGCCGGCCGAGCTGGTGGATTCCGTCGCCGGCCTTGTGAACCACACGCTCGGCGGTCTGGTCAGCCTGTCGTGGACGCCTCCCGAGAACGGGATCAACCTGTTCGTCGATCGCAGCCAGCTGGAGCTGGCGCTTATGAACCTCATCATCAACGCTCGGGACGCCATGCCCCAGGGCGGCGATATCAAGGTCTCGATGAGAGCCGTCGACGCCGGGCCCGGCGCTCAGCCGATGCTGGCGATCCGGGTATCGGACACGGGCTGCGGCATGCCGCAGGAGGTGCTGGCCAAGGTGACAGAGCCCTTTTTCACGACCAAGGCGGCGGGCAAGGGGACCGGGCTGGGGCTTTCGATGGTGGCGGGCTTCGTCCACCAGTCCGGTGGGTCGATGCAGATCGACAGCGTGGTCGGCGAGGGCACGGCTATCGAACTCATCCTGCCGGCGACACATGGCGAGGCCGCGACAGCTTCCCCGGCCGCTCAGGCAGATCTGTCCTGGCTGGCCGGGATGAGAATCTACCTCATCGATGACGACGAGGCTGTGCGGACCCTGCTGTCCGAACAGCTACGGGACATCGGCGCCCTGGTGGAGGAGTTTCCGTCCGGCGATGCAGCGATCGTGGCCCTCGAAGGCGGAGCGCGCAAACCAGACTACGCTTTGTGCGACTTCGCCATGCCTGGCCTGAACGGCGAGGAGACGCTTGTGAGGTTAAGCGAAATCAGCCCGTCAACGCGCGTGTCCCTGATGACCGGAAATGCGGATGACGAACGGCTGTCCGGTGGAGCGCGCTTCTCGCTGTTGCGTAAACCCCTGGGCCTCGAAGCCCTCGCGGAGGCGCTGCACCGCGAACCCACCAGCCCGCGCGCCTTTTTGCCTGACGGCGCCGCTGAACTAGCGGCAGTCGGTGCAGATGCCCCAACGGGGCGATGATGCCAGAGGGGCTCGGTGAGGTCTGAACAGGATGGGGCGACGCGGATACTGCCGCGAGGCGGCTCACCCAACCGCATCAGACGCGTGTCAGCGCTAGCCTGGCAGCACCGTCAGCCAGTCCCCGAAATCCTTCTCTGGCGGATGCGCCGCGCTGAAGCGGCGGCGTCCGAGGGCGTTTCCATCGCCAACTCCTGGCGCGAGCCCCGCATTTGGAAACCTCCACCGCCAGTAGGGGTTCGTTTAGCTTGCCCATCGGATAATCTTAGACGGGGGGCCCTGTGACGGAGGTCCGACGCCCGATGGCGCAACGCCGAATCCTTATCGCCGACGACGATCCGCTGTTGCGCGCGCTGCTCGTCCACCGTCTGTCCGCCGACGGCCATGACGTTGTCGTCGCCGAGGACGGCGGCGAAGCCTTGGCGGCCGTGCGTGAACAGAGCCCGGATCTGATCGTCCTGGACGCGATGATGCCCATCATGGACGGTTTCGAGGTGCTGCGGCGGATCAAGGCGGAGCGCATCTGCGCCGCGCCGGTGATCATGCTCACGGCCCTGAAGCGCGAGGAGGATATCGTCGGTGCGCTGCAGCTTGGAGCGGCCGACTATCTCGTGAAGCCCTTCATACCGGACGAGCTCGGACAGAGGGTCCTGCGCCTCCTGGGCCCCGGGAGCGAGGGAGGCGTGCTTGATCGCCGACCTGCCTGAAGCCGCCGTCGTCCAACCGGATCCGGCGAGTCTCTACCAGGCAGCAGTCGCCGACCGCCTCGCCGGCCGCCATGAACAGGCGATCGCAAGGCTCAATCAGGTCCTGGCGATGCATCCGGACGATCTGGACGCACGCCTGAATCTCGGTCTTGCGCTCCTGGCTCTCGACCGGTTGGCCGAGGCCGAGACCGCTTTCCAGCAGGTGCGGTCCAGCGCGCCGCAGTATGCTGACGCCTGGGTTGGGCTCATCCGCGTGGAGCAGCGGCGGGGTGACTTCGTCGCGGCGCGCAGGACCGCTGACGAAGCGATCATCGCCGCGCGGGATGATCCGACGCTGCGCGCCCTGCACGGCGAACTCCAACCTCGCGCCGACTGGCGCGTCGACGTGAACCTGTCTCGCAGTCGAATTTCGGCGGGTCTGCCGGACTGGACCGAGGTGCGTCTCGCCGCTTCGCGCAACATCGGCGCCGGATGGCGCGGCGGCGCCGCGATCGAGGCGACCGAGCGGTTCGGCGAGCGCGACGTCTATATCGAGGGCCGGGTCGAGCACGCGTTCGCCGACGGTTCGGCCTACGTCGCGGTCGGCGGCTCTCCGGATGCGGACTATCGGCCCGAGGTGGCTCTGCTAGCTGGCGGCGAGCGGCGCGTGACCGGCGTGGTCTCCGGAACCGTGGACGCTTCGATCGCCGCCTATCCCGTTGGCACGGTCACTGGCCTTCATCCGGGCGTGCGGCTGGACCTGGGCGATGGACGGCTTCAGTTGGCGGCCCGCTGGATCAACATCTGGGATGAGATCGGCGTGTACCGCGACGGCTTCGCGACCTCTGCGCGCTGGCAGGCGACTGACCGTATCACGGTCCGCGCGGGATACGCCGATGCGCCGGAGTCGTCCGAGGGCGTGACGGTCGACGTCCGCAGCTGGAACGCCGGCATCGATGTCGCCCTGAACGAGCGGGCCACGTTGCGGGCCGGCTATGTCGCCGAGGACCGGGGCGCCTACGACCGGGAGGAACTGTCCATCGGCCTCGGTTGGCGTTTCTGATGGCCGACATCTTCGTCATCTGGACGACTTCTCTTGTGCTCGCCGCGGGGGCGCTTGCCTGGATGTTGTGGCTGATCCTCGCGCGCCTGTTTCGCGAGCGGGCCGAGGTCTCGCGGATGCGGGACAGGCGGCTGATCCAGCAGGTCTATCTGGACATCATGAATGGCTCGGATGACGCCGTGGTCCGGCTTCGCGGCCTGCGTGGGCGCGCCGCACTGATGGCCGAGGCCTTGCTCGAGGTCATAGGCATGGTTCGCGGGCGCGAGCGCGACCGGCTGATTTCGGCGCTCAAGGCCGCCACCATCGACGAACTGTTTCGCGAACAGCTGTTTCGCGGTCGCGCCGCCGAGCGGATCGCGGCGGCGGAGGCTCTGTCCATCTTTGCCGGCGACGAAACCACCATCGCCCTGCGGCGCGCACTCACCGTCGCACCGTCCGGCGAGCTCCGGGTCAGCTTGATGCGGGCTTTGCTCGACGTCGGGACGCCCCCGCCGATCGGCCTGGTCCTGAAAGACCTGAAAGGCCGCAAGGCGACCGAATCCCTGCTCTATCTACCGCTGATCCGCGCCCTGGTGGCGGCCGACCCGATGTCCGGGCTGCACGCCTTCGGCGACGAAGCCGTCAGTCCGGACGCCCGCGCCATACTGGCCGAGGCTCTGGGCGCCAGTGGCGACTTTCGTGCGTTGGAGCCCCTCCTGATGGCCGGCCGCGCGCCCGACGTGGAGCTCCGCATCGCGGCGCTGCGCGGTTTGACGGTCCTGGGCCATCCGGCCGCGGAGCCTTGCGTGATGCAAGGCCTGTCCGACGACGTATGGATGATCCGCGCCGCCGCATGCGAGGCCGCAGGGCGCATCGGCCTGCGCATGGCCGCGCACCGGCTGGCCGAGCTGCTGGGCGATCCAACCTGGTGGGTCCGCTTCCGGGCCGGGGAGGCGCTGGCCGCAATGGGCGTCGCCGGCGTGGAGCAGCTGCGAACGGTCGCCGTCGCGGGCGACGAACTCTCACGACGGACCGCCTCGATGGCGCTGGCGGAGCGCGGCCTGGTCGTGGAAGCCGCCTGATGAGCCAGACCGCCCTTTACCTGCAGCTGGCCGCGGAGATCATCGCCGTCCTCGTCATTTCGACGGGTCTGCTGCAGAACCTGATCTATCTGGTCCAGCTCGGGCTGGCGGGGGCGGCCCTGATCCAGACGCCGCCAACGCCGTCCGGCGGCCTGTTGTGGCGGCGCTACGCCGACGCCGCGCCCCCGATCGCGCTCCTCGCCCCGGCCTATAACGAGGCTTTGACCATCGCCGAGAGTGTGCGGTCGCTCCTGTCGCTGCAGTATCCAAGTTTTGAGGTCATCGTCGTCAACGACGGCTCGAAGGACGAGACCCTGCAGGTCCTCATCGACACCTTCGAGTTGAAGCCCGTCCACCGGCACTACGAGACCGGCATCGCTCACCAGCCAATCAGGGGCGTCTATGGCGCAACGCACCAGCCGCGCCTGATCGTGGTGGACAAGGAGAACGGCGGAAAAGCCGACGCCCTGAACGCCGGCATCAATGTCTCACGAGCGCCGATCTTCTGCTCGATGGACGCCGATTCCCTGCTCGAGCCCGACGCCTTGCTCCGTGCCGTGCGGCCGTTCGTCGAAGATCCGGAACGGACGGTGGCCGTCGGCGGCACCATTCGTATCGCCAACGGCTGCGTCATCTCGCACGGGCGAGTGATGGAGGTCCGACCGCCACGGAACTTCCTGGCCTTGCTGCAGACTGTCGAATACCTGCGCGCCTTCCTGATGGCCCGACTGGCTTGGAGCCGGATCAATGCGCTGACGATCATCTCGGGCGCCTTTGGCCTGTTCCGCCGCGCGCGGGTGATCGAGGCCGGAGGCTACACGCACGGCACGGTCGGCGAAGACATGGAGCTGGTGGTCAAACTGCACCGGCTAATGCGCGACAAGGGTCTGCCTTACCGCGTCGCCTTCGTCCCAGAACCGGTCTGCTGGACCGAGGCGCCGGAGGACCTGCGCGTGCTGGGCCGGGCGCGGGCGCCCGGGCCCCCCGCCG
>JAEYTA010000134.1 GCA_023434265.1 Pseudomonadota bacterium
GCACCGTGTTCGAGAAGTTCCTGACCTTCGGCGACGGTCCGACCGACGCGATCATGGTCGACAACGACGACTGGCTGTCGACCTACGGCTACGTCCAGTTCCTGCGCGAGTACGGCACGCACTTCACCGTCAACCGGATGCTGGCCTTCGACTCGGTGAAGCTGCGCCTCGAGCGCGAGCAGCCGATGACCTTCCTCGAGTTCAACTACATGCTGATGCAGTCGGTGGACTTCCTGGAGCTCAACCGTCGCTTCGGCTGCACCCTGCAGATGGGCGGCTCGGACCAGTGGGGGAACATCACCTCGGGCGTCGACCTGGTGCGGCGCGTCGACCAGAAGGCCGCCTTCGGCCTGACCACTCCGCTGCTGACCACCGCCTCGGGCGGCAAGATGGGCAAGACCGCCCAGGGCGCCGTGTGGCTGAACGCCGACCAGCTGTCGCCCTACGACTACTGGCAGTTTTGGCGCAACGTCGACGACGCCGACGTGGGCCGCTTCCTGCGCCTGTTCACCGACCTGCCATTGGACGAGATCGCCCGACTGGAGGCCCTGCCCGGCGCCGGCATCAACGACGCCAAGAAGGCGCTGGCCGACGCCGCGACCACCATGCTGCACGGCGCCGACGCCGCCGCCCACGCCCGCGGCGCCGCCGAGGCCGCCTTCGAGCAGGGCCGTCTGTCCGCCGACCTGCCGACGGTCGAACTGCCCCGCGACGAGGTGATCGGCGTCATGGTCGCCGCCGTCGCCACACGGGCCGGACTGACCGCCTCCAACGGCGAGGCCCGCCGCCTCGCCCAGGGCGGGGGCCTGCGCCTGAACGATCAGGCCGTGGCCGACGGCGCCCGGCTGGTCGAGGCCGCCGACGTCACCGCCGACGGCGTGCTCAAGCTGGCCGCCGGCAAGAAGAAGATCGTCCTCGTGAGGCCCGTCTGATGCGCGACCTTCCCGAAGGCTCGAAGGCCCCCTCCTTCGACATGGAGATCGCCGGCGGCGGCCGCGTCTCTTCGGACGGGCTGCGCGGCAAGCCCTTCGTCCTCTACTTCTATCCCAAGGCCGACACCCCGGGCTGCACCACCGAGGGCCAGGACTTCTCCGCCCTGATCGGCGAGTTCGAGGCCGCCGGCGCGACCGTCATCGGCGTCTCCCGCGATCCGGTGAGGAAGCTGGATCGCTTCAAGGCCAAATACGACCTGACGATCGTCCTCGCCTCCGACGAGGCCGGCGAAGTCACCGAGGCCTGGGGCGTGTGGGGCGAGAAGAAGCTGTACGGCCGCGTCTACATGGGCGTCGAGCGGGCCACCTTCCTCATCGACGGCGACGGCGTGATCCGCCGCGCCTGGCGGAAGGTCTCGGTCAAGGGCCACGCCGCCGAAGTCCTCGAAGCGGTGCGCTCCCTCCGATGACGGAGCGAATCTGATTTCGTCCTGCCGACGCGAGTCTTCGTCCAGATTCGCGTCTGCACCTGACAGGCGAACTTTCGAGGCGAATACAGGCCGAATTCCCGCGAACACCCGCCAGCATGGTTAACAAGTCGTGAAGAGACTTGTCCCCACCCCCGCCTCTGGCTCATAAAGCCGCCCGAACGTGGGGGCGTTGCGTGATGACCGAGCCGGAGAGGACCGAGAGACCTTCTCTGATCGGGCGGTGGTTTCCGGTCCGGTATGTCTATCTGCGCGACGGCGACCAGGTCCGCGCCTGGGCCCTGACGCCGGCCCGCCAGATGATGGGGGCCGCCGCCGCCGCGCTCGTCGCCGGCTGGTGCCTCGTCGCCTCGGGCGGCTTCCTCTACGACCTCGTCCTGCAGAACCAGGCCGACCGGGCCGTGGCCCGCACCCGGGCCGAGGCGCAGCGGCTGAACGCCGACCTTCAGGCCCGGCTGGACAGCGCCGTGGTGCGGATGAGCGCCACCACCGGCTCGATCGACGAGATGGCCGGGATGGTCGAGCGCCGCCACGCCGCCCTCACCCGGGTCATGGCCCTGTTCCGCGGCGTCGACGGCGCCGAAACGGCGCTGGCCCCGGCTCCCGCCCTGGATCCGGACCGCAGCACGCCGGTGCAGCGCATGGTCGCCGTGCGCATGGACCAGGAACGGCTGATCGCCCGCGCCGAAGACGTCGCCCGCACCCGCGCCGAGCGTCTGCGCCTCGCCTTCCGTCTGGCCGGCCTGAATCCCGCCGCCTACGCGCCGCGCGACGCCGCCCTCGGCGGCCCGCTGGTCGAGGCCCGCGACCCGCACGCGCTGGGCGTGGTGCTGGACGTCGACGAGGCCTTCGCTGTTCGCATTCGCAACGCCGCCGACAACCTGTCCGACATGCGCCGGCTGGCCGACGCCGCCGAAGGCCTGCCGTTCCGTCGTCCGACCACGGCGCGGACGACCTCGGGCTTCGGCGTGCGGTTCGATCCTTTCAACGGCCGCCCCGCCGTGCACCAGGGTCAGGACTTCGCCGCCCCCCTCAACTCTCCGATCTACGCCACCGCGCCGGGCGTGGTGTCCTACGTCGGGGTCCGTTCAGGGTATGGAAACGTGGTCGAGATAGACCATGGCCGAGGCTTCAAGACCCGCTTCGCCCACCTCAACTCGATGGCCGTGCAGACTGGCCAGAGGGTCGCCGTGGGCGAGAGGTTGGGCGCCATGGGAACCACAGGACGCTCCACCGGCGTCCACCTGCACTACGAGGTGTGGATGGACGGCCGCCCGCAGAACCCCGCCCGCTTTATGAGAGCCGGAGACCAACTTGTTCAACAAGACTAAATCCCCCGCCCCGCAACCCCAACCGCAGCGCTCGCCGTCCGGCTCGGCCATCCCGCCGCTGCCCGACCTGCCCGTCCCCGGCGCGGCTCCCGCCGCTCGTGCGCCGTCGCCGGCCCCGAGCAACGCCCGCGGGCTGTCGACCCTGTCCTCGGACCTGCAGTTCGACGGCAACATCTCCGGCGGCGGCGACCTGCAGATCGACGGCGCCATCAAGGGCGATGTCCGCGTCGGCCGGCTGATCGTCGGCGAGACCGGCGCGGTCGAGGGCAACGTCTCGGCCGATTACGTCGAGGTTCGCGGCCGCATCGTCGGCGCCGTCTCGGGCAAGCAGGTCAAGCTGATCGCCACCGCCTACGTGGACGGCGACATCACCGCCGAACAACTGTCGATCGACATCGGGGCCTACTTCCAGGGTCGCGTCCTGCAGGGCCGCCGCGAGGCGCCCCCGGCCGCCCGTCCGGCCGCCCAGCCGTCGGCGGAGGCCGCCAGCGCCACCCCGCCCCACGGCGACGACCGGCCGCAGATCATCGACATGAAGCCGGGCGCCTGACCGGCCCGCACGGCGGAATGCAAAAGGCCCCGGAGCGATCCGGGGCCTTCGTCATTCGGCGGTCGAACCGCGGGTCTCGCCGACCCGGGCCGCCAGGGCGGCGCCCATGAACTGGTCGAGGTCGCCGTCCAGCACCCCCTGGGTGTCGGAAGTCTCCACGTTGGTCCGCAGGTCCTTCACCATCTGGTACGGCTGAAGCACGTACGAGCGGATCTGGTGGCCCCAGCCGATGTCGGTCTTGGCGTCGGCCAACGCCTGCGCCGCCGCCTCGCGCTTCTGCAGCTCCAGCTCGTAGAGCCGCGCGCGCAGCATCTTCCACGCCTGCTCGCGGTTCTGGTGCTGCGACCGCCCGGCCTGGCAGGCGACCACCGTATTGGTCGGTACGTGGGTCAGGCGCACCGCCGAGTCCGTCTTGTTGATGTGCTGTCCCCCCGCGCCGGACGCGCGGTAGGTGTCGGTCCGCACGTCGGCCGGATTGATGTCGATCTCGATGGCATCGTCGACCACCGGCGACACTCCGATCGAGGCGAAGGACGTATGGCGCTTGGCGGCGGCGTCGTAGGGGCTGATGCGCACCAGGCGGTGCACGCCCGATTCCGATTTCAGCCAGCCGTAGGCGTTCGGTCCCTTGACGAGGATGGTGGCCGACTTGATCCCGGCCTGCTCGCCGCCTTCCTCCGCCTCGACCTCGACCTCGTAGCCGTGGGCGCGCGCCCAGCGTGTGTACATGCGCAGCAGCATGCCGGCCCAGTCGTTGGACTCGGTCCCGCCGGCGCCGGAGTTGACCTCCAGGTAGGCGTCGTTGCCGTCGGCCTCGCCGGACAGGAGCGCCTCGAGCTCCGCGCGGGCGGCGCGGTCCTTGATCGCCTTCAGATCGGCCCGCGCGCCTTCAAGGGCGTCCTCGTCGCCCTCCTCATCGGCCATGTCGGCCAGCATGACGCCGTCCTCGAGCCCCTGCTCCATCTCGCGTACAGCATTGATCTGGCTCTCCAGCCGCGAACGATCGCGGCTGACGGCCTGGGCTTCTTCCGGGTTGTCCCAAAGGGTCGGATCCTCGACCCGGGCGTTCAGCTCATCGAGCTTCCTGAGTGCGGCATCCCAGTCAAAGACGCCTCCTGAGCAGAGCGATGCTCTGCTCGATGTCGGCCTTCATGGCCTCGACATCCGGTCTCATCGCCAACTCCTGCGACGTAAAAGGGAACGGCGCGCCGGGGAAGGGCGCGCCGTGGTGCGCCCTACCTAGGGCCTCAGTAGAGTCCGCTCAAGTCCTCCGCCGGCTCGATCTTCGGCGGCGGCGGGGTGGCGGGTTGCGCCGGCGTGTCGGACGGCGTTCCGCCGGCGGCGGCCTCCTGCTCCCGACGGATGACGTCGTAGTAGCTCTGCGGCCCGGTCGGCTCCTGCGGCGGCGCCGGGCGCTCCTCCTCGCGACGCCGCTCGGTGCCGGGCCGGAAGGCTTCCTCGATGCCGTTGACGGTGCGGAAGACGGCGTTCCTCGGCCGCACGAACGGCCGCGCCGGACGCTCGCGGAGCGCCACCTGCATGAAGTCGGTGAAGACCGGGACCGGCCCCGTGGCGCCGGTTTCACCGGAACCCAGCGGGCGATTGTCGTCGAAGCCGATGAACACCCCGACCACGATATCGGACGAGAAGCCCACGAACCACGCCGAGCGGTACTCGTTGGTGGTGCCTGTCTTGCCGCCGACCCAACGGCCGAGGCCCCGCGCGCTCGCGGCGGTGCCGCGCTGCACGACGCCTTCCAGCATGGAGGCGATCTGGTAGGCGGTGATCGGGTCGATGACCTGCTCGCCAGGCGCCTCCAGCCGGGGCGACTCCTGCCCCGTGAACGGGCGGCCGCACTCGCGGCAGCGTCGTTCGTCGGCGCGGAAGATGGTCTCCCCGTCCCGATCCTGGACAAGCTCGATCAGATAGGGATCGATCCGGCGCCCGCCATTGACGAAGGCCGCGTAGGCCGCGGTCAGGTCGTAAGGCGTCGTTTCTCCCGCGCCCAGCGACACCGACAGATTCGGCTGAAGCTGGTCGCTGACGCCCATCTTCTCGGCCAGCGCCACGACATTGCGCATCCCCACGGCCTGGGCGAGCCGGACCGTCATGACGTTGCGCGACAGTTCGAGCCCGCGCCGGAGCGTCTGCGGTCCGTAGTACTGGCGGCTGTAGTTCTCCGGGCTCCATCGGGTCCCGTTCGGCCCGCCGGCGAAACTGATCGGCGCGTCCAGCACGATCGAGGCCGGCGTGTAGTCGCCCTCCAGCGCCGTCGCATAGACGAAGGGCTTGAACGCCGAGCCCGGCTGGCGCCGCGCCTGCGTCGCCCGGTTGAAGCTGGACAGGGCGTAGGAATAGCCGCCGACCATCGCCAGCACCCGGCCTGAATAGGGCTCGATGGCCACCAGCGCGCCGTTCACCTGCGGCACCTGCTTCAGCGCGAACTGGCCGTTCCGGGGCTCGACGAAGATCAGGTCGCCGCGACGTAGCTGGCGATTGGCGTTGGCCCAGGCCGCGTCCTCGGCGAGGAGCGAGCCCGTGCGATCGCTGCGCGCGGTGCGAATGCGGACGTTGTTCCCCGAGACGCTTTCGACGGCCGCCGCCTCCCAGGCGCGCCGCTCGGGCGGCACGGTCTGTTTGAGCGCCTCTTCCTGCCAGCCGTCGGAGAAGTCCGTGGTCCCCCACGCGCCGCGCCAGCCATGGCGGCGGTCGTAGTTCTCGAGCCCGCGCATCAGCGCGTCGCGCGCCGCCGATTGCAGTTCCGGATCGAGCGTCGTTCGCAGGTAGTAGCCGCCGCGGTTGACCTCCTCGCGACCGAACTGGGCGATGGCCCGGCGGCGGGCTTCCTCGACGAAGAAGTCGGCGTCGGCGTACTGGGCCCGGCGCGGCGCGTCCTGGGTGACCAGCGGCCGGGCGCGCGCATCGGCGTACTGGGCTTCGGTCAGGAAGTTGCTCTCGCGCATCTCGCGGAGCACCCAGTTGCGGCGCTCCAGCGCCCGCTCGGGGTGCCGCTTGGGATGGTAGTTGTTCGGCCCCTTGGGCAGGGCGGCGAGGAAGGCCGCCTCGTCCGGGGTCAACTGGTCCAGCGACTTGCCGAAATAGTTGAACGCGGCCGCGGCCACGCCATACGACCGATAGCCGAGGAAAATCTCGTTCAGATAGAGCTCGAGAATCTGCTGCTTGGTCAGCGTCGCCTCGAGCCGGTTGGCGAGGATCGCCTCCTTGACCTTGCGGTTGATGCTGGTCTCGCTGGTCAGCAGGACGTTCTTGGCGACCTGCTGGGTGATGGTCGAGCCGCCCTCGAGGCGCCGGCCGGTGGCGGCGTTGAAGACATTCTTGAACATGGCCCGGCCGAGGCCGGACACGTCGATGCCGCCGTGGTTGAAGAAATTGCGGTCCTCCGCCGCCAGGAAGGCCTGGATCACCGGCAGCGGTATCTGCTCGTACGGAACGTAGATCCGCCGCTCGTCGGAGAACTCGCCGATCAGGGTGCCGTCGCCGGCGTAGACCCGCGTCGCGGTGGCCGGGCGGTAGTCGGCCAGCTCCGAGGCGTCGGGCAGGTCGTGGAACAGCCAGGCGGCGTAGATCGTGACGATGAGGCCCGCGAGGGTGATGCCCCCAAGCAGCACGACGCCGGCCAGAACGAACCAGCGTTCGGGGATTCTGGCCTGGATATCCTTCAAGCGGAGCATGTCGCCGGGTTTAGCCCGCGTCGGGGGCCTCCGCCAGAGCCGCCGGCGCCGTCCCCGCGCGACGCTCGAGCTCCTGTCGCGCGGCGGCCACGACTGCGGGGTCCATGTCCCCCTGCCCCGCCATCCAGCGCAGGTAGTCTTCGGGCGGCTCCGACCACGGCCGACCGCGATGCTTGCCGAAGGGAACCCGGTCGAGCCGGCGCGGCTGGCGCGTCCAGTCGATCATCTGCTCCACGGTGGCCTCGGCCAGCAAATCAATCAGGATGTGGGCGGTGACCCAGGCGTCGGGCCCGGCGCGGTGCGCCGGATTGGCCAGGGCGGCGTCAAGCTTCAGGCCGCGCCAGTAGCGGAGCACCTGGTTGGAGTGGCCCGGCGCTTGCGGCCAGGCCGCCTTGGCGGCGCGCACGGTGCAGATCCACGGCAGGCCGCCCGTGGCGGTGTCGGCGATGAAGGCGCGCTCGAACTGGGCGTTGTGCGCGACCATGACGTCGGCGGGTTCGGCGAAGAGGGCGCGGAGGGCATACTCGTCGCAATGCGGATCGGCATCGCAGAAGTGGTCAGGCGTCAGGTGGTGCACGGCCATGGCGTGCACCGATATCTCGCCGCGCGGGCGGAACAGGCGGGAGACGGGCGGCAGGGCCCGCCACCCCCCGTCGTCGCGCACGACGTCGACGAAGCCGACCTCGATGATCTCCGAGGTCCGATCCCCGCCGGTGGTTTCCAGATCGACGACACGCAGGCGCATGGCCGTCAGATAGGCCGTTCAGCCCTGCGGCGCACCGGGCGATACGACAGAATCGGTCAGGGCTGGCCGGACGCCGCGGCGGAGGAGGCCATCTGCAGCTCGGCGGTCGGCTGCTCGAAGTAGCGATCGATACCCTCGGCCACCGCCCGCATCAGCCGACGGCGCGCCCGGTTGTCGGTGAGCAGCCGCTCGTCCTCGGGATTGGTGATGAAGCCCATCTCCAGCAACACGGCCGGCACATCGGGAGCCAGCAACACGGCCAGGCCGGCGTCGCGGTGGCTGCGGCGCAGCAGCGGATGATCCGCGTCCTCGAGCTCGCCCAGGAGGGTCCGCGCCAGCTGGGCCGAGCGGTTCTGGGTGGCGCGCTGGGTCATGTCCAGCAGGATGCGGTCGACCGACGGGTCGCGTCCCGGAAGGTTCAGGCTGCGCTGCCAGTTCTCGCCGCGGGTGAACTCGCGCACGGCCCGTCCGGCGCCCTGCTCCGACAGGGTGTAGACGCTAGCGCCCCGGGTCGCCGGGTCCGCGCCGGCGTCGGCGTGCAGCGAGATGAACAGGTCGGCGCCGGCCTGACGGGCGATGGCTACCCGGCGATAGAGGCCGACATAGGCATCGCTGTCGCGGGTCAGGCGCACGCGATAGCGGCCGGAGCGCTCCAGTTCCTGTTTCAGCGCTCGCGCCGCGGCCAGGGTGATCTCGCTTTCCGCGGCGTGCGCGCCCTGCGCGCCCGGGTCGCGGCCGCCGTGGCCGGCGTCGATGTAGATCAACGGGCGTCCGGCCGGCCGCGCCGGTCGCGCCGGTTCGCTGCGCGCCCGAACCGGCGCACGCCCCGTCGCCTTGAGGTCGATGACGTAACGATAGTGGTCGACGCCGTCGCCCGGCGGGAGCAGGAAGCGCCGCTCGATCTCCGCCGAGGTGGCGAGATCGAGCTCCAGCCGGGCCGCGGCCCCCGAACCGGCGATACGGTAGCCGCGGACAAGCCCGACGCCGTTCCCGGACAGCCTTTCGGAGGGCGCGACACCCGACAGGGCGAGCACCAGTCGGCCGTCGGCGCCCGGTTGCAGCACCTCGCCTCGGGACGTCCGGTCGATATCCACCACCACGCGGGTGCGCTCGGCGTCGCCGCCGAACCGGACGCGCAGCACCTCGCCCACGGCCCCGAACGCCAGGCCGCGGCCAGCCGCGAGCGCGGCCACGCAGAAGACGACGAACGCCAGCGCGATCATGGCGCGATCGCGGATGCTCCACCGCGAGGGTCTGAGACGCGACAATCCGAACATTCGGTCGGAACCCACCTTATGCATTGGCGGGATTGTGCCCGAACGTCGTCGACAACGGGTTAAGGGCGAACGCGCCTTTCATTTCGCCCTTGTCGTGATTATGCTTTCTCCTCTCGCGAACCGATCGCGTCCTTCCGCTGCGGCGGAATCCGGATGCGCCCTCCTCGCGGGACTGTTTTCACTGATCCGAGAATCGGACGGCCAAGGCGCCGACGGTTCGACGACCGGGGCCCGGTGCGCCGCCCTTCAGCGGGCGCGGCCGGCCCAGGACCGACTAGACCCGATGGGCGTAAACGCCAGCCTCACCCTGCGGTCCGACACGACCGACACCGTCCGCGGCGCCTGCCGTGGCGACGAGGCTGCGCGCCGTCGCGCCCCCCTTACCCCCATTCGGCGAGCCGCTTCGCCCGTCAGCCACGCGCTGACCGGTGAGGCCCGAGCGCGCCAGAGAGAGACTTTTGATGTCAAAGACCATGTTGATCGACGCCGCCCACGCGGAGGAAACCCGCGTCGCGATCGTCGAGGGCCGTCAGGTCGAGGAATACGACTTTGAATCCCGCGCGAAGCGCCAGCTTCGCGGCAACATCTATCTCGCCAAGGTCACCCGGGTAGAGCCCAGCCTGCAGGCGGCGTTCGTCGAGTACGGCGGCAACCGCCACGGCTTCCTCGCCTTCAACGAGATTCACCCCGACTACTACCAGATCCCGGTCGCCGACCGCGAAGCGATCATGGCCGAGGCCTCGACCGACGAGGATGCCGAGGACGATCTGGGCCGCGAAAGCGCCGACGACGAGCACGAGGGCGGCCTCGCCGACGAGGAGCGCCTGAAGCGCCGCCTGATGCGGCGTTACAAGATCCAGGACGTCATCAAGCGCCGCCAGATCCTGCTGGTCCAGGTCGTCAAGGACGAGCGCGGCGGCAAGGGCGCGGCCCTGACCACCTGGCTTTCGCTGGCCGGCCGCTACTGCGTGCTGATGCCCAACACCGGCAAGGGCGGCGGCATCTCGCGCAAGATCACCCAGGCCACCGACCGCAAGCGCCTGAAGGCTGCGGCCGCGGCGCTGGATGTGCCCCAGGGCATGGGGCTGATCATCCGCACGGCCGGCGCCAAGCGCACCAAGGCCGAGATCAAGCGCGACTACGAATACCTGCTGCGCCTGTGGGAGACGATCCGCGAGACCACCCTGCGGTCGAACGCTCCGGCGCTGATCTACGAGGAAGAGAACCTCGTCCGGCGCGCCGTGCGCGACATGTTCGACAAGGACTTCGACGGCATCCAGGTCGAAGGCGTCGAAGGCTTCAAGGAAGCGCGCGACTTCATGCGCGTGCTGATGCCGTCGCAGGCGAAGAAGATCCACCTCTACCAGGGCTCGCGGCCGCTGTTCGCTTCGAACGGCATCGAAGAGATGCTCGCCCAGATCCACCAGCCCACCGTGCCGCTGAAGTCGGGCGGCTACCTGGTGATCAACCAGACCGAGGCGCTTGTCGCCATCGACGTCAACTCGGGGCGCGCCACCAAGGAGCGCAACGTCGAGCAGACGGCGTTCAAGACCAACCTCGAAGCCGCGGTGGAGGCCGCCCGCCAGCTGCGCCTGCGCGACCTCGCCGGCCTGATCGTCATCGACTTCATCGACATGGAGGAGTCGAAGAACAACCGGGCGGTGGAGAAGGCGCTGAAGGACGCGCTGGCCAAGGACCGGGCGCGCATCCAGATGGGCCGCATCTCCGGCTTCGGCCTGATGGAGATCAGCCGCCAGCGGCGTCGCCTCGGCGTGATCGAAGGGGCCACCGAGGTCTGCCCGCACTGCCAGGGCGCGGGCCGCATCCGCTCGGCCGAGAGCGCCGCCCTGATGACCCTGCGGGCTGTCGACATCGAAGCCGGCAAGAACGGCGCGGGTTCGATCAACCTGCGCGTCTGCACCGCGGTCGGCCTCTACATCCTGAACCACAAGCGCGACTACCTGCAGCGCCTGCTGGCCCAGCGCGGCCTCAACGTCGTCATCCTCATCGACGACGCCCTCGGCCAGGGCGAGCACGCCATCGAGCGCACCGAGACCAACGAGGACTTCACGCCCCCCGAAGGCGGCGAGGCCTGGGTCGACCTCGAGGACGACTTCGACGCCGCCGCGTTCGAGGACGAGGAGGAGGACGAAGAGGACGGCTTCGAGGACGAGGAGGCCGCCGAGGGCGAGGAGGATGGCGACGAAGAGCCCGCGACCGCGCCGAGGGCGAAGGCGCCGGACGCCGTCGTCGCCGCCGTCGCGGCGGCCGTCGCGACGAGGGCGACGCCTCGGACGAGCCGGCTCCGGCCCTGACCGACGACGACGAGGACGGCGACGGCGGCCGTCGCCGCCGGCGGGGCCGTCGGGGCGGACGCCGGGTCCGCGAGGACAGCGACCGCGACGCCTTCTTCTGGGTGCGCGGCCGCACGCCGTCGCTGGACGATCCGTACGTCTGGTTCGACCCGATCAATCCGGAACGGCCGCAGGCTCGCGCCGAGGCGCCGACCGCCGACGCCGAAGGCGCCGACGTTGTGCGGACGGAAGAGGTC
>JAEYTA010000006.1 GCA_023434265.1 Pseudomonadota bacterium
GGGTGAACCTGTTCGACGCGGACGTCGAGACGGCCGAGACCGGCACGGGGGTGGTCTCATACGGCCCGCCGCGGACCCTGTGGATCGGGCTGTCGCGCCGCTGGTAGTGAACGCTACTTGCAAGCCGTTCGCATTTTTGGCACAGGCGCAGGGTGTCGACGCCCTCCGCCCCACCTTCTGCTCCTTCCGCCGCCCGGCTGAGCTCCGCGCGGGCCTTCTGGCTGAAGCAGCTGCACCAGTGGCACTGGATCTCGGCGGCGGTCAGCCTCGCGGGCCTGCTGCTGTTCGCGGTCACCGGCGTCACGCTCAACCACGCGGCCCAGATCCCGGCCGAGCCGGTGACCGTGGCGACCACGGCCGAGCTGCCCGCCCCGCTGCGCGAGCGACTGGCCGCCTTCCCGGAACAGACCACCGATCCGGTCCCCGGGGCGGTGGCCCGCTGGGCCGCCGGGGCCTTCGGGGTGGAGATCGCCGGGCGGCCGACAGAGACCACGGCGGATGAAATCTATGTCGCCCTGCCCGAGCCCGGCGGCGACGGCTGGCTGACCATTGACCGAGCCACGGGCGAGGCGCTGCGCGAGCGCACCACGCGCGGCTGGGTGGCCTACGTCAACGACCTGCACAAGGGGCGGAACACGGGCAAGGTCTGGTACTGGTTCATCGACGTCTTCGCCGCGGCCTGCGTCGTGTTCGCCATCACCGGCTTCGCCCTGACCTGGATGCACGCCCGCCAGCGGCCCTCGACCTGGCCGCTGCTGGGGCTGGGCGTGCTGGTTCCCGTCGTCATCGCCCTGTTGTTCATCCACTGAGGACGCCCATGCGCACGCTCCCCCTCGCCCTCGCCTCCCTCGCCGCCGGCGCGGTCGCCACGCCCGCGCTGGCCACCGACCTGAGCGTGTCGGTGACCGTGCCGCGGCTCAGCGTGGCCGCCTACCACCGGCCCTACGTGGCGGTGTGGATCGAGCGGCCGGACAACACCGCCGTGCGCACCCTGGCGGTCTGGTACGAGGTCTCCAACGTCGCCGAGGGCAAGGACTGGCTGAAGGACATGCGCACCTGGTGGCGCCGCGGCGGGCGGGCCATGACCCTGCCCGCCGACGGGATCTCCAGCGCCACCAAGGCCCCCGGAACCCATACCGTCCGCGTGCCCGGCGCGCGGCTGTCGAACCTGCCCGCAGGCGACTATGTCATGGTCGTCGAGGCGGCGCGCGAACTGGGCGGGCGCGAGGTGGTGCGCGTGCCGTTCCGCTGGGGCGCGCCGAACAGCGGCCGCGCCTCCGGCTCCACCGAACTCGGCGCCGTCGCCGTCACCGTCACCCGCTAGAGGAAGACCGCCATGAAGACCTCCCTCGCCCTGCTCGCCGCCCTCGCGGCGCTGGCCGTCCCGATGTCGGCCCAGGCCCACCGCGCCTGGCTGGCCCCGACCTCGACCGTGCTGTCCGGCGACGAGGCCTGGGTCGGCTTCGACGCCGGCATGTCCAACGGGGTGTTCATCGCCGACCACGCCGCCATGCGGCTGGACGGGCTGGTCATCACCGCGCCGGACGGCTCGACGGTCCAGCCGGAGAACCTGCACCGGGCGCGCTACCGCTCGAGCTTCGACCTGCACCTGACCCGGCCGGGCACGTACAAGATCGCCAACGTCATGGGCGGGCTGACCGCCACCTACCGCGAGAACGGCGAGGACAAGCGCTGGCGCGGATCGGCGGCCGACTTCCCGGGCGCGATCCCCGCCGGGGCGACGGACGTGGTCGCCACCCGCACCTCGAACCGCATCGAGACCTTCGTCACCCTCGGCGCGCCGACCGACACGGTGTTCACCAACCCGGCCGACGGGCTGGCGATGATCCCGGTGACCCACCCGAACGATCTGGTCGCGGGCGAGCCGGCCACCTTCAGGCTGTCCAACGACGGCCTGCCGGCAAGCGGCGTCGAGGTGACCATCGCCCGCGGCGGAACGCGCTATCGCGACAATCCGGAGGAGATGACCGTGACCACCGGCGCGGACGGCTCGTTCACCGTGACCTGGCCCGAGGCCGGCATGTACTGGCTGAACGCCTTGGTGCGGACGCCGGCCCAGGGCGAGACGATCGCCGCCAGCGCCCAGTACGTCGCCGTGCTGGAAGTCCTGCCCTGAGCGGGGCGGGCGACAATCGGGTCCTGATCCCGACGCACGGGCGGGCGCCGACGCGTCCGCCCGGCGACACGGTCGCGACCCTGTCGGGCCAGACCATGGGCACGACCTGGTCGGTGCGGCTGGTCCCGCCGCCAGGCCTCGCTATTGAGGCGGCCCGGCAGGCGGTCGAGGACGAACTGGCCCGCGTCGTCGCCCATTTCAGCCACTGGGACCCGCGTTCGGAGCTGGCGCGGTTCAACGCCGCGCCGCCGGGCTTCTACGCCGTGTCGGAACCGCTGTGGACGGTGCTGAACGCGGCGCTGGACCTGGCCGACGACACCGACGGGGCGGTCGATCCGACGCTGGGGGCGCTGGTCGACCTGTGGGGCTTCGGCCCGCCGGGGCCGCGCCCGGCCGGCGACCTGCCGAGCGACGAGGACATCGCCGAGGCCCTGACGCGATCGGGCTGGCAGGGCCTGCGGCTGAACCGCGGGGCGCGGGCGGTGCAGCAGATGGGCGGGCTAAAGCTCGATCTGTCGGGCATCGCCAAGGGCCACGCCGTCGACCGCGTCTCCGACGTGCTGACCGCGCTCGGCGCGGGCCATCACCTCGTGGAGATCGGCGGCGAGCTGCGCGGCCGGGGCGTCAAGCCGGACGGCCAGCCGTGGTGGGTCGAGCTGCAGCAGGCGCCGGGGGCGCCGGCGCCGCGCATCCTCGCCGCCCTGTTCGACCTCGCCGTCGCCACTTCGGGCGACTGGGTGCGCGCCTTCGAACACGAGGGGCGGCGCTACGCCCACACGATCGACGGCCGCACCGGCCGTCCGCTCGACAACGGCGTCGCCTCGGTGACGGTGCTGGCCGACACGGCCATGACCGCCGACGCCATGGCCACGGCGCTGGCCGTCATGGGGCCGGTCGAAGGTTCGGCCTTCGCCACGGCGATGAAGATCGCCGCCGCCTTCGTGACGCGCGGCGACGCCGGGCTGACGGAGACCCTCACCCCCGCGTTCGAGGCCATGCTGAACGACGAGGCGGCGTGACCTCCGATCCCGTTCGCTGGCTGTGGGCGGGGGCCGCCATCGCCCTGTGGCTGGTGTCGATCGCCGCCGTGGTCCTGGTCCGCGTCCGGGCCCGGCGCCGCGCGGCCGCCCGGGCCAAGATCCTCTCCGGGGAAGGGGCCGGCGAGGCCGTGCTGGTCGCCTTCGCCAGCCAGACCGGGCTCGGCGAGCAGCTGGCGTGGATGACGGCCGACGCCCTGTCGCGGGCGGGGACGGCGGCGCGGGTGGTTTCGCTGGGCGAGCTCGATCCGCTGGCGCTGAAGGCGGCCGGCCGGGTGCTGATCGTGGCCGCGACCACCGGCGAGGGCGACGCGCCCGACAGCCTGTCGCGCTTCGTGCGCCAGTCGATGGCCGCGCCGGCCGAGCTGGCCGGCGTGCGCTACGGTCTGCTGGCGCTGGGCGACCGGTCCTATGCGCAGTTCTGCGGCTTCGGCCGGGCGCTGGACGGCTGGCTGCGGCGCTCGGGGGCCGAGCCGATGTTCGACCGGGTCGAGGTCGACGACGGCGACGCCAGGGCCATCCGCCACTGGCAGCACCAGTTGGCGCAGGTGACCGGCGCGCCGGCGGCCCCCGACTGGACGCCGCCGGCCTATGACCGCTGGCGGCTGGCGGAGCGGGTGCATCTCAATCCCGGCAGCCCGGGCGGCGAGGCCTGGCGGCTGGCCTTCGAGCCGGTCGGGCACAGCCCGGACTGGCGGGCGGGCGACATCGCCGAGATCGGCCTGCCGGCGATCGAGGGGGCCGCCCCGGCCAGCCGCGAATATTCGGTCGCCTCCATGCCCGCCAACGGCCGCGCCGAGTTCATCGTGCGGCGGGTGGTGCGCGAGGATGGATCGCCCGGGCTGGCCTCCGGCTGGCTCACCGCCGGGCTGCAGGTCGGCGACGAGGTCGGGATGCGCATCCGCACCAACCGCAGCTTCCATGGTCCCGCCGCCGAGGTTCCGGTGGTGCTGATCGGGGCCGGGACCGGGCTGGCCGGCCTGCGCGGCCACCTGCGGTCACGGCCCGAGGGCGGGGGCGGCGGCGCCTGGCTGCTGTGGGGCGAGCGCAGCCGCGCCTGCGACGCCTGGCTGGACGACGAGCTGCAGGCGGCGCTGGCCTCGGGCCGGCTGACGCGGCTGGACCGGGTGTTCTCGCGCGAGCCCGGCGGATGCTACGTGCAGGCGCTGGTGGAGGAACACGCCGACGAACTGCGGGCGTGGGTCGACCGCGGCGCCAGCGTGCTGGTCTGCGGCAGCCTGGAGGGCATGTCGACCGGGGTCCACGCGGCGCTGGAGACCGCGCTCGGCGCCGGGCGGGTGCTGGAGCTGCTGGAGACGGGGCGGTACCGGCGCGACGTCTACTGAGGCGGGACCGCGGCCACGGCCTTCATCGGCACGGCGGGGTCGGCCAGGCGGGCGGCGTCGACCGGCGTGGCGCGGGCGATCAGTTGCCGCCCGCCCATGAACTCGGCCGCGGCGTTGACCGCCTCGACGCAGACGATGCGGTCGCCGGCCACGTGGAAGACGGCGAAGGCGCCGGCGGCGGGATCGCCGCGCACCACCTGCCGGTCGGCGCCGTCGGGCAGGCCGGCGATCTGCAGCTTGACGTCGTACTGGTCGGACCAAAACCACGGGACCTCCGGGGCGGGGGCCGGGCGACCGACGATGGCGGCGGCGGCCTGCCGGGCCTGTTCGAGGGCGTTGGGCACGCTCTCCAGCCGGTGGCGCAGGCCGCCGTGGACCGGGATGGGCCGGAAGGTCATGTCGCCGACGGCGTAGATGGACGGGTCGGAGGTGCGCGCCGTCTCGTCGACCACCACCCCGTTTTCGCAGGCCAGTCCCGCGGTCCGGGCCAGACCGTCGCAGGCGAGGGCGCCGACCCCGACCAGGACCGCGTCCGCCTCGATCAGCCGGCCGTCGGCGAGGCGCACGCCGGCGGGTTCGAAGCCGACGACCTCGGCCGAGGTCACGATCTCCACCCCCTCGCGGCGGTGCCGGTCGGTGAAGAAGGCCGACAGGGCCGGCGAGGCGACGCGGGCCAGCACCCGGTCCATGCGCTCGATGACCACCGCTTGCGCGCCGAGGGCCCGGGCCGAGGCGGCGGCCTCCAGACCGACGTAGCCGCCGCCGACCACGGCGAGACGCTTGCCGGGGCCGAGCACCTCCTTCAGCCGGTGGGCGTCGGCGAGGGTGCGCAGCTCCAGCAGGTCGGGCCGGTCGGCGCCCGGCAGGGGCAGCTTCCGCGCCGTCGAGCCGGTGGCGAGGATGAGGACGTCGTAAGGCTCGACGGTTCCGTCGGCGAAGGCGACCGTCTTCGCCGCCGCGTCGATGGCCGTCGCGGTCACGCCGGTGCGCAGGTCGACGCCCTGTTCGGCGTAGAAACTCTCCGGGCGCAGCAGGACGTCGTCCAGCTCGGCCTCGCCCTTGAGCCAGGCCTTGGACAGCGGCGGGCGCTGGTAGGGCGGGACCGGCTCTTCGCCGGCCAGCACCACCTCGCCCTCGAAGCCGTACTGCCTGAGCAGGGCGGCCGCCGTGCCGCCCGCGTGTCCCGCGCCGATGATCAGAACCTTCGTCATGTTCGGGAAGTAGGGCCAGCCGGGGGCTTCCGCCAAGGGTAGATGCGCGGAAGGCGAACGCCGTTGCTGACGCCCGACCCGCGTGTCATTTTCAGCCACAGGTTCAAACCGGGGGTTCGGGACTCATGAAGAAGATGTTTGTGGTCGCCATGGCGGCCGTGATGGCGTCCGCCTCGGGAGCGGCGGCGCAGGATACGTCGGCGCGCGCCGCCTTCGGCACGGTGCGGCTGAGTTCGGGCTTCACGCCCGATCCGCATTCCGTCGACATGGTGGCGGGCGGGACCATCGACGCGTCCAGGCTCGGCTCGCCGTGCGCCGGCTCGATCTCCAACGCGCCCGACTACGAACTGACCTACTCGGCCGGCTCGCTGCCGCTCTACATCTACGTCAACGCCAGCAGCGACACGACGCTGGTGGTCAACGGGCCCGACGGCCAGTGGTACTGCGACGACGACTCCAACGGGGGGCTCAACCCACAGGTCACCTTCAACAGCCCGCGGTCCGGGACCTACGACATCTGGGTCGGGACGTTCAGCGGCGGCACCGCCTCGGCGACCCTGCACATCTCCGAGCTGTCCGAGGACGACGGCTGGGACGGCGGCGGCGGCTCCAGCATGCCCGACGCCAGCATGCGCGCCACCTACGGCGAGGTGGTGCTGAACCGGGCCTTCGCGCCCGATCCGCACCGCGTCAGCCTGACCGCGGGCGGGACGATCCCGGCGTCGAACGTCTCGTCGCTGTGCGCCGGCTCGATCGCCATGGCCCCGGACTACCAGGTCACCTACAACGCCGGCTCCCTGCCGTTGGCGTTCCGGACCGAATCCGCCTCGGACACCACCCTGGTGATCAACGGGCCGGACGGGCAGTGGCACTGCAACGACGACGGCTGGCACTCGAACAACGCAGAGGTGCGTTTCGACAAGCCCATGTCCGGCGTCTACGACATCTGGGTCGGCACCTACGGCGGCGGCACCACCCCGGCCAACCTGCTGGTCACCGAGGTCCCCTGAGCCGCCGGCCGGGAACCCCTCCCGGCCGCCGCGAATTCCCCTGCTGACGACCGGGCCCCGCGGCCCGGCCGTCACATGGTGTTTCAGGCGGAGCCGTACCGGTTGGCTCCGCCCCCGGAAGCGGCCAAAGACCCTTCATCGCGACGGGTTCAACCAGTGAAGGAGCGCGGATGGCGGCCCTGGTGCTGTTCGGCGGCGGCGGCGACCTCGCCATGCGGATGCTGCTGCCCTCGCTCTACTTCCTCGAACACGACGGCCTGCTGCCCGACGGTCTGAAGATCATCGGCGCCGCCCGCTCGGGCGAGAGCCGGGACGAATACGCGGGCAAGGTCCGAGCCGCCGTCGAGGGCAAGGCGAAGGCCGACGACGCCTGGTCGGAGGAAGCCTGGGCCCGGCTGGACGCCCGTCTCGACTACCTCGCCGTCGACGCCACCGATCCCGAGAGCCTGAAGCCTCTGAAGGACCGCGTCGGCGAGGGGCCGGTGACCTCCTTCCTCGCCGTCTCGCCGTCGCTGTATGGCCGCATCGTCACGGCCCTGAAGACCGCCGGCCTGGCGCGGCCGGAGGATCGCGTGGTGCTGGAGAAGCCGATCGGTCGCGATCTGGAGACCTTCCGCCAGATCGACGACGCCGTGGCCCACGCCTTCCGCGAGAACCAGGTGTTCCGCATCGACCACTACCTCGGCAAGGAGACGGTGCAGAACCTGATCGCCCTGCGCTTCGGCAACACGGTGTTCGAGCCGCTGTGGAACAACCTGTCGATCGACCACGTGCAGATCACCGTCGGGGAGACCGTCGGGGTCGGCGACCGCTGGCCCTACTACGACGAGTACGGCGCGCTCAGGGACATGCTGCAGAACCACATGCTGCAGCTGCTCTGCCTGGTGGCCATGGAGCCGCCGGCGGATCTCGACCCGGACTCGGTGCGCAACGAGAAGGTCAAGGTGCTACGCTCGCTCCGGCCGATCACGCCGGAGGAGGCCGAGCGGGTCACCGTGCGCGGCCAGTACGTCGGCGGCGTGGTCGAGGGCGAGGCGGTCAAGGGTTACGACGAGGAGCGTGGCCAGGACTCGGACACCGAGACCTTCGTCGCCATCCGCGCGGACATCGACAACTGGCGCTGGGCCGGGGTGCCCTTCTTCATGCGCACCGGCAAGCGCCTGCCCGAGAAGCGCACCGAGATCGTCATCCAGTTCAAGCCGGTGCCGCATTCGATCTTCGATCGGAACGAGCGCGGCGAGATCGAGGCCAACCGGCTGATCATCGAGCTGCAGCCCGAGGAAGACATCTCCCTGTCGGTGATGAACAAGCGGCCCGGGCTGGAGCAGCGCATGCAGCTGCAGCCCATCCGCATGTCGCTGTCGTGGGGCCAGAACGACCGCAACGCCCGGCCGCCGCGGCGGCGCATCGCCTACGAGCGGCTGCTGCTCGACGCCCTGGCCGGCGACTCCACCCTGTTCGTGCGCCGCGACGAGGCCGAGCAGGCGTGGAAATGGGTCGATGAGGTTTCCGACGCCTGGGCCGAAGGCCAGGTGAAGCCGCAGCAGTACGCCGCCGGAACCTGGGGCCCCGACGCCGCCGGGGTGCTGCTGGCGCGGACCGGGCGGGAATGGAATGCGGGCCATGAGTGAGGTGCGCGCCTTCCCCGACGCCGACGCCTGGGCCGGGGCCTGCGCGGCCCGCCTGACCGACGCGCTGGCCGCGGCTATCGCCGCCGACGGCTCTGCCTTCTTCGCCGGCTCGGGCGGCTCGACCCCGGCCCCGATCTACCGCCGGATGACCTCGGCCCCGCTGGACTGGTCGCGCGTGACCACGACGCTGATCGACGAGCGCTACGTGCCCGAGAGCTCCGACCTGTCGAACGCCCGGCTGCTGAAGGAGACGCTGTTGCAGGGCCCGGCGGCCGCCGCCCGCTTCCTCCCCCTGTTCAGCGAGCAGGTCACCGTCGACCGCGCCGGCCTGCTCGCCGCCCGCGCCCTCACCGCCGTGGGCCGCCCCCTCGACGCCGTCCTTCTCGGCATGGGCGAGGATGGCCATATCTGCTCGATGTTCCCCGACAATCCCGCGCTGAAGCAGCTGCTCGCGCCGAACAATCCGCCGCTGATCCTCGCCGTGCACAGGAGCCGCTCGACCTCCGCGCCGAAGGAGGACCGGCTGTCGATGAACATCCCCTGGCTGGCCGCCGCCGGCCGCGTCGTTCTGGCGCTCACCGGGGAGAGGAAGCGCGAGGTGTTCGAGCGCGAGGCCAGGGGCGATCCCTCCATCTCGCCGATCGCCGCCCTCGTCGCCGCCCGCGCCGGCGACATCGAGGTGCTGTGGACGGAGGCCGCCCGATGAAGCCGCTCAACCCCGTGGTCGCCGAGGTCACCGCCCGCATCGTCGAGCGCAGCCGCGCGACCCGCGCCGACTACCTGCGCCGCATGGACGCCGCCGGTTCGGGCCAGCCGGGCCGCGCCAAGATGTCCTGCGCCAACTGGGCCCACGCCTTCGCCGGCCAGACCGTGGCCGACAAGCTGACCGCCATGGCCGGGAACCAGCCCAACGTCGGGGTGGTCACGGCCTACAACGACATGCTCTCGGCCCACCAGCCGTTCGAGCGCTTCCCCGGCGTGATCCGCGACGCCGTGCGCGAGCTGGGAGCCACCGCCCAGGTCGCCGGCGGGACCCCGGCCATGTGCGACGGCGTCACCCAGGGCCGGCCGGGCATGGAGCTGAGCCTGTTCAGCCGCGACGTCATCGCCATGTCCACCGGCGTGGCCCTGACTCACGACGCCTTCGACGCGGCGATGATGCTGGGGGTCTGCGACAAGATCGTGCCGGGCCTGTTCATGGGGGCGCTGGCGTTCGGCCACCTGCCGGTGGTGTTCGCCCCCGCCGGCCCGATGCCCTCGGGCATCCCCAACGCCGAGAAGGCGCGCATCCGGGCCCTCTACGCCCAGGGCAAGGTCGACCGTCAGACCCTGCTGCAGAGCGAGGTCGGCTCCTACCATTCGCCCGGGACCTGCACCTTCTACGGCACGGCCAACTCCAACCAGATGATGATGGAGCTGGCCGGTCTGCACATGCCGTCGACCGCCTTCGTCCATCCCGAGACCGGCCTGCGCGACGCCCTCACCGCCGCCGCCGCCAAGCAGGCGGTGATCCTCGCCCGCGAGGGCCGCGGGCGGATGGCCGACGTCATCGACGAGCGCTCGATCGTCAACATGATCACGGCCCTGCTGGCGACCGGCGGCTCGACCAACCACGCCATCCATCTGGTGGCCATGGCCCGGGCCGCCGGGGTGCTCATCGACTGGACCGACATGGACCAGCTGTCCTCGGTGACGCCGCTGCTGGCGCGGGTCTATCCCAACGGCTCGGCCGACGTGAACGCCTTCCAGGCCGCCGGCGGCGTCGCCTTCGTGGCCCGGGAGCTGGCGGCGAACGGCAACCTCCACACGGATGTCGAGACCATCATGGGCCGCGGCATCCATCACTATTTCCACGAGCCGTCGCTGATCGACGGGGAGCTGGTCTGGCGCGACGGGGTGGCGGAGAGCCTCGATCCCGACATCCTGCGGCCGGCCTCCGACCCGTTCCAGAAGGACGGCGGCCTGCGGCTGGTGCAGGGCGACCTTGGCCGGGCGGTGATCAAGGTCTCGGCGGTCAAGCCGGAGAACCGCGTCGTCGAGGCTCCGGCGGCGGTGTTCGAGACCCAGGAAGAGGCGCTGCAGGCCTTCAAGAACGGCAAGCTGGACCGCGACGTGGTGGTGGTGCTGCGCTTCCAGGGGCCCAGGGCCAACGGCATGCCGGAGTTGCACAGCCTGTCGCCGGCGCTGGGCGTGCTGCAGGACAAGGGCTTCAAGGTCGCCTTCGTCACCGACGGCCGCATGTCGGGCGCCTCGGGCAAGACGCCGGCGGCCATCCACGTCAGTCCCGAGGCGCTGGCCGGCGGGCCGCTCGCGCACGTGCGCGACGGGGACCTGATCCGGCTGGACGCCGACGCCGGGGTGCTGACCACCGTCGGGGCCGGCGACCTGTCGGCCCGGCCGGCGGCGCGGCGCACCGAGGCCCACGCCAACGGCTCGGCCTGGGGCTATGGCCGCGAACTGTTCGGCGCCTTCCGCCAGGCCGTGCGCACGGCGGAGGAAGGGGCCTCGGTCTGTTTCGCCGCCGCGCCGGGGCCGAACGGCCACGCCGACGGGCCGCCCGATCCGAACATCGTCGACCGCGCGGTGGACGCCTGATGCAGGGGATGACTCGATGACCGTAGCCTGGGACCGCACCCTGCTGGTCGGCGACGTGGGCGGCACCAACGCCCGCTTCGCCATCGCCCACATGATCGAGGGCCGGCCGGTGCTGGAGCACCACGACAGCTTCCCGGCCGAGCGCTATCCGACCTTCCTCGAGGGGGTGAAGGCCTTCATCGACGGCTGCGAGGTCAAGCCGACCGGTGGGGTGATCGCCGTCGCCGGCCCGGTGACGGACGGCGAGATCGACCTGACCAACTCGCCGTGGCGGGTGTCGGAGAGCCAGTTGCAGACGCTGGGCCTGAACCCGGTGCGGCTGATCAACGATTTCGAGGCCTTGGCCTGGGGCGCGCCGGTGGTTCCCGCCGGCGAACTGGCCTCGCTGGGCGGCCCCGAGGCGGGCGACCCGGACAGCGCCATCGCCGTACTTGGGCCGGGCACCGGTTTCGGGGTTTCGGCCCTGGTCCGCGACGGGCGGGGCGGCGAGATGGCCATGCCGTCCGAGGGCGGTCACGCCTGCTTCGCGCCCGGCGACCCGATCGAGGACGAGATCCTGCGCATCCTGCGCCGCCGCTACGATCGCGTCTCGATCGAGCGGCTGATCTGCGGCCCCGGCCTGCTCAACATGCACCGGGCCCTGGCCGAGATCGACGGGCGCGAGACGCACATCGACGATCCGGCCCAGATCACCGCCGAGGCGCTGGAGGATCCGCGCAGCCCCTGCGGCGCCACCCTCGCCCGCTTCTGCGCCATCCTGGGCGCGGTGGCCGGCGACATCGCCCTGACCACGGGCGCCCGCGGCGGCGTCTACATCGCCGGCGGCATCGCCCCGCGCATCCTGCCCTTCCTGCAGGCCAGCCCCTTCCGCGAGCGCTTCGAACGCAAGGGCCGGTTCACCGACTACATGAAGGCCATCCCCACCCGGGTGATCCTGCACAAGCACGCCGCCCTGCTCGGCGCCGCCCGCGTGGCCTTCGCCGATGCGGGATGAATTTTTGATCACGCGGCCGTGAACCTTCCGGGAAGCGTGGCGTTTGAACAGTCCCACACCACCGGAGGGACTGTCCCCATGCGTAAGTTCATCACCGCCGCCGCCGCCGTGTTCGCCGTCGCCGGCCTCGCCGCCTGCAACAGCCCGGCGGACAACGCCGCCGAGCAGCAGGCCGACGCCCTGGAAGCCCAGGCCGCCGCCACGCCGAACGAGGCGGAAGAGACCATGCTGAACGAGAAGGCCGATCAGATCGAGCAGCAGGCCGGCAACGCCGACGGCGGCATGACCACCGCCAACACCCCGAACACCTCGCCGAGCGAGGCCAACCCGGGCCAGTAAGTTCCGGCGTCTTCGGACAAAGGCCCCCGTCGCGATCCGCGGCGGGGGCTTTTTCGTGCGCCTCAGTCGACGCAGACCACCGGGCCGGCGCGGCCGTCCTCGACCACGGCGTAGCAGCCGAACGGGCTGCTGTCGGCCTGGCAGCGGCCGGGGCCGGTCGGCGCCGGCGGGCGGCTACGCTGCGGCGTCGCCGAGGGGTCGGCG
>JAEYTA010000174.1 GCA_023434265.1 Pseudomonadota bacterium
TGCATGCGGTTCACTCGGGAAGGCCGACGGACGAGGGGCTCGCTTAGCCGTCCTCGGTATAGAACAGCAAGGTGAAGGCGGCGAGCGCCGTCAGCAGGGGCGGCAGCCAGGCCGCCAGCCAGGGCGGGATGACCTCGGCCGAGCCGAACGCCGAGGCCGCCTGGTTGACGAAGAAGAAGCCGAAGCCGAGCACCACCGCGGCGATGCTCATCCGCGCCAGATCGCCCAGCCGCATGAGCCGGAGCGAGAAGGCGGCGGCGAGGATCGACATCGCCGCGAACATCAGCGGCGTGGCCAGCAATTGCTGCAGGCGGAGCCGGTAGGCGGTGGTCGAAAAGCCGGCGTCCTCGACCCGCCCGATCTGGGCCGGCAGGGCCCAGAAGGACGTCGCCTGCGGCCGGGCGAAGCGCTCGAACGCCTCGTCGTCGGCGAGGCTGGAGGGCAGGTCGAGGGTGGCGTAGCGAACCGCGCGCTGGCCGATCTGGGCCCCCACCGCGTCCACCAGCCGCCAGCGGCCGGCGCTGAGCGAGGCGGAGACGGCGTCGATACGCTCCGAGAAGACGCGGGAGCCGGCGGCGTCGTTGCTGTAGATGAAGAAGCTGACGTCGAGCAGACGGGCGCTGGCCCGGTCCTGCCGCTCGGCGCGTATGATCATCTGGCGGGTGTCGTCGCCCTCGCGAATCCACACGGCCTCCGGCGCGTCCGATCCGGCGGCCGCGCCGGAAAGGCGGGTCCGTTCACGCTGGAACAGGCCGTCCGCGGCCGATGCCGCGGGGCCCAGGGCGGCGACCGTGAGAACCCCGAACAGGAAGGCGGCGCCGGCGGCGGGGAGCACGAAGCGCCAGGCCGACAGGCCGGCGGCGCGCATGGCGATGAGTTCGCTGCGCCGGTTCAGGCCCACGAACGCGGCCAGGGTCCCGAACAGGAAGACGAACGGCAGCAGCTGGATGATCACCTGCGGCGACTTGAGCAGCATCAGGCCCAGGATTCGCGCCGCCGGCAGGTCGACGTCGGAGCCCACGCCGCGCGAGATCTCGACGAAGTCGATCAGCATGATCAGGGCGGCGATGACGCCCAGCGCGATGAGGAGCGAACGGGCCTGCTGGACCAGCACATAGCGCTCGATGCGACCGAGCCGGGCCCATGGGACGGGGAGGGACGTGCGGCGGCTCATGCGAACCTCGCCTTCAGACGCTCGTAGGGCGCCCAGGCGCGTCGCTTGCGCGGCTTCAGCGCCCGGAACAGCAGGCGCAGCGCGATGGCCGTGGCGGCCAGCGGCAACAGGTACTGGAAGATGTTGAGCCAGCCGTTCCAGGCGCTGGCCGCGACGACGCCGTAGCCGACGATGCGAACGACGAGGAAGGCGGCGGCGGCCTTGGCGATGCGGAAGCCGTAGCCGGTGCGGCTGAAGGCCCCCCCGAGGATGGCGGAGAGGGCCATGGCCATGGCCATCAGGGCGTAGAGCGGGGCCGACAGGCGGGAATGCCCCTCGGCCGCCAGTTCCCCCGCGGAGCCGACCTTGTCGAGATCGCGCGGCGACGGGTTGAACAGTTGCGGCAGGTAGAGGTCCGAAGGCTTGTAGCGAATATCCTCGGTCACCTCGGCGTACGGGCCGAGCGGCACGTCCTGACGGCCGAAGGACAGGTATTCGAGCACGCCGCGGCTGGAGTAGCGCTGCCAGGAGCCGTCGATAAGGGTCAGGATCGGTTCGCCGTCGATGCGCGAGAATCGGGCCTCGGCGGCGTCCCAGGTCGTCACCCTGTCGCCGTCGGTCTGGTAGATGAAGATGTTCTTCAACAGGCCGTTCTGCTCAATCTGCTGAACGTAGACCGTGAGCCCCTCCGGGCCCTGCACGAACCGTCCTTCCTCGACGAGCAGGGCGGCCAGGTCGGTGCGCACCGCGAAGGCTTCGGCCCGGGCCTGACGCTGGGCCCAGGGCTGCACCACGGTGGTGATGGCCAGGGTCAGCACGGCGGCGATGGCCGCCAGCCGAACCGCAGGACGGATCGCCGACCAGCGGGTCACGCCCGAGGCGAAGACCGCCGTCAGCTCCTGCTCGCGCTGCAGCCGGGTCAGGGCGATCAGTGCGCCGACGAAGAGGCCGATCGGCACGATCACCGCCAGCAGCTGTGGCACCGCCAGCAGGGTCAGCTTGACCATGACCCAGACGCTCTGGCCACGTTCGACGATCACCTCGAGCTGGTCGAGGCTCTGGCTGAGAACGCCGATTCCGGCCAGCGCCGCGCACGCGCCCACGACGGGACGGGCGATCTGCCGGAAAAGATAGCCTTGAATCAGCGTCATGCGCGGAAGGAAATCGCCCGGTTGCAGGTGGCGGTGCGGGAGCGCATCTAATACACAGGCCTCCGCGCCGGTGAAACCGCGCGCCCATTCCCAATCGCACAAGACCGGGGCGTACATCCCGGCGGGAGCAGTAGATGAAGATCGAGTTCGTTGCGTCCGCGGGCGCCGCCGAGGTTCTGGCCGTGCTGGTTCACGAGGGCCGCGTCCTGGCCGGTGCGGGCGGGCAGCTCGACGTGGCGGCTTCGGGCGCTCTCGGCCGGGCGATGGCGGCCAGCCGCTTCACCGGCGGGTCCAACAGCACCCTGATCGTCGCCGCTCCGGCGGGCGTCGAGGCCCAGACTATCGTGCTGACGGGCGCCGGCCCGGCGGACAGGTTCGACGATCTGGCCCTAGAGGCCGCCGCCGGCGCCGCCTACCACGCGGTCAAGCTGTCGGGCGCGAAGACGCTGACCATCGACGCGGGGCATCTCTCGAACGAGCAGGCCGCCCGGGCCGCCTTCGCGGCGCGCCTCGCCGCCTATCGCTTCCTCAAGTACCGCACCACGCTGAAGCCGGAGAAGACCCCGTCGGTCGAGACCATCCAGGTGGTCGCCGCCGACGTCGTCGCCGCCCGCAAGGCCTACGAGACCTTCTCCGCCGTCGCCGACGCCGTGGAGTTCGCCCGCGACCTGGTCAGCGAGCCGGCCAATGTCCTGTATCCGGCCGAATACGCCCGCCGGGTGAAGGAGCTGGAGAAGCTGGGCCTCGAGGTCGAGATCCTCGGCGAGGCCGAGCTGGAGAAGCTGGGCTTCCGCACCCTTCTGGCCGTTGGCCAGGGCAGCGATCGCGAGAGTCAGGTCGCGATCATGAAGTGGAACGGCGGCAAGGCCGGCGAAGCGCCGATCGCCTTCGTCGGCAAGGGCGTCTGCTTCGACACCGGCGGCATCTCCATCAAGCCGGCCGACGGCATGGAGGAGATGAAGTGGGACATGGGCGGCTCCGCCGCCGTGGCCGGCCTGATGCACGCGCTGGCGGGTCGCAAGGCGAAGGTCAACGCCGTCGGGGTTTTGGGGCTCGTCGAGAACATGCCCGACGGCAAGGCGCAGCGGCCCGGCGACGTGGTGATGTCGCTGTCCGGCCAGTCGGTCGAGGTGCTCAACACCGACGCCGAGGGCCGCCTCGTGCTGGCCGACTGCCTCTGGTACACCCAGGAGCGCTTCAAGCCGAAGTTCATGATCGACCTCGCCACCCTGACCGGGGCGATGATCATCTCGCTCGGCCTCGAATACGCCGGTGTGTTCTCGAACTCGGACGAGGTCGCCGGGGCCATCCTCGAGGCCGCGCCGAAGGTGGGCGAGAACGTCTGGCGCATGCCGATTCCGGCCGCCTACGAGCGCCACATCGACAGCCCGATCGCCGACGTGAAGAACACCGGCAACGGGCGGGCCGGCGGGTCGATCACCGCCGCCCTGTTCCTGCAGCGCTTCACCAACGGCGTGCCGTGGGCTCACATCGACATCGCGCCGACGGCCTGGGTCAAGGACAGCAGGAACCCGACCGTTCCGGACGGCGCTGTGGGCTGGGGCGTGCGCACGCTCGACCGGATGGTGGCCGACCGCTACGAGGGCTGATCCAGCGGGACGTCCGGCGGAATCGGCGGGCGTCCCTCCGGCCTTACTGGCTCTCCACCTCGGAGATGTGCAGGCGAGCGGCGTGGGTTTGGGCTCCGCTGTAGGTGCCGACCCAGATGTCGTACTGGCCGGAGCGCGGCGAGTTGAAGCGCAGGGCGGGATTGAGCCCGTTCACGCCGCCGTCGTCGTCGCAGTACCATTCGCCGCCAGGCCCGTTGACCACTAGGGTGGTGTCGGTCGAGGAGGAAACGGACAGGATCAACGGGTAGGTGTTCCCGGCCCGGTAGTTCAGGCGGACATCGGGCGCGCGGGCGATGTAGCCGTTGCACGAGGACGAGACGTTCGACGCGGGGATTCCGCCGCCCGACTGCAGAGCGATCACCCGCGGGTCGGGCGTGAACCCCGCCGACAGGGTGACCGTGCCATAGGCCGGCGCGGCGCTGTAGTCAGGGACGGCGCCATAGGTTTCCGATATCGTCGAGCAGGCGGTCAGGGCGACCGCGAGGCCGGCCATTCCGGCGAAGATCTTCAGACTGTGCATGCTGCCCCCGGCTTGGTGATGGCGGGCAGACTGGCATAGTCTTGCACGCGGAACGAGTGCCGATATCTGACGGCGGATCGGGGAGCCATGGCCAAGGCGGCTTGCGAAGTCTGGTTCTATCACCTCGAGCGTTCGGCGCTGGGCGACGTGCTGCCCGGGCTGCTGGAGAAGACGCGGGACCGGGGCTGGCGCGCGCTCGTCCGGGCCCGTTCCGCCGGTTTGCTGGACGAAATCGACGAGCGCCTCTGGACCTGGCGGGACGACTCCTTCCTCGCTCACGGCCACGCCTCGGGGGCGCACGCCGAACGCCAGCCGATCCTGCTCACCGACACCGGCGAGAACCTGAACGGCGCTCAGGCGCTGTTCATCGTGGACGACGCAGAGCTTGGCGATACGGAGAGCTACGAACGATGCTTCATCATCTTCGACGGTCGGGACGAGACCTCCCTGGCGAACGCCCGGCAGCGGTGGAAGGTGCTGAAGCAGGCCGGCGAGAACCTCGCCTACTGGCGGCAGTCGCCGGAAGGGCGTTGGGAAAAGGCGGCCTGATCGGGGTCGGTTTCGTGGCCCTGGCGGGATGCGCCAGTCCCGCGTCCGACGCTCCGGCGCCGCGCGCGGTCGAGCGGGCCCAGGTGACCGCCCCGCCGGTCGGCAGCCGCGTGCCGCAGGATTCCACGGCCGACCTGTGTCGCGCCGGCGAACTGCAATGGCTCGTCGGGAAACCGAAGACCGAGATTCCCGTTCCGGTGAATGTGGTGAACCGTCGGGTCACCTGCACGACCTGTCCGATCACCGAGGACTTCTCTCCCTATCGGCTGAACATCTTCTTCGACCAGCAGACCGATATCGTCGAACAGGTCCGCTGCGGCTGACCGGCAAAGGAGCGGGTCATGAGACGTCTGATGCTGAGTTTCGCCGCCGTCGGCCTGATCGCCGGCTGCGCCCCTGTAGAGCCGGGCCCCGGCTCCATGGCGCCGGACGACGCGCCGAACCAGTGCAAGGCCGATCGCTACCAGCATCTCGTCGGCCGGAACCGGTCCGAGATCCCGCAGATGCCGGCCGGAGAGACCTGGCGCGTGACCTGCACCACCTGTCCGGTGACCATGGACTACAGCCCGCGCCGGCTGAATATCTTCTACGACCAGACCACCGGCGTGATCCGCGAGGTCAAATGCGGATGAGGTCCCTTCTGCTGGCGGCGGGCGGCCTGGCGCTGGCCGGATGCGCGCCGGTCGTTGATCCGGTCGCCGGGCCGGGGCCGCAGCGCTGCGACCTGGAGGGCGCGCATGGCCTGATCGGCTCCCACGTGGGCGCGGTCAGCTTCCCCGCCGGCGCCAACGTCCGCGTCGTCTGCACCACCTGCCCGACGACGCGGGACTACCGCCCCGATCGCCTCAACGTCCGGTTCGACGAGGCGACAGGCATCATAAGGAGCGTGGATTGCGGCTGATCATTCTTCCCCTCGCCGCCACCACGGCCCTGGCGGCGTGCGGCGAGTCCTCCGCCCCGGCCGCTCCCGAACCCGCGCCTGCGGCGTCCGCTCCGGCGGAACCGTCGCCCGCGACCCCGGGCGCCGAAACGCCCGCGCCGGACGCGCCCGCCGACGCCTGCGGCGCGGCCGGGCGTCAGGACTGGGTCGGGCGACCCCGCGGCGACCTGCCCGCCGCCCCTCCCGGAGCCGACTGGCGCATCTACGAGACCGGACAGCCGGTGACGCAGGACCTGCGCCCCGACAGGCTGAACATCGAGATCGATCCCGACAGCCAGACCGTGGTCCGGCTCAGCTGCGGCTGACGGGTCAGCCGCGGGCCTTGGCCTCGCGGATGGCCCGATCGATGTCGGCCGGCTGGATGCTGGGGCTGGCGCGGCCGTCGATGAAGAAGGTGGGTGTGCCGACGAGGCCGAGGGTCTGGGCCGAGGCCTGGATTTCGGTCAGGTGGCGGGCGACGTCGACGCCCTGCATGGTCGCTTCCGCCTGGGCCATGGAGACGCCGTTCTCGGCCAGGATGCGGTCGACGGCCGCGGGGTCGAGCGCCGGCTCGGCCATCAGATCGCGGAACACGGCGAGATATTTGCCCTGACGGTGGGCGGCCTGGGCCGCGCGGGCGGCGTAGTGGGAGGTCACCTCCGTGCCGCGATCGAGGATCGGCCAGTCCTTGAACACGAAGCGCACGTCCGGATGGGCCTCCATCAGACGCAGCACCTCCGGCGCGGTCGCCTTGCAGCCCGGGCAGCGGAAGTCGAAGAACTCGATCACCGTCACCTTCGCGTCGGCCGGACCGAAGGTCGGGTCGTCGGCGTCGACGGCGAGCAGGGCCGGGTTGGCGGCGGCCCGCTGGTTGATGGCGTCCGCCACAGCGTTGTCCTGGCTGGCCTGCAGCGCCGTGCTCATCTCCTGGAGCATCTCCGGGTGGCGCAGCAGGTAGTCGCGCACCTTCTGGTCGAACGCGCCACGGCCGGTGACGTAGGGCGCGGCCGCCAGCGCCATGGCCAGGGCGGACATCGCCACCGCCGCCATCACGCCTCGTTCGGGGGTGAGGAAGCCGCGGGCGCGCGGCGGCGAGGGCGTCGATTCAGGCGCTTCGGTCATCCAGTCTCTTTCGATTCAGCCGCCGGCGGGAACGACGGTGGGTCGATTGCGGCTGTTGCGGCGGTCGAGGGCGTCGACGTCGTCCTGGGTCGCGCCCGAGGCGAAGACGATGTCCATGGCGCGGGTGTAGTCGGCCGTGCCCTGTTCCAGCATGTCGCGGGCGCGCAGGGCGAATTGGGTGGCCTGCTCCTCGGCGCCCATGGCGAAATACATCTCGGCCGAAGCGAGGCGGGCTTCGCCTTCCTTGCCCTGGCTCGCGTAGGCCTGCGACAGCAGCCGCCACGCCATGGTGTTGTCGTGCTCCAGCGCCGTGGCGCGCTTCAGCTGCTCGATCGCCGTCGGCAGGCGGTCGGGGTCCTGGGTCTCGATCAGGGCGTGGGCCAGGTTGATGCGCAGCAGCGGGGCCTCGGGCATCAGTTCCACCGACCGCTGGTGCGCGCCGATGGCCTCGGCCGGCCGGCCTTCCTCGAACAGGATCTGCCCGCGCAGCTCCCAGAAGAAGGGGTTTTCGGGCTGCTCGGCCAGCAGGGCGTCGACCGCGGTCAGGGCGCGCTCGGTCTGGCCGTCGCGGTACCAGGCGATGGCGCGGGCGTAGCGGGCGGGGAGGGAGGCGTCGCTCTCGGGATAGGCCCGCAGGGTCGTGCCCGGGGCGTCCATGAAGGCGTGAATCTTGGCCAGCACCAACGCGTGCTGGGCCATGCGTTCGGGGCTGTCCGACTTGCCGTAGTTGGACTGTTCGCCGACGAACCGGCGCAGGTTCTCGATCCGCTGCGAGGACAGGGGGTGGCTGCGGAAATAGGGGTAGCGGCGCGCGTCCGAGAAGACTTCCTGGGCCCGGAAATTCTCGAAGAAGGTGACCAGACCGCGGCCGGACTCCCCGGCGGCCTGCAGGGCGCGGGCCCCGGTGTTGTCGGCCTCGCCCTCCTGGTGCGTCATGTAGCGGAGGGCGCTCAGGGTGCCGAAATACTGGCTGTTCCCGAGTAGCACGGCGCCGGCGTCCGGCGCGCCGGCCGCGATGGCCAGGGCACCCAGCGCCATGGTCATCAGCATCGGCTGCATGCCGGCGCCCTGCGCGCCGTCGCGCAGGGTGTGGCGGTTGCGGATGTGCCCGGCCTCGTGCGCCACGACCCCGAGCAGCTCATTCGGGCTCTCGGTTCGCAGAATCAGGCCGGTGTTCAGGCCCATGATCCGCCCCCGCGTGGCGAAGGCGTTGAGCTCCGCGTCGTTGATCAGGAGGATCTCGATCTCGGACGGTTCGAGGCCCATGGCGGAGAACACCGGATCGGACCACTCGTGGATGATCCCCTCGATCTCCGTGTCCCGGATGACGCTCTGGGCCGATGCGGCGGGGGCCGACGCCAGGACGAGCCCGACGGCGGTCGCGGCGCCGATCAGGCGGGCGGCGTTTCGGGACAGCCATGACATGGCGAACTCCTCAAGGCCTCGGACGCCCCCGCCCGTCGTGATCCTCACAATCTAATCGCGGCCTTTCAACGGCGCCACCATCCCCGCTTCGGCTTCTCGGGCGGGGCGACGATCTGGTTCGGATCCTCGGCGATCAGGGCCGCGACGTCGATCTCCGGCTCCGGGGCGGGCTGCGGTTCGACCGGCGCGGCGTCGGCGGCCGGCTCCATCTCAGGTTCCGGCGCGGCGGACGCCTCGGGCTCCGCGGCCGGAAGCTCGACCTCGGCGACGGCTTCCGGAACCACCGCGTCGCCCTCGGGCTCGACCTCGTTCGGCTCGACGGCCGACTCGAGGGCGGAGTGCGGCGTCGCGCTGGCCGAAGCCTTGCGGCGGACGCGCCGGCGGCGCGGCTCTTCCGGCAGCGCGGTCGGGGCCTCGGCTTCGTCGGAAACCGTGACGGCCATGGCGTCGTCGGGCGAGCCGTCGACCGGCATGCCTTCGGTGGTGGCGCGGGCCTCGACCTTCAGCTCGTGCGCGGCGTCGCCGTTGCGCTCGCGACCCCGACCGCGCCCGCGGCGGCGGCGCGAGCGGCCCGGGCGCTCGCC
>JAEYTA010000210.1 GCA_023434265.1 Pseudomonadota bacterium
GGCGGGGCGGCTTGGCCGAGGTCGGGCGGCCGGGCCTGCGCGCGGGACGCGGCGCGGCGTCGGCGGCGGGCGGCTCGGTCGGGCGTCGGGCCATGGGCAAGCTCCGGGGACGTCAGGTTCGGACGCAAGGGACGGCGCGCGCCCTTCCGCCGGTCCCGATCATGGCATATGACCGGCCGGGAAATGAACGCGTCGATCGGGAAATTCGCAGCGCTTGTGGCCGCCCTCGGCGGCGGCGTGGTGCTGGCCAGCTGCGGCGGGGCTTTCGATCCGGCCGTGGACCCGAGTTCGCCGGCGGCGGCCCGGGTCGAGGCGCTGGTGGCGGCGAACCGCGAATACCCGCGCTGGGAGGACTTCCCGCGCCGGACCGAACCCCTGCCGGCCCCGCAGCAGATCGCCGCCCGGGTCGAGGCGCTGGAGGGCGCCGGCGGGGAGCTGGCGGCCGCGGCGGCGCGCATCGACTGGCAGACCACCGGCGACGCCTCGGCCTATGCGGAAGCCGCGCGGGCGCGGGTCGAGGCCGTGGACGTCGACCCGGTGACGGCGGAGACCGCGGCGGAGATCGAGGAATTCGCCCGCCGGGCCCGCGAGCGGGGCCGCGCTCCGCCGCCGATCCCGCGCCGCTAGACCAGCTTTCCATCGCCCGGACGACAGAATCCGGGGATCATCCCCTCAGGAGAACGCCCATGGCCGATACGGCCCCCTACGCCGCTTCGCTCGCCGCCGACGCCGTCCGCGTCACCGAACTGGCCGCCATCGCCGCCTTCGCCCAGGTCGGCCGCGGCGACGAGAAGCACGCCGACCAGGTGGCGGTCGACGCCATGCGCACGGCGCTGAACGCGCTGGACATCGACGGCCGCATCGTCATCGGCGAGGGCGAGCGCGACGAGGCGCCGATGCTGTACATCGGCGAGAAGGTGGGGACCGGGAAGGGGCCGGCGATCGACATCGCCCTGGACCCGCTGGAGGGCACCACCCTGACGGCCAAGGCGATGGCGAATGCGCTGGCGGTGCTGGCCATGGCGCCCAAGGGCGGCCTGCTGCACGCGCCCGACACCTATATGGACAAGATCGCCTGCGGGCCGGGCTACGCCCCGGGCACGGTCGACCTGGACATGAGCCCGCAGGACAATGTCCGCTCGCTGGCCTCGGCCAAGGGGGTGGATCCGCGCGACATCACCGTCTGCGTCATGGACCGGCCGCGCCACGCCGAGCTGATCGCCGCCCTGCGCGAGGTCGGGGCCAAGGTGCTGCTGATCACCGACGGCGACGTGGCCGGGGTGATCCACACGGCCGAGCCGGAGACCGGCATCGACCTGTACCTCGGTTCGGGCGGGGCGCCGGAGGGGGTGCTGGCGGCGGCGGCGCTGAAGTGCGTCGGCGGCCACTTCCAGGGCCGGCTGATCTTCCGCAACGACGACGAGCGGGCCCGGGCGGAGAAGACCGGGGTGACCGACTTCGACCGCAAGTACGACCTGCACGAGCTGGTTTCGACCGACGCCGTCTTCGCCGCCACCGGGGTGACCAAGGGGGCGATGCTGGACGGGGTGATGGTGCGCGACGGCTTCGTCTCGACGCATACGCTGGTGATGGATTCCTTCACCCGCACGGTGCGGCGCATCCGCATGACGCGACCGGTCTGATGGCCGACGGGGGGACGCTGCCGCACTTCCTGGGCGTCTCCCGCTCGCTGTCCGGACGCGCCTGGCGGCAGAGGCCCGCCGAGGCGTCGCTGGTGCGGGCGCACATGCAGGCGCTGGGGCTGGACGAGCCGCTGGCCCGGGCGCTGGCGGCGCGTGGCGTGGGCGCCGACCAGGGGGCGGACTTCCTGACCCCCACGCTGAAGGCCCTGTTCCCCGATCCGTCCAGCTTCACGGACATGGACGCGGCGGCCGAGGCCATCGTCGACGCGGTGCAGTCCGGCGCGTCGGTCCACGTCTTCGCCGACTACGACGTCGACGGGGCGTCCAGCGCGGCCCTGCTGGTGCGCTGGTTCAGGGCCATGGGCGCCGACCTGCCCATCTATGTGCCGGACCGGATGACCGAAGGGTACGGCCCCAGCGCGCGGGCGTTCGACACGCTGAAGGCGCGGGGAGCCGATCTGGTCGTCACCGTCGACTGCGGGGCGGCGGCCAACGAGGCGGTGGCCCACGCCTGCGCCATCGGGCTGAAGGTGGTGGTGATCGACCACCACCTGATGCGCGAGCAGCCGCCGGAGTGCCTGGCCGTGGTCAATCCCAACCGGCCGGGCTGCAATTCGGGGCAGGGCAACCTGGCCGCGGCCGGGGTGGTGTTCGTGCTGCTGGCGGCGCTGAACCGCGAGGCGCGGCGGCGGGGGATGTTCGACGGGCGCGAGCAGCCGGACATTCGGAAATGGCTGGACCTGGCGGCCATGGGGGCGATCTGCGACGTGACCGGCCTGACCGGCTTCAACCGGGCGCTGACCAGCCTCGGGCTGCGGGTGATGTCGGACTGGGCCAATCCGGGGCTGCGCGCCCTGCTGGCCGCGGCCGGCAGCGAGCCGGGGCCGGCCAAGTGCAATCATGCGGGCTTCATCCTCGGGCCGCGCATCAACGCCGGCGGCCGCATCGGCAAGTCGGACCTCGGGGCCCGCCTGCTGTCGACCGACGACCCTGAGGAGGCGCGGGCCCTGGCCGAGGAGCTGGACGCCCTCAACGTCGCGCGGCGCGAGGTCGAACGGCAGGTGACCGACCAGGCGGTGCGGCGGGTCGAGGCGAGCGGGGCGCACGCCGATGGGTCGGCCGTGGTGGTGATCGAGGGCGACGACTGGCATCCGGGTGTGGTCGGCATCGTCGCCGGACGGCTGCGCGAGCGCTGGCGCAAGCCGGTGGTGGTGATCGGCGTCGACGGCGTGAATAGCGTCGGCAAGGGCTCCGGCCGCTCGCAGCCGGGGATGAACCTCGGCCGGGCGGTGCAGGCGGCGTGGGAGGCCGGGGTGCTGCTGGCCGGCGGCGGCCACGCCATGGCGGCGGGGCTGACCGTGAAAACCGATTCGATCGGTCGCCTGCGCGACTTCCTCAACGACCGCATGGCGGGGGAGCAGCCGGCGGCCGAGGCGCTGGATGCGGTCGAGATCGACGCCCTGGTCGAGCCGCGGGCGGCCACCCGGCCGCTGTTCGAGCAGTTCGAGCGCCTGGCCCCGTTCGGCCCGGCCAATCCCGAGCCGATGTTCGCCCTGGAGCATGTGGCGGTGCGCGAGCCCGTGGCGATGACCGGCGGCCATGTGCGCTGCCGGCTGGCCGGGCCCGACGGGGCGGCGGTGAAGGCCATCGCCTGGCGCTGCGCCGACCTGCCGGCCGGCAAGGCCCTGCTGGCGGGCCACGGCGGGCTGAGCGTGGCCGGGCGGCTGAAGGCCGACGACTGGAACGGCCGGCGCGGCGTGCAGCTGGAGATCGAGGACGTCGCCGACCCGCGCATGGCCGGCTGAGCGGATTTCGCGGGTCCGTCAAAAAGTGCGGAGACCCGGCTTGCACCCTTCGGAATCGGCGGCTATATCGCCGGCTCCCCGCGCAGCGGTCCCTTCGTCTATCGGTTAGGACGTCAGGTTTTCAACCTGAAAAGAGGGGTTCGATTCCCCTAGGGACTGCCACGC
>JAEYTA010000005.1 GCA_023434265.1 Pseudomonadota bacterium
CAAAGCCCGCCCAGCCGTCTTCCGTGTTGAAATCGCTGATCGACCGGTTGGTCTCGACGTCCTGCACGTGCCAGCCGGCGTCGATCGCGCCGTACCAGCCGTTCGGCTCGGCAGACGCAGCGCCGGCCGTCAGGGCCAACGCCCCGGCGGCGGTCGACGCCAGAATGAGAGACTTAACGCGCATTGGTGGATGCCCTCCGCAGCCCAGAATTGATTATGTCGTGACGGCGCACTCACCGCCGCTAAGCTTTCATAACAGCCCCGCTGGACAAGGTCGAGCGGCCGCGTCGCACAACGCCGTTCAGCGTGGCTCCCGGGTGACAGAGCCGCCGGCCGGACGCTCAGCCCCCGCCGGTGCGGCCCGTGGCCCGCCCCGTGCCGTCGCACACCGGACAGGTTTCGCCCTCCGGCGTCGCGCCCACCCCCTGGCATTCCGGACACAGCACCGCGTCGACGTGCTGCAGCGACGCCGGGTCGGCCGGATCGGCCGGGCTCAGATCGCGATCGTCGATCTCGTGCTCTTTCATCCCGGCGGAACGGCCCGGCGGCGGTCCGGTTTCATGGTGACAGCCCCGGGGCTTGGCTTTAGGGACCCGCCGATGGACGAGACCGAACGGCAATCCGAGGATCGCGGCTGGGCCACGGCGAAGACGCTGGCCGAGGCCCTGCCCTACATCCAGATCTACGACCGCGAGACCGTGGTCATCAAATACGGCGGCCACGCCATGGGCGAGAGCGCCGTGGCGAAGCAGTTCGCCGCCGACGTGGTGTTGCTGAAGCTGATGGGGGTGAACCCCGTGGTGGTCCATGGCGGCGGGCCCCAGATCAGCGCCATGCTCGACAAGGCGGGCGTGAAATCGGCCTTCGTCGACGGCCTGCGGGTCACCGACGCCGACACCATGCAGGTGGCCGAGATGGTCCTGTCCGGCGCGGTCAACAAGGAGATCGCCCACTGGATCACCATGGCCGGCAAGGAGGCCGACGTGCGCGGCATCGGCCTGTCGGGCAAGGACGCCGGCCTGCTGACGGTCGAGAAGACCCGCCGCACCAAGCGCGATCCAGACAGCATGATCGAGCACGAGGTCGACCTTGGCTTCGTCGGCGAGCCGACGAAGGTCGATCCGAAATTGATCACCCGGCTGGTCGAATCCGACGCCGACTGGGTGCCGGTGATCGCGCCGATCGGGGTGTCGGCGAGCGGCGAGACCTTCAACGTCAACGCCGACACGGTGGCGGGGGCGGTGGCCGGCGCGCTCCACGCGAAGCGCATGCTGCTGCTCACCGACGTGCCGGGGGTGAAGGGCGCCGACGGGCAGATCATCCGTCAGATGAGCGTGGCCGAGGCGCGCGGCCTGATCGCCGACGGCGTGGCCACCGGCGGCATGATTCCCAAGCTGGAGACCGCCATCGCCGCCATCGAGAGCGGCGTGGAGGCGGTGGTCATCCTCGATGGCCGCCGGCCGCACGCCATGCTGGTCGAGCTGTTCACCGAGCACGGCGCCGGCACCCTGGTGCAGGCGTCTTGATCGACCTGTCGCATGTGACGGCCTGGGTGTTCGACATGGACGACACCCTCTACCCGCGGGAACAGGGGCTGATGCGTCTCGTGCAGGCGCGGATCAACGCCTATGTGGTCGAGGCGGTCGGGCTGGACCCCGAGACGGCCGGCGTTCTGCAGCGCCAGTTCCTGGACGAGCACGGCACCACCCTGGCGGGGCTGATGGCCAACTACACCATCGAGCCCGAGCATTTCCTGCACGACGTCCACGACGTGCCGATGGACGGGCTGGAGCCGAACCCGGCGCTGGCCGAGCAGCTGCGACGCTTGCCCGGACGCCGCTTCGTCTTCACCAACGGCGCGCGGGAATACGCGGGGCGGGTGCTGGAGCGGCTGGATGTGGCCGACTGCTTCGACGGCGTCTTCGCCATCGAGGACGCCGACCTCACGCCCAAGCCCGCCCCGTCCACCTTCCGCCGGATGATGGAGCGGTTCGGCTTCGAGCCGCGCTCGGCCGCCTTCTTCGAGGACACGCCGCGCAATCTGGAGCCGGCCAAGGCGCTCGGCATGGCCACCATCCTGATCGGCGACGGCCACGGAAAGCCGCTGGGCGACCACATCGACCATATCACCCCCGATCTGCTTTCCTTCCTGACCGACCTGACCTTCGAGGAGGCCGCCGCATGAGCGCCCAGCTGGAATCCGTCATCGAGGCCGCCTGGGAGAACCGGGCGGATATCTCGACCGCCACCCACGGCGAGGTGCGCCACGCCGTCGAACAGGCGCTGGCCCTGCTCGATTCGGGCCAGGCGCGGGTCGCCTCGCGCGGCGCCGACGGCGTCTGGACCACCCACCAGTGGCTGAAGAAGGCGGTGCTGCTGTCCTTCCGGCTCAACGACAACGAACTGGTGCGCGGCGGCGACCGCGGCCCCGCCTCGGGCGCGCCCGGCGTCGGCCCGTGGTGGGACAAGGTGCCCAACAAGTTCGGCGCCTGGACCGCCAACCACTACCGCGAAGCCGGCTTCCGCTCGGTCCCCGGGGCCATCGTGCGCCACGGCGCCTACATCGCCCGCAACGTGGTGCTGATGCCCAGCTTCGTGAACATCGGCGCCTTCGTCGACGAGGGCTCCATGGTCGACGCCTGGGCCACCGTCGGCTCCTGCGCCCAGATCGGCAGGAACGTCCACCTGTCCGGCGGGGCCGGCATCGGCGGGGTGCTGGAGCCGCTGCAGGCCAACCCGACCATCATCGAGGATGGCTGCTTCATCGGCGCCCGCGCCGAGGTCGCCGAGGGCGTCATCGTGCGCGAGGGCGCCGTGCTGGCCATGGGGGTCTACCTGTCGGCCTCCACGAAGATCGTCGACCGCGCCACCGGCGAGGTGTTCCGCGGCGAGGTGCCGGCCTATTCGGTGGTGGTGCCGGGGTCGCTTCCCGATCCGAACGGCGGGCCGTCGCTCTACTGCGCGGTGATCGTCAAGCGCGTCGACGCCCGGACGCGGGCCAAGACGGGGGTCAACGAACTGCTGCGGGACTGATCAGTCCCGCGCCGCGAGGCGCACCAGCTTGCCGTCCTGCTCGTCGGTGATCGCCCAGACGGCCCCGTCGGGCCCCACCGCCACGTCGCGGACGCGCTCGCCGAGGTCCGTCATCAGCCGCTCCTCGCCGACCACCCGGCCGCCCGCCAGCACCAGCCGGGCGATGTGCTTCTCCTTCAGCGCCGCGACCAGCAGGTTTCCGCGCCACTCGGGGAACATGGCGCCGTCGTAGAAGGTCATGCCGCCCGGCGCGATCACCGGATCCCAGTAGTAGACCGGCTGCTCCATGCCCTCGCGGGCGGTGATCCCCTCGTTGATGGCCCCGCCGCGGTACTCGATGCCGTAGGCGATCACCGGCCAGCCGTAGTTGAGGCCGGCGCGGTCCAGATTCAGCTCGTCGCCGCCGCGCGTGCCGTGCTCGATCGTCCAGACGGCGCCGTCGGGGGCGATGGCGACCCCCTGCACGTTGCGGTGGCCCGACGACCAGATCTCCGGCAGGGCCCCGTCGCGGCCGACGAAGGGATTGTCGGCCGGGACCGAGCCGTCCGCCTCGATGCGGATGGTCTTGCCCATGTGCGAGCCGAGGTCCTGGGCCTGCGGCCGCATTTCCGCGACCGAACGTTCGCCGAGTGTGACGAACAGCCGGCCGTCCGGGCCGAAGGCCAGCGACGAGCCGTAGTGCATGGTCCCGTCGAAGGTCGGCAGGGCGCGGAAGATCACCTGCACGGCCTCGACCCGGGTTCCGTCGTCCGACAGCCGGCCGCGCGCCACCGAGGTGGCGTTGCCGCCCTCGCGGGGCTCGGAATAGCTCCAGTAGATCAGCCGATCGTCGGCGAAGGTCGGACCGACGATCACGTCGAGCAGGCCGCCCTGCCCGCGCGCGTCCACCGCCGGCAGGCCGGCGACCGGCTCGCCGACGGCGCCTTCGGGCGTGACGAGGCGCAGGCGCCCCGGCCGCTCGGTGACCAGCCAGCGCCCGTCCGGCAGCAGGGCCAGACCCCAGGGCTCGACCAGGCCGGACGCCACGACCGTGTGAGCAAGGGCGCGCTGCGTGGTCACGCCCGGCGCGCGGGTCTGGCCGGCGAAGGCCGGTCGCTGGTCCGGAGCGTTGGCCGGACGGGTCTCGACGGGTCCGCCCGCCTGCTGCGGCGCGACGGAATTCGCCGCCTCCCGGGCGTCGCAGGCGGTGGCGAACGACAGGACGGAAACGGCGGCGGCGAGGGCGATCGGGCGCATGGCGGGTCCCCTTGGAGGTCGGCGGCGAAACGGCTCCGCTGCTGTTACCGTTTCTTCGCCGCCACGTCACGACCGCCGGCGCGCGCGGCGTCTTGAATCCCGCTCGCGGCGCCTCTATAGGCACGCCTCTTCCGGCGGTCAGACCAGTTCCCGCCGGACCCCTCGACGGCGTCGACCGGGGCTGGGTAGCTCAGCTGGTTAGAGCGGTGGATTCATAACCCACAGGTCGGCGGTTCGAGCCCGCCCCCAGCCACCACGCCGCCTCCGCCTCGCCCGTCCCTGCTGCGCCCGTCCCCGCTGCGCCCTTGTCAGGCGAGGAAGTCGTCCCACTGGGCGGGGCGCTGGACGAAGCCGTCGAGGCCCTCGTCGAGCCAGAGCAGCGAGCCCGTGTGCTTGAAGCTGCCCCCTTCGGTCGGCAGCAGCAGGGGCAGGCCGTGGGTGTCGACGCCGGGCATGATCTCCGGCTGGTCGCCGGTGAACAGGCCCTTGAGCCCGCCGGGGTCGTCGGCCGGCGGCATCACCGGCGGCAGGTCGTCGTCGGGCGGCGGCAGCACGAACGGGTCGTCCATCAGGAAGGCGTCCTTGCCGGCCCCGTCGTCCGTCTCCAGCCCCGGCGGCGCCTGCGGCCCCGCCAGCGGGTCGCCGGCGATGTCGTAGAAGCCGTCCCCGAACTGCAGCCGCTCGACGTTGCGCAGGGTGTCGGTCCCGTCCGCCCCGGTGATGGTGGTCACCCCGCCGACGGTCGAGATGGTGTAGCCCGCCCGCGCCCCGGCGAACTGGGCCGTGTCGGTCCCGTCGCCGCCGTCCAGCGCGTCGTTGCCGCTGCCGCCGCGCAGGGTGTCGTCGCCGGCGAAGCCGCGCAGGTCGTCGTTCCCGCCCTCGCCGCGCAGCACATTGGCCCCGGCCGAGCCCAGCACCTGGTTGGCGAACTCGTTGCCGAACAGGTTCAGCGCCGCCGTCGAGCCGCTCGAGGCGGCGCGCAGCACCTCGACCTCGACC
>JAEYTA010000014.1 GCA_023434265.1 Pseudomonadota bacterium
GGCGGGGCGACGATCAGGCAGCGCTGGCCCTTGCCGAGCGGGGCGACGATGTCGATGACCCGGCCCGAGCGGTCCTTCAGCGTCGGGTCCTGGATCTCCATGTGCAGCCGCTCCTCCGGATAGAGCGGGGTCAGGTTGTCGAACAGGACCTTGGTCTTGACCGTCTCCGGGTCTTCCAGGTTGATCGTGTCGACCTTGAGCAGGGCGAAGTAGCGCTCGCCCTCGCGCGGGGCGCGCACGGCGCCGTGGATGGTGTCGCCCGAGCGCAGGCCGAAGCGTCGGATCTGCGACGGCGAGACATAGATATCGTCCGGACCCGGAAGATAGTTGGCGTCGGGGCTGCGCAGGAAGCCGAAGCCGTCGGGCAGGATTTCCAGCACGCCGTCGGCGATGATCTCCACCTCCTCCTCGGCCAAGGCCTTGAGGATGGCGAACAGCAGGTCCTGTTTGCGCAGGTTCGAGGCGTTCTCGACCTCCAGCTGTTCGGCGAAGGCGACCAGGTCGGCCGGAGTCTTCTCGTTCAGCTCGGCCAGGGTGATGCGGCCGTTGGGAACGATCGGCTCGCCGTCGTCCTCTTCCTCGTCAGCCTCCTGGTCGACCATCGGCAGGTCGGCGGCGGCCACTTCATTGGAAGGCTGTTCGCCTTCGAGGGTCTCGGCTTCGGGGGCGGTCGGATCGGTGTCGCGGACGTCGGTCATGGGGAGTCTTCTTCAGGCAGGCGCGCCGGGGCGCTCGCGTGGGCGAGGGCGGACGGACTGGCGATGTGTGGCCTTTCGGCCGGCAGGAGGAGCGACGGAGTCCCGCAGGGTCGATCCGGCAGGCGTCGCTGGGAGAGAGGGACCGTCCGGCGCGGCCAGGAACGGTTCGGGAGCAGCGAAACCACGCCCGGCCGGCGAGGTCAAGCGGGATAGGTCACTGGCGAGCTGGCGGAGAAACCCAACGCAGAATCTTCAGCGCCGTTCTATCGCCGCGGGCACAGGTGGCCGCAATTGCCTCAACGCCGCATGCATCGACGCGCCGAACGACCAGCGTAAGCACCCACCTTCCCTTGATCTCAACTCGTCGCTGAAGTTCGGCGTCCCGGATCAGCGCATCGACACAAGGTTCGACCTCACCACAGTTCCAGCGAAACCGATCTCCGTCCTCGTAGAAATAGAGACCCGTGACCAGAAATCCTTCGTCCACCGCAACGGCCGGACGGAGCGGCGCGGCGACACAGGCTGAAAGCAAAAACACCGCCAGAAGAACGGCTGCTCCTCGCATCATCCGAAGGCCCACTCCGTGGTCACGGACAGCACCATGACGATGGCGATCAGGAAGGGGATTTCGTTGGTCATGCGCCAGAAGCGGGCGGAGCGGGCCGAGGTCCCGGCGACGATCTTCTTGCGCTCGCCCGCGAGGAAGCCGTGCCAGCCGCTGAGGGCGATCACGCCAGCCAGCTTGGCGACCATCCACGGCTGGTGCGCGAAGCTCCAGTCGGCGCCGTTTCCGCTGCGCAGCCACAACAGCCAGGCCCCGAACACCCAGGCCGCGCCCATGGCCGGCCCCAGGATGATGCCGAGCAGCCGCCCGTGCCACGTCCGCAGCAGGCCCTGCATCTCCGAGCGCAGCGGCTCGGGCTTGCCGTTCTGCTCGACGTCGTAGGCGTACAGCCGGGGCAGGAAGAGCAGGCCGGCCATCCAGGCGATGACCGCCAGGATGTGCAGGCCGCGGGCGAGGTCGTACCAGTTCATCCGGCTCTCCTCTCGTTCTGGCAGGGACAGGCCTTCCAGTCGCCGCGGCAGCCCGGACCGTAGGGCGAGACGCCGGTGCGGCCCAGCGCGTGTACGGCCGCGTCGGCCAGTCCTTCGATGAAGGCCGGGGCGGCGCCGACGGCGGGGACCCGCAGATAGGGGGCGACGCCGAGCCGGTGGGCCAGTTCGCCGTACTCTATGTCGAGCTCGACGAGGGTCTCGACGTGTTCGGACACGAAGGCGATGGGCACGACCACCACGCCCTTGCCGTCACGCGCCGCCTGTTCGAGCGCCTCGGGCGTGGACGGGCCCAGCCACTTCAGCGGGCCGACGCGGCTCTGGTAGCAGACGGCGTGGTCGACGGTCCGACCCGCCTCGGCGAGGCGGGCCACGACGGCGGCGACCGTGCTCTCGACCTGCTCCTGGTAGGGGTCGCCCTTGCCGGCGACCAGCTTCTCCGGGATGCCGTGGGCCGAGAACAGCACGCGGACCGGCCGGTCTCCGGCCTCGTCCAGCCGGGCGGCGACGGCTTCGGCCTGGGCGTCGATCCAGCCATAGGCCTCGGGCCAGCAGCAGACGGTGCGGCTGTCGCCCGAGCCGGCGTAGGCGCGGTCCCAGGCCTTCAGCGAGGACGCCGAGGTGGTGGTCGAGTACTGCGGATAGAGCGGCAGCAGAACGATCTCGTCCGGCCCGAAGGCGGCGACGTCGGCGGCGGTCTCCTCGGTCAGCGGCCGCCAGTAGCGCATGGCGATGAAGGTCCGCACCTCGTCGTCGGGGAGCCGCGCGGCCAGCGCCGCCTCCAGCGCGCGGGCCTGCTTTTCCGTCTCGGGCAGGAGCGGCGAGCCCCCGCCCATCAGGGCGTAGTTGGCCTGGGCGGTCGCCTCCCGCCGTGACGAGATCAGCCGGGCCAGCGGCGTGCGCGCGATTCCGGGCAGGCCGATGATGGCCGGGTCGTTGAACAGGTTGAACAGGAAGGGCTTGACCGAGGCCTGGTCGTCCGGGCCGCCGAGGTTGAACAGCACCACGGCGATGCGGCGGCCGGACAGCGGCGTCATTGGGCGCCGATCCGCTTCAGCACCTGCTCGACATGGGCGATGGGCACGTCGGGCAGGATGCCGTGGCCGAGGTTGAACACCCACGGCCCCTGTCCCCAGGCCTCCATCAGCTGGTCGACCCGGCGGTCCAGCAGGGGTCCGCCGGCACGCAGCAGCAGGGGATCGAGCGCGCCCTGGATCGGCTTGATCGCCTGCACCCGCCGACCGACCTCGAGCGGAAAGGCAGTGTCCAGCGCCACGGCCTGGACGTCGCACTTCACCGCGTAGCGCTCGGCGAGCGCCGCCGAGCCACGCGGGAAACCGATGAGCGGCGTGGTCACGCCCAGTTCCCTCACCCGATTCACCAGCGCCTGGTGCGGGCGGAGCACGAGGCGTTCGAACAGGTCGTCCGGCAGGCCCTCGGCCCAGCTCTCGAAGATCTTCAGCGCCTGCGCCCCGGCGTCGGCCTGCATCTTCAGATAGTGGGCGGTGGCCTCGACGAGCACCTCGAGGACGGCGTCGACCTTGTCGGGTTCGGCATAGGCGTAGGTGCGCGCCTGGGCCCGCTCGCCCTTGCCGATGGTGCGGGCCTCACCGTCCAGCATATAGGTAGCCACCGTCCACGGCGCGCCAGCGAAGCCGATCAGCGCCCGCTCGGGCTCGAGCTCGCCACGAACGATCGACAGGGTCTGGCCCACCTCGCGCAGGGCCTCGCCGGCCCCGGCGGTCCGTTCGCGCATCGCCTCGACGGCGGGCAGGGCGCCGAGCCGCGGTCCTTCGCCGGCCTCGAACCAGACGTCCTGGCCGAGCGCCCGGGGTATGAGCAGGATGTCGGCGAAGACGATGGCCGCGTCGAAGCCGAAGCGCCGCATCGGCTGCAGCGTCGCCTCGGCGGCCTTCTCCGGATCGAGACAGAACTCGATGAAGCCCGGCGTGGTCGCCCTGAGCGCCCGGTATTCGGGCAGGTAGCGACCCGCCTGGCGCATGAACCACACCGGCGGCCTCGCGGTCGTCTCGCCGGCGAGGGCCTTCAGGAACAGGGGAGCGTCAGGGGGCGTCATGCACCCTTGGCCTTACCGGCGGCCCGGTCTGCGCTCAAGTCCGGGACAAGGTCGCACCCCCTCCCTTCCAATCAATCGAATTGAATAAAGGGAGGAAGAAGCGGGTTGGGCCGGGGACGACGGGGACAACCGGCGGAACATTCCGCGACCACGCCCGACCGGCGCCCGGAGGATTCACAGGGCGATCGACAGGCCGGGGCCGCCTGTCGAAACCGGGGAAAAGTCCTAACGAGACCTTAACGGGCCCGTCCCGGCTGGACCCGGGCCGTCCCCTCGCAGCGGGCGCCGATCGGCCGAACCGGACTCCTCCACACCCCCGGGATGCGACGCACACGCCGGCGCTGGACGACTCGCCGGACAGGGCCGGCGGCGCTCCACCGCCATCCCCGCTCGCGACCGCGGCCCCGGCTTGCTATGGGAATCGGCGCCCGCCGCCCGCGGATCGGCGCCCGGCCCCGTCCACAGGAGTCCCATCGTCATGGACAGACCGTCCCCATGAGTCCGGGCCGTTCCTCCGGGCCGTCGCGCCTGGCCACCTACTTCCACGTCCACCTTGTCTCGGACTCCACCGGCGAGACCCTCAACGCCATGGCCAAGGCCGTGGTCGCCCGCTTCGACGGGGTCATCCCGATCGAGCACATCTACGCCCTGGTCCGGTCCGAACGGCAGATGGAGCGGGTGCTGGAGGAGATCGCCTCGGCTCCCGGGGTGGTGCTGCACACCCTCGTCGACCGCGAACTGCGCGAACAGCTGGAAGAGGGTTGCCGCCGCCTCGACATGCCCCAGATCGCGGCGCTGGATCCGCTTGTCGGGGCCCTGTCGCGCTATCTCGGCGCGGCCCTGTCGACGCGGGTCGGGGCCCAGCACGCGCTGGACACCGACTATTTCAACCGTATCGCCGCGCTCGATTTCGCCATGGCCCATGACGACGGCCAGGGAACGACGCAGCAGCTGGAGACCGCCGACGTGGTGCTGTGCGGGGTCAGCCGGACGTCCAAGACGCCGACCTGCATCTATCTGGCCCACCGCGGCATCCGCGCCGCCAATGTGCCGCTGGTGCCCGGCCAGGAGGACGGCGAACGCCTGACGCAGCTGAGGAATCCGCTGGTCATCGGCCTGACGGTCTCGCCGGACCGGCTGGTGCAGATTCGCAAAAACCGCCTGGACGGCCTGAACGCCCATCGCGCCAGCGCCTATGTCGACCACGACGCCGTGCGCGAGGAGACGGTCAAGGCGCGCCGTCTGTTCGAACGCCGCGGCTGGCCGGTCATCGACGTCACCCGGCGCTCGGTCGAGGAGACCGCGGCGGCGATCATCAATGTGCTCAACGAGAAGCGCACCCAGCGGGTGGGGGCGGCGTGGTGAGCGGGTCCGGCGAACGGCTGGTGCTGGCCTCGAAGAGCGCCGCGCGGCGGGCCATGCTGGAGGGCGCCGGCGTGCCCTTCTCGGTCCAGGTCGCGGAGGTCGACGAGGACGCGGTCAAGGCCGCCCATGACCCGGTCGACGCCGCCGGGCTGGCGGAGGAGCTGGCGCGGGTGAAGGCGCTGGCGGTGTCGCGTCGCGATCCGGAGGCCTGGGTGCTGGGGGCCGACCAGACCCTGGCCTTCGCCGGCGGGCTGGTGTCCAAGGCCGGGTCCTTGGCCGAGGCGCGGGCGCGGCTGTCGGACATGCGCGGCCGGACCCACCAGTTGCATTCCGGCGCGGCGCTGGCCCGCAACGGCCAGGTCGTCTGGTCCGGGGTCGACACCGCGACGATGCGGGTGCGGGCCTTCTCCGACGCCTTCCTCGACGCCTACCTGGCTGCCGAGGGAGACGGTCTGCTGGCCTGCGTCGGCGCCTACCGGCTCGAAGGCATGGGCGCGCAGCTGTTCGAGGCGGTGGAGGGCGACTACTTCACCGTCCTCGGCATGCCGCTGTGGCCGGTGCTGGCCGAGCTGCGCCGGGCGGGGGTTCTGACGACATGACGACGCTCGCGGGCGTGGCGGGCCGGCCGATCGGCCATTCGCTGAGCCCGGCGATCCATCGGGCGTGGATCGCCGCTGCGGGGCTGCGGGCCGACTACCGCGCCTTTGAACCGGACGACGAAGCGGCCTTCGACCGCCTGCTCGAGCGCGGCCGGGCGGGCGAGCTGCGCGGGCTGAACGTCACCGCCCCCTACAAGGAACTGGCGCTGGCGCGCGCCGACGAGGCGTCCGCGACCGCCCGGCGCTGCGGCTCCGCCAACCTGCTTCTGTTCGAGGCCGGCCGCATCCGCGCCGACAGCACCGACGGCGCCGGGCTGCTGGCGGCGCTGGCGGAGCAGGCGCCCGGGCTGCGCCTGGC
>JAEYTA010000023.1 GCA_023434265.1 Pseudomonadota bacterium
CCGCCTTCCATCCCTCGCTGGCCCCGGTCGGCGTGCTGCTGGCCGTGCTCGGCTACATCATCGGTACGGCGGCGGGGTGGTTCACCGGCCTGGTGATGATGCAGATCGCCGCCGGGGCGGGCTGACCCCCCGGCCTGCAACCCACCGTTCCGGGGAGTGTTCCGCCTTCGCCCCGCGAAGGAGAACGGTCATGACGCGCTACAAGGTCGGCTATCTGGTCGGCAGCCTGGCGAAGGAGTCGATCAACCGGAAGCTGGCGAAGGCGCTGGCCCGCCTCGCCCCGCCCGAGCTCGAGCTGTCGGAGATTCCCTTCGGCGAGCTGCCGCTCTACAGCTACGACTACGACGCCGACTACCCGCGCGTGGCCCGCGACTTCAAGGCGGCGATCAGCGATTCCGACGCCATCCTGTTCGTCTCGCCCGAGTACAACCGGTCCATCCCCGGCGCCCTGAAGAACGCCATCGACTGGGCCAGCCGCCCCTATGGCTCCAACGCCTTCGCGCGCAAGCCGACGGCGGTCATCGGCGCCTCGATCGGCTCCATCGGCACCGCCGTCGCCCAGCAGCACCTCAAGGGCGTGATGGCCTTCTGCAACGCGCCCCTGATGAACTCGCCCGAGGCCTACATCCACTTCACCCCCGGTCTGGTCACCGACGAGGGCGAGGTCACCGTCGAATCCACCGAGGAGTTCCTGCGCAACTTCATGGCCGAGTTCGCCCTCTTCATCGGCCGCGTCACCACGGTGCTGCCGCGGGAGCGGTGAACCCGGTCGGGTGGCCCTGCCCTGGAGGCGCGTCGCCCGACCCTACAGCCCCGCCCCCACCACGCTCTCGTAGCCGAACAGCCCCTGGGCCCCGCCGGTGTGCAGGAACACCACCGTCTCGCCCTTGAAGCGCCCCGCCCGCGCCAGGGCGATCAGCCCCTGCATCGCCTTGCCAGTGTAGACCGGGTCCAGCAGGATGCCGTCGGTCCGCGCCGCCAGCTTGAGCGCCTCGATCACCCCCTCGTCGACCAGGCCGTAGCCCTCGCCGACGTAGTCGCAATCGGCGACCACCATCTCCGCCGTCACCGCCTCGGGCCGCCCCAGCAGGGCCGCCGTCTCGCGCGCCAGCTTCAGCACATTCTCTTCCTGCTTCGGCTTCGGGGCCCGCACCCCGATGCCCAGCACCGGGATGTCCGCCCCCATCACCGCCAGCCCGGCCACCAGCCCGGCGTGCGTCCCCGCGCTGCCGGTCGCCGTCACGATGCGGTCGATGTGCAGGTCCAGCTCGTCGGCCCCGACCACGATCTCGCGGGCGCAGTCGACGTAGCCCAGCGCCCCGACCGCGTTCGAACCGCCGCCGGGGATGACGTAGGGCCGGCCGCCCCGCGCCCGCACCTCTTCCGCCGTCTTCTCCAGCTCGGCCGTCATGTCGGTCCCGCCCGGCACGAAGCGATGCCTCGCGCCCAGCAGGCGGTCGAGGAGGACGTTGCCACTGGCGACATAGTCCTGCGCCTTCGACCCGGTCCGCTCCTCGAGGATGACCTCGCAGGCGAGGCCGTGGGCGGCGGCGGCCGCCGCCGTCTGGCGCACGTGGTTGGACTGCACCGCCCCCTGCGTCACCAGCGCATCCGCCTCCTGCTCGAAGGCCTCGCCGAGCAGGAATTCCAGCTTGCGCGTCTTGTTGCCGCCGCCGGCCAGGCCGGTGCAGTCGTCGCGCTTGATCCACAGGTCGACGCCCAGTTCCTCCGACAGCCGGGGCAGCGGCTCCAGCGGCGTCGGCAGGTGGGCGAGGCGGACGCGGGGAAAGCGGGCGAGATGCATGGCGGGTCTCCGGGACGGGGGCCTTTCCTCTAGCCCCGATCCCGGGCGCGGGAAAACTTCTTCGACCGTCCGGAACCGAACTCCCCGACCGCTGTTTATTGGCCGGACCTTGCGGCGATGCGCGCTCGACAGAGTCCTCCAGCGGCCCCGGTCTCTGCCACGCCCCCCGACGCAGACCGGGGCCGCACCTTATCTGGACATCGGTATTGGGGATTAGGGATTGGGCATTAGGGAGCCCATCTCGCCGGCCCCCGGCCCCTGGTTCGCTCTGAGCCAATCCCTAATCCCTAATCCCTAATCCCTAATCCCCAACTTGCCCCTCCGCCCGGCGCGGCCGATGCTGCCCCCATGGCCGAATCGTCCGCACCGTCGCCAGCGCGCCTGCGCGACCGCGCCGCCACCGAGGCGGCCATCGTCGAGGCGGGCGAGCGCATCCTGCTGCGCGAGGGCTTTCCGGGCCTTAACGTCCAGACCCTCGCCGCCGAGGCGGGCTGCGACCGCAAGCTGGTCTATCGCTATTTCGAGGGGACGGACGGCGTCGTCGTCCGCCTCGCCGCCCGCGCCGCCGCCGAGCTGGTGCGCGCGCTCGACGCCGCGCCGCCGGCCGGGGCGGAGTCGCTGCGCGCCTTCGCCCGCGCCAGCCTGGCCGCCTGGCTGGCCGCCCTGCGCGCCAGCCCGCTGACCCTGCGGCTGATGGCCTGGGCCCTGGTCGAGGACACGCCCCTGCTGCGCCGCATCGAGGCCGAGCGCGCCGCCGTGCTGCAGGCGTGGATGCGCGAGCGCCGGCCGCGCCTGCGCGTCCCGCCCGAGGGCGATCCGACGGCCATCAACGCCGTCCTGCTCGCCGCCGTGCAACAGCTGGCCCTGGCCGACGGCGGCGCCGTGGGCGGCCTGGCGCTGGACGAGGCCGGCTGGCCCCGCGTCGAGGCGGCGCTGGACCGGCTGCTCGGCGTCTTCGCCGACTGACCCGGCGGGAGCGGAAGCGCCCATCAGGCGTTGCCGTAGCCATGGAGATCAGCCTCGCCTTCGACCGCGGCCGCGAGCTCGGCTACGTCCGCGACCTGGCCCGCGCCTTCGGCGGCGCCCTGCTGTTCAGCCTGCCGCTGCTGATGACCATGGAGATGTGGTGGTTCGGCTTCGTGCTCGAACCCCTGCGCCTCGCCGTCTTCCTGCTCGCCGCCCTGCCGCTGCTGCTCGGCCTCGCCCTTTACGCCGGCTTCGCGGCGCGCCACCGCGGCCTCGGCCACGCCCTGCTCGACACCTTCGTGGCGCTGGCCGTCGGCTTCGTCACCGCCGCCGCCGTGCTGGCCCTGTTGGGCGTGCTCGAGGCCGACGCCCCGCCGCGCCAGATCGTCGGCCAGCTGACCCTGCAGGCGGTGGCAGGCGCCATGGGCGCCCTGCTGGCCGGCCGCCAGCTGAGCGGCGCCGGGCGCGAGGACATCGGCGACGAGGACTCCGCCACCTATCCGGGCGAGCTGTTCCTGATGGTCGCCGGGGCGCTGTTCCTCGTCCTCAACATGGCCCCGACCGAGGAGATGGTGCTGATCGCCTACCGCATGGGCGCGGTGCACGTCGTCGCCCTGATGGTCGTGTCGCTGATCCTGATGCACGCCCTCGTCTACAGCGTCGGCTTCGCCGGCCAGGAGGCGCACGACCGGCCGCTGGCCGCCTTCGCCCACTACACCCTGCCCGGCTACGCCCTGGTCCTGCTGGTCGCCCTGTATGTGCTGTGGGTGTTCGGTCGCACCGACGGCCACGGCCCGGCCGAGATCGTCGACGCCATGGTGGTGCTCGGCTTCCCCGGGGCGCTGGGCGCCGCCGCCGCCCGGCTGCTGGTCTGATGGCCGCCCGCCGCAAGCCCCCGCCGCCGCCGGCCCTGCTGGAGTGGCTGATGGGCGGGCTCGGCCTGCTCATCGTGCTGGCGGCGCTGGCGGTGATCCTGTCCGAGGCGGCCGGGCCGCGCGACCCGCCCCGGCTGGAGGCGCGGCTGGAGTCGGCCCGTCCCGTCGCCGGCCGCTGGCTGGCCGAGGTCGAGGTGGCCAACGGCGGCGACGAGACCGCCGCCGGGGTCGAGGTCGAGGGCCGTCTGGGCGACGAGGCCGCCTCGGCCACCATCGACTACGTCCCCGCCCACGGCCGCGAGCGGGTCATGCTGTCCTTCGCCGGCGACCCCCGCGCCGGGCTGGCGCTGTCGGTGCACGGCTGGTCGGAGCCGTGAGCGCTTGACCCTCCGTCGCGTCCGGCGCAGGGTCCGGCCGTTCTCCGGGGGGTGGCGCCTGAGCCACTGAGATTGGGGTGATCCCCTGACCCGTCGAACCTGATCCGGGTCATGCCGGCGAAGGGATGGGAATACGGACTCCGCGCGTGGAGTCCCCATGCACCGCGCCGGCGGACCTCTTGCAACGAGAGGCCGCCAATGAACGTCCACGTCACCCCCGACGAGCCCAACGTCGTGCTGCCGCTGGCCGACGCCAAGAAGCGCGTCGCCGACGCGACCGGCGCCGTGCCCACCGGCCCGCGCCCCGGGCGGCGCAAGGTGTACGAACCGGGCGTGCTGCATCCCGGCCTGCGCGTCCCCTTCGCCGAGATCGCCGTGCACCCGTCGGCGAACGAGCCGCCGGTGACGGTCTACGACCCCTCGGGCCCCTATACCGACCCGGACGCGCAGATCGACATCGCCATGGGTCTGGCCGAGGTCATCGCCCCCGACTGGCGCCTGTCGCGCGGCGACATCGCCCCCGAGCCCCAGCCCCGCGAGGTGAAGCCCGAGGACAACGGCCACGCCGCCGGCAAGCACCTCGCCCCCGCCTTCGACACCTCCCGCCACGGCGTCTTCAAGGGCGTCCCCGGCCGGCCGGTGACCCAGCTGGAGTACGCCCGCGCCGGCGTGATCACGCCCGAGATGGAGTTCGTGGCGATCCGGGAGAACCTGCGGCGGGCGGAGGCGCGTGATCTCTGGGGGTCGAGGGTCGAGGGTCGAGGGTCGAGGGACGCGGAACCGACCGTCGGCGCCATCACCCTCCACGACGGCTCCACCGTCGCCGTCCCC
>JAEYTA010000026.1 GCA_023434265.1 Pseudomonadota bacterium
TCGGTCCAGAACACCGAGCGGCTGAGCGCGTCGGCGCGGTCGTAGGCGGCGCGGGTCTCGGCGTTGGCCGGCGCGCGCGGGCGGGCCGGGGCGGCGGCGGGATCGGCGGCCGGAGCCTGCTGCGCCAGCGCCGGCGAGGCGAGGGCGGCGAGCACGGCGATGGTTGCGATGGAGGCGAGCGTGCGCGACATGGAGGGCGCTCCGGAAAGGTCGGCCCAAGAGTCGCCTTTCCGCGTCAACCGCCGGTTAACAAAGCCAGAGCCGCCTCCGAAAGGCCGATCGCCATGTCCGTCCTGCACCCCGATGTCCTGACCGCCGACGCAGCGGGGGCCCTGCCGGTGCGGGTCGTGGGCAAGGACGCCGCTCTGGACGCGGCGGAGGCGTCCTGGGCGCGGGCTCACGACTTCACCGGCAAGGCCGGTCAGGTGCTGATCCTGCCGGGCGCCGACGGCGCGCCGGCGGGCGCCCTGTTCGGCGCGGGCGATCGCTTCGATCCGATCTCGGCGCGCGCCCTGGCCGCAAAGCTGCCCGACGGCCTGTGGCGGCTGGAAGGCGTGGCGGGGGAGGCCGCGGCGCTGGCGGCGCAGGCCTTCGCGCTCGGGGCGTACCGGTTCGATCGTTACAAGGCCCGGCCGGGCGCACGGCCGCGGCTCGCCGTGCCGGAGGCCGATGTCGCCGGCCTGCTCGAGATCGCCGCCGCCTGCGCCCTGGCCCGGGAAATGGTCGATACGCCGGCTGGCGACATGGGGCCGCTGCAGATCGAAACCATCGCCCGCGAGATCGCCGAGGCGTCGGGCGCCAGCCTGTCCGTGATCGCCGGCGACGAGTTGCTCGAGCACAACTATCCGGCGGTGCACGCGGTCGGCCGCGCCGCCGCCCCGCACCGGGCGCCGCGGGTCATCGAGATCGGCTGGAACCTCGACCGCGCCGACCTGCCGCTGGTCGCCCTGGTCGGCAAGGGTGTGGTCTTCGACACCGGCGGTCTCGACATCAAGCCGGCCGCCGGCATGCGCAACATGAAGAAGGACATGGGCGGCGCCGCCCACGCCCTCGCGCTCGGCCGGCTGGTCATGCAGGCCCGACTGCCGGTGCGGCTGGTGGTGCTGGTGGCGGCGGTCGAGAACGCCATCTCCGGCGACGCCTTCCGGCCGGGCGACATCCTCGCCTCCCGCAAGGGCCTGAGCATCGAGGTCGGCAACACCGACGCCGAGGGGCGGCTGATCCTCGCCGACGTCCTGACCCGGGCCGGCGAGCATGCCCCGGCGGTGACGCTCGACTTCGCCACCCTGACGGGCGCCGCCCGCATTGCGCTTGGGCCGGAGCTGCCGCCGCTCTACACGGACGACGAAGCGCTGGCCGGCGATCTGCTGGAGGCCTCGCGCGCCGTGGGAGATCCCCTGTGGCGCATGCCGCTGTGGCCGGGTTATCGCGCCGCGCTGGAGGCCGAGATCGCCGACCTGAGAAACGATCCCGCCGGCTGGGCCCAGGCGGGCTCGGTCACCGCCGCCCTGTTCCTGCAGAAATTCGCCCCGACCACCGGCGCCTGGGCCCACCTGGACATCTTCGCCTGGAATCCTCGCGCGCGACCGGGCTGGCCCGAGGGCGGCGAAGCCCAGGGTCTGCGCGCCGCGTTCGAAATGCTGTCGCGACGATTTCCTGCGAAATAGTCGCAGACGTTAACGCGCCTTTTGGCATCTCGCGGCATTCTTCCGGCTCAACCGGACGAGCCTCGTTTGACCGCTGCCGCCGACACCTTCGATTCCCGCATCACGCTCGCCCGGCCCGACCTCGCCGAGCAGGCGTTGGAGGGGCTGGTGCGGGCCGACGCCTATCGGGCGGCCCGGCCGATGCGCTGCACTGCGCCGGTCGCCGACATCCATGCGCATCCCGAGACGGACGCCGACCCGGTCGATCAGCTGATTTTTGGCGAGGCCTTCGACGTGCTCGAGACCCGTGGCGGCCGGGTCTGGGGCCAGGCCCGTCGCGACGGCGTCGTCGGCTGGGTCGATCGCGCCGCCCTCGCCGAGGGCGCGCCCCTGCCGGGAGCGCGCGTCGCCGCAGTGAACGCCGCCCTGCCGCTCAACGCCCTCGTGGCCGAGGCCCGCGGCGAGGACCTGCAGCCGATCGGCGCCTTCGAGCGAGAGCCCGTCGCCGTGGCCGAACGCCTGCTCGGCGTGCCGCATCGACCCGGGGCCCGTTCCTCGCGCGCCACGGACTGCTCGGGCCTGGTGCAGCAGGCGCTCTACGCCTGCGGCCGCCCGGCGCCCCGCTACGCCGACCAGCAGGCCGGACTGGGCGAGGGCGTCGATCGCGCCGACGCCCGGCGCGGCGATCTCGTCGTCTGGCTGCATCCGGGAGAAGCGCCGTGGCGCGGCCACTCGGCCTTCCTTCTGGACGGCCGGGAGGTTCTGCACGCCACCGGTCGCCATGGCCGCGTGGTGATCGAGCCGCTGGCCGAGGCCGAGGCGCGCTACGCCGCCGACGGCTTCGATCCGCCGGTCTTCCGCCGCCTCTGATCCTCGCGGCTCGCAAAAAAGGCCCCGCCGACGGCGGGGCCTTTCGCGTTCGGTACGACGGACGTCAGCGCGGGCTTTCGGCCGAGCTGTCGGCGCCCGACGGGGCCGCCGGCGAGGTCTGGGTGGTCGACTGACCGGCGGGCGAGGCGCCGTTGATCGGGGCGCCTCCGGCGGCGCCGCCCGCGGCCTGCGCGGCTTCGCCGGCGCCCGGAGCGACCGGAGCGCCTTCGGCGCCTTCGGCC
>JAEYTA010000036.1 GCA_023434265.1 Pseudomonadota bacterium
AAGGAGAGTTTCACCTGGTTCAGATTTTCGTCCGCGACAACAACGTCGATCAGGCGCTGAAGGCCCTGAAGAAGAAGATGCAGCGCGAAGGCAGCTTCCGTGAGATGAAGCGCCACGTGCACTACGAAAAGCCGTCGGAAAAGCGCGCCCGCCAGAAGGCGGAAGCCGTGCGCCGCGCCCGCAAGCTGGCCCGCAAGCGCGCCCAGCGCGAAGGCCTGCTGCCGGCCCCGAAGCCGCGCCCCGGCCGGTAACGCCGGGCCGCTGAGGCTGAAGATCAAGGGCCGCTCCGGAAACGGGGCGGCCCTTTTCGCATGCGCCCCGCCTCCGGGTATGCTTCCGCCCGACACAGGCACGCGGAGAGGACCCATGGCGCGCTGGACCCTGACCCTTTCGTCGATATACCTGGCCGTGGTCGGGCTGGCGCTGATGTTCGCGACCCGGAAGTTCGGCGTCGGCGCCGTGCCCGAGGATGCCTCCACCGAGCTGCTGGCCCTGATGCGGCTGCTGGGCGGGCCCTTCCTGGGCATCGCGGTGCTGAACGCGCTGTCGCGCGGCGCGACCGACGCGTGGCTGCGAACAGTGCTGATCGCCAACGCCGTCGGCTTCGGCGCGGTGGCGCTCAACGACGTGCAGGGGGTGCTGTCGGGCGAGGCGCGGGAGCTGGCCAGGGTGTTCCTGGTCGTGCACCTCGGCTTCGCCCTGGCCTTCATGGCGGCGCTGGTGAGGCGACGGGCCTGAAGTCTCACCTCTCCTTCGGCGAACGCCGAAGGAGAGGACCGGCGGGCCGAAGGCCGCCAGGAGAGGGCGGCGCCGGCGGGTATGATCGAAGCTCGAACCGGCCGACGCCTTCGCCGCCCTCACCTGGTCGTCGCTGCGCGCCGACCTGTCCTCTCCATTCGCTTGAGGGCGAATGGAGAGGTGAGCGGGGGATCAGTTCCCGCCGCCGCGGATGGCCCCGGCGAAGCTCTTCCAGCTCAGCTTCACGTCCGACAGGGCGCCGGCGCGGAAGGCGCGGCCGGAGAGCCAGACCATGAACAGGGCGAAGGCGAACATGCCGGCCATGGCGCCGAGCAGCTCCACCATCGGCGGGTCGGACGGCAGGCGGGCCATCATCAGGAACGGAGTGAAGAACGGGATCCACGACAGGATCCTCACCACCGGCGCGTCCGGCGTGGTCATGGCCATGGACATGGTCATGATCGGGATGACGAGGATCATCATGATCGGGCCCATCAGGGTCTGGGCGTCGCGCGGCGTCTCGCAGAAGGCCCCGATGGCGGCGAACAGCACCGCGTACATCAGGTAGCCGCCGACCATGAAGGCGGCGAACCAGCCCAGCATGCCGCCGGTCAGCAGGATGTCGCCGACCATGGCCGCCTGTTCCGGCGCGAAGGAGACCAGGCTCGCCGCGCCGATGCCGCCCCAGCCGACCAGCACGGTGAGGGTCAGGAGGGCCACGCCCAGCACCTTGCCGGCGAGAATTTCCGTCGGCGAGGCCGAGGACAGCAGCACCTCGAGGATCTTGTTCGACTTCTCCTCCATGACGCTGTTCAGCAGGATGGAGGCGCCGGTGATGATCAGAGACCAGAGCAGGAAGCCGCCGGCCATGCCGATGATGGTCGGCAGCTTGTCCCGGAGGCCGACCTCGCCGCCGCTGGCCGACTTCGGGGAGAAGACGGCGATCGCCGGGCGGAATTTCTCCGCGTTCTCGACCACCACGGGATCGATTCCGGCCCCCTCGAATACGGCCTTGCGGTTGGCGGCGCGCAGGGCGTCGCGGACGAAGTCCTCGACCGCGTCGTCGGTGGCCCGGGCGGTCCAGACGCGGGCGGCGGGGCCGTTGGCGTCGCGGGTCAGGAAGACCACGGCGTCGAGCCGATCGGCTTCGGGCGTCTCGTCGGTGAGGTAGCGGCGCACGGCGGCGTCGCGGGCGGCGCCGGGCTCCGCCCCGACGATCTCCGCAGGCGTCGCGACGATGCGCAGGCGCGGGCCGGACAGCCGGGCGAACGCGCCCTTGGCCGCGCCGGAGCCGGAGATGGGCATGCCGGTGGCCTTCTCGGCCGCCGCGTTCGCCTCTCTCTGGCGTTCCTGCTGGCGCTCGAGGTCGCGGCTGAGGGCGTCGCGGATGGCGGCGGCGAGACCGGTGGCCTGAGTCCCCTCCTCGACCACGGCGACGGCGCGCACCGGTTCGGACGACTTGATCAGGATCGGCACCGCGCCGCCGATGACGGCGAACAGCGGGAAGGCCAGCAGCGACAGCCAGAAGCCCACCGTCTTGGCGTAGGCGGCGTACTCGCGCCGCGCGATCAGCAGGGTGCGTTTCATCGGGCGGCCTCCTGACCGGCGGGCTTCACGGACTGGTCGACGTCGGGATTGTCCCCGGTCAGGCCGATGAAGGCGTCGTGCAGGCTGGGTTCGCGCAGGTCGAAGCGGCGCACGTCCAGCCCGCCGAGGAAGGCCGCCTTGAGCGCCTCATGTCCCACGTTGCCTGCGCCCTCGGCGCGCGACAGGGCGGCGTGCAGGATGCGGCTGTCGCCGTGCTCGGTCACCACCTCGACGCTCGACACGCCCGGCAGGGCCGCGGCCTGGTCGACGGAGATGGCGCCCTCCAGTTCGAGAAAGCGCGGCGCCGTGGCGCGCGCCTCAGCCACCGTGCCCTCGAAGGCCTTCCGGCCGCGGGCCAGGAGCACGACCTTGTCGCACAGCCGCTCGGCGTGCTGCATGACGTGGGTCGAGAACAGCACCGTGGCCCCGCCGGCGGCGAGGTCGCGGATCATCGTCTCCAGCCCCTGCTGGTTGACCGGGTCGAGGCCGGAGAAGGGCTCGTCGAGGATGACGAACTCGGGCCGGTGCACCACCGAGGCGATGAGTTGCACCTTCTGGGACATGCCCTTGGACAGCTCCTTCATCTTCTTGCGCTTGGCGCCGCCGAGGCCCTGGGCGTCCAGCAGGTCGCGGGCGCGGCGGCGGCCCTCGCCCAGCGGCACGCCCTTCAGCGAACCGAAGAAGGCGATGGCGTCGACCGGAGTCATCTTCTTGTAGAGGCCCCGCTCCTCGGGGAGGAAGCCGATGCGGTCGCGCACCCGGCGGCCGTCGTCGGCGCCGAGGATCTCGATGCGCCCGGAGGTGGCCGGCTGCAGGCCGAGGATCATGCGGATGGTCGAGGTCTTGCCGGCCCCGTTCGGTCCGAGGAAGCCGCAGATCGAGCCCTTCCCGACCTGGAAGCTGAGGTCGCGCACGGCATGGAAGCCGCCGTAGCGCTTGTTCACGCCCTCGAGTGTCAATGCCGCCGTCATACGCCCTCCGTCGATCCGCCCTGCCTTGGTAGGAGTGTAAAGGACGTTTGACAACCCGCCGCGACCGGAAACGCCGCGCCGCTGTCATGAATTCCGTGTCATCTTCGGCCGCGAGTCGCCCCCCCGGACCCGTGCATGCCCCTCGAGACCGCCCCCTCCCCCGTCGTTCCGTCCGCCGCCTCGCGGCTGTGGACGGCCGGCGCCAGCGCGGGCGTCTCGATCGCCGTGCTGGTCGGGCTGGCGGCGACGCACCACGGGCCGGCTCCGTGGCTGCTCGGCGGGGCGGCCGTGGTGGCCGCGGCGACCTGGGCGGTGAACCGGCGACGGCCCGAGGCGCCC
>JAEYTA010000082.1 GCA_023434265.1 Pseudomonadota bacterium
GCGGATGGCGTGAGGCGCGCGCCAGCGGCGCGGCGCGGGCGACGACGGCGGGGTCGGCCTCCAGCAGCTCGGGCCGTCCCTCGGTCAGCACGCCGGTCTTGTCGAAGACGACGTGATCGACCTCGGCCAGCCGCTCCAGCGCGGCGCCCGACTTGACCAGCACCCCGCGCCGGAACAGGCGCGAGGAGGCGGCCACCTGCACGGCCGGCACCGCCAGGCCCAGGGCGCAGGGGCAGGTCACGATCAGCACCGCCACCGCCCGCAACAGCGCCTCGCGCGGGCCCAGCCCCAGCGCCCAGCCGCCGGCGAAGGTCAGCGCCGCGACCGTGTGCACCACCGGCACGTAGAGCGCGGCGGCCCTGTCGGCGAGGCGGACGTATCGCGAGCGCGACTGGGTCCCGGCCTCGACCAGGCGGGCGATGGCGGCGAGCGCCGAATCCTCGGAGCGCGCCGCCGCGCGCAGGGTCAGCAGGCCCGACAGGTTCAGCGCGCCGGCGCGGCAGCGGTCGCCGGGCCCGGCCGTCTCGGGCGTGCTCTCGCCCGTCAGCAGGCTGTTGTCGATCTCGGAGCGGCCCTCCTCCAGCACCCCGTCCACCGGGATCCGTTCGCCGGGCCGGACCCGCAGCCGGTCGCCCGGACGCACGTCGGCCAGGGGGATGGCCCGCTCCCGCCCCTCGCCATCTAGCCGGGTGGCCATGGGCGCCTGCAGGGCCAGCAGGTCGGCGGCGGCGCTACGGGCCTTGCCGCGCAGGACGTGGTCCAGCCAGCGGCCGATGAGCAGCAGGAAGAGCAGCGACACGGCGGCGTCGAAATAGGCGTCGCGACCGTTGAGGAAGGTCTCGGAGAAGCTGATCGCCAGGGTCAGGATCACCCCGATGGAGATCGGCACGTCCATGTTGGCGCGGCGGGCCCGCAGCGAGCGCCACGCCGACTCGAAAAAGGGCATGCCGGCGTAGAGGGCGCAGGGCGCGCCGACGATCGCCGACAGCCACATCATCAGGGTGCGCGTCGCCGGCCCCAGCTCCTGGCCGGACAGGCCGGCCCACAGGGGCACCGAGAACATCATCGCGTTCATCGCCCCGAACCCGGCCACGGCAAGGGCGAGGATCAGTCGGCGGCCTTCGCGATCGCGCTCGGTGCGGGCCGCGCCCGGTTCGAACAGCGTCGCCTCGTAGCCCAGCCTTTCGAGCGCGGAGATGACTTCGGCCGGATCGCCCTGCCCGTCCGAGAAGCCCACCGCCAGCTTGCCCAGGGACAGGTTCAGCCGGGCCGTGGCCACGCCGGGCGTCTCGACCACGGCCTTTTCGATCTTGGCGATGCAGCCCGCGCAGCGCGCGCCCCGCACCAGCAGGTCGACGCTGGCCCGGCCATCCGCCTCGCGTCGAACAAAGGCGCGCATGTCCGGCGCGGCGCTCGCGTCCCAGGTCACGGCCACGTCAGCCTCCGGGTGGCGACGAAGTCGCGTCCCGCCGCGTCGCGCGCCGCGACCCCCGCGTCCCAGGTTCCGTCCAGCGCCGTCCGGGCCAGGTAGAGCCCCGGCTCCGTCTCCCGGAGGGCGAGGCGGGTGCGGCCGTGCTCGGTCGCCGGCCGCTGCAGGTCGGCGGTCACCGTCAGGCCCGCCAGCGGGGCGCCGTCGGCGTCGCGCATCCACACCGCCAGCCCGTCGGGTCGCGCCTCGGCGGCGGCCCGCCAGCCCAGCCGGTCCTGCCGCCGCTGGCGTTCGAGCTCGGCGTTGTAGAGCAGGCCCGCTTCGTAGGGCTTGTCGGCGACCTGTCCCGGATGGCTGCGGTAGGCCAGGGTCAGGAAGGCGGCGTCGACGGCGATGATCACCCCGAAGAAGGCCGTCACGCCCGTCGCCACGTGCCAGCCCTTGATGGTGAATCCGCTCATCGTCCGTCTCCGAAGGTGAAGGCGGTCGGCACCAGCTGACGTTCGTCGCCGGCGCTGACTTCGAAGGCGGCGTCGCTCTGACCCTGGCCGACCTGTTCGTATGGCACGGTGACGAAGACCCGCACCGGGGTGACGCGGTTGGGCTCGACCGTGACCGCCAGCGGGGCGTCGGCCGGGTGGCCGGGGCTGCGCAGACGGGCCCCCTCGACGCCGGAGAAGCGTACCCCCACGGTGGCCGGCTCGAAGCCGCGGTTGGCGATCTTCAGGGTGTAGCCGTTGCGCACGGCGCCGTCGCTGAGCCGAACCATGGCGGGGTTGCGATCACGCAGGGCGTGGACGTCCAGTTCCTTGCGGCCGAGGAAGCCCCAGACCATCAGACCGGAAACCACGCCGAGGGCGACGCCGTAGTAGAGGGTGCGCGGGCGGACCAGCCTGTGCTTCGGCGTCTCGCCGCGGGCGCGGGCGGCCACCGCGGCGTCGGTGTCATAGGCGATCAGCCCCTTGGGCCGGTCGACCTTGACCATGATGTCGTCGCAGGCGTCGATGCACAGGCCGCAGTTGATGCACTCCAGCTGCGGCCCGTCGCGGATGTCGATGCCCATCGGGCAGGCCACGACGCAGGCGCGGCAGTCGATGCAGTCGCCGCGGTTGTCCCAGCTCTCGGACTTCTTGTGCGCCCCGCGCGGCTCGCCGCGGTCGTAGCGGTAGGTCACCTGGAAGGACTGGTCATCCAGCATGGCTCCCTGGATGCGCGGCCACGGGCACATGTAGGTGCAGACCTGCTCGCGCATGTGGCCGGCGAACAGATAGGTCGTGCCGGTCAGCACGAGGCAGGAGACATAGGCGGTGATCGCCGCCTCGCCGGTCCAGAAGGTGCGGATCAGGGTCGGGGCGTCGTGGAAGTAGAAGATCCACGCCCCGCCGGTGGCGAAGGCGATGCCGATCCAGACCAGGTGTTTGCCGGTCTTGCGCCACGCCTTGTTGAACGACATGGGCGCCGCGTCGAGGCGCATCCGCGCGTTGCGGTCGCCCTCGAACATCCGCTCGACGTAGATGTAGAGGTCGGTCCACACCGTCTGCGGGCAGGCGTAGCCGCACCACAGGCGGCCGAACAGGGCCGTGGTCAGGAACAGGGCCAGCGCCGCGATGACCAGCAGGCCGGTGATGAAATACACCTCCTGCGGCCACAGCTGGATCCAGAAGAAGTAGAAGCGGCCGCCGTCGAAATCGACCAGCACCGCCTGGTCCGGCAGGGCGCCGGGGCGATCCCAGCGAATCCACGGCGTCACATAGTAGATCGCCAGCATGGCGATCAGCAGGGCCCACTTCAGCCAGCGCCACGGCCCGTGCACCAGCTTGGGGTAGATGGGCACGCGCTGCTTGTAGAGGCCGCCGGCGCGCTGCTTCGCGCGCTGCCGCTCCGCCGCCGACACCGGGCCGCCGCCCTGGCGGACGGCGCCCGGCCGCTCGCGGCTGTGGTCGATGATGAGGGTCATGGCGCGGCCGCCGCGGTCCCCTCGTCTTCGCCGCCCCCGGCGTTGGCGTGGATGTAGACGGCCAGCGCCTTGATGACGCCCGGCGAGAAGCGGTTCTCCCAGGTCGGCATGACGCCGTTGCGGCCGTTGTGGATCTGGCCCGAGATCGAGCCGCGGTCGGAGCCGTACAGCCACTCCCGATCGGTCAGGTCGGGCGCGCCCAGTTCCCGGGAGCCCGTCCCGTTCGGCGCGTGGCAGGCGGCGCAGTTGTCGGCGTACAGCTGGGCGGCGCGGCCGACCGCCGCCGCGTCGGCTTCGCGGCCGGAGAGGGAGACAACGTACTCGGTCAGGTCGGCGACCTGGCCGGAATCCAGCATCCGGTCGCGACCGAAGGCGGGCATCATCGAGGTGCGGGTGTCGGCGTGACCGGAGCGGACGCCGACCCGGATGGTGTGTTCGATGTCCTGCAGCGAGCCGCCCCACAGCCAGACGTCGTCGCGCAGGTTGGGATAGCCCCTGGCCCCCGCCCCGCCGACGCCGTGGCAGCTGGCGCAGTTGTCGCCGAACACCGACTGGCCGATGGCCAGGGCGTGGGCCTGCAGGTCGGGGTCGCGCTCGATCTCCTCAAGCGAAGCGTTCAGCAGCTGCGTCTCTCGCGCGCCGCGCAGGGCCTGCAGGTCGCGCAGGTCGGCGGCGACGTCGGCGCGGTCGGACTGACCGAGCACGCCGCGGGTGTAGCCGCTGATCCCCGGCCAGGCGGGCATCAGCACCCAGTAGATGATCGAGAAGGCGATCGAGGCGTACCACACCCACAGCCACCAGCGGGGCAGCGGGTTGTCGAGCTCGCGGATGCCGTCCCACTCGTGTCCGGTGGTGTCGACGCCGGTGTGTTCGTCGCGCACGGGCTCAGACATCGTCGGCCTCGTCCTTCTCGAGGGGCAGCTGGGAGAGGCGGCGGTAGGTCTCGCGGTGGCGGGGCAGCAGAGCCCACACCACGCCGGCGACGAACATCACGCCGAAGTAGAGGGTCCCGCCCTGCTGGGCGAAGCGGGCCACGGTTTCGTAGTCGAGGCCGCTCATCGCAGGTTCTCCGGGTCTTCCGCCTGGTAGGTGCGGAAATCGACCATGGTCCCCAGCACCTGGAGGTAGGCGATCAGCGCATCGAGCTTGGTCAGCCGCGACGGGTCGCCGTCGAAGTCGCCCTGGGCGACGTTCGGGCCGTAGCGCCGGCGCAGGTCGGAGGTCTCGCTGGCGAACGGATCCACCTGGGCCTTCAAGTCGGCCTCGGCGTTCTCGATCTGCTCGGCCGTGTAGGGCACGCCGACCGCCAGCAGGGCGCGCAGACGCTCACGTGTGGCGTGGGTGTCCAGATCCTGGTCGGCCAGGAAGCGATACGGCGGCATGTTCGACTCCGGCACCACCGAGCGGGGATCCCGGAGGTGCTCCGCGTGCCAGTCGTTGGAATATTTGCCGCCGACCCGCGCCAGGTCCGGCCCGGTGCGCTTGGACCCCCACTGGAACGGGTGGTCGTACATGCTCTCGGCCGCCAGGCTGTAGTGGCCGTAGCGCTCGACCTCGTCGCGCAGCGGACGGATCATCTGCGAATGGCAGCTGTAGCAGCCCTCGGAGACGTAGATGTCGCGTCCGGCCTGCTCCAGCGGGGTGTAGGGGCGCACGCCCTCCACCTCCTCGATGGTGCTCTCCACCCAGAACAGGGGGGCGATCTCGATCAGGCCGCCGATGGAGACGGTGATGACGATGCCGATCACCAGCCACAGCGAGTGGCGCTCGAACTTCTCGTGTCGCTTCCACATGAGGGCTTATTCCGCAGGCAGGAGTTGGGGTTCGATGGCGGTCGAGAGCGCCGGCTTCGTCTCGGTCGAGCGCATGCGGATCGTCATCCAGACGTTCCAGGCCATGATCGCCGCGCCGGAGAAGAACATCGCGCCGCCGAGCACCCGGATGACGTTCTGGATGTGCTTGGCCGAAACGGTCTCGATGAAGCTGTTGGCGAGGAAGCCGTCCGGCGTGTACTCGCGCCACATCAGGCCTTCCATGATGCCGGAGACCCACATCGAGCTGATGTAGAGGACGATGCCGGTGGTCGCGATCCAGAAGTGCCACTCGATGGCCGACTTCGAATACATGGCCGGCTTCTTCCACAGCCACGGCACCAGGCAGTAGATCGCGCCGAAGGTGATCAGCCCGTTCCAGCCCAGGGCGCCGGAGTGCACGTGGCCGACGGTCCAGTCGGTGTAGTGCGACAGGGCGTTGACCGTCCGGATGGACATCAGCGGGCCCTCGAAGGTGGCCATGCCGTAGAAGGCGATGGCGACCACCATCATGCGGATCACGGGATCGGTGCGCAGCTTGTCCCACGCGCCAGACAGGGTCATCAGGCCGTTGATCATGCCGCCCCACGACGGCATCCACAGCATCACCGAGAAGGTCATGCCCAGCGTCTGGGCCCACTGCGGCAGCGCCGTGTAGTGCAGGTGGTGCGGACCGGCCCAGATGTAGATGAAGATCAGCGACCAGAAGTGCACGATCGACAGCCGGTACGAATACACCGGCCGCTCGGCCCGCTTGGGCACGAAGTAGTACATGATCCCCAGGAAGCCGGTGGTCAGCCAGAAGCCCACGGCGTTGTGGCCGTACCACCACTGGGTCAGGGCGTCCTGCACCCCGGCGAAGGCCGAATAGCTGCGCGCCTCTGTCAGCCCGACCGGAATGGCCAGGTTGTTGACGATGTGCAGGATGGCGATGGTGACGATGAAGGCCAGGTAGAACCAGTTGGCCACATAGATGTGCGGCTCCTTGCGCTTCCAGATCGTGCCCAGGAACACCAGCAGGTAGGCGACCCAGACGATGGTCAGCCACAGGTCGGTCAGCCACTCCGGCTCGGCGTACTCGCGCGACTGGGTGATGCCGGCGAGATAGCCGACCGCGGCCAGCACGACGAACAGCTGGTAGCCCCAGAACACGAACCACGGCAGTACGCCGCCGAACAGCCGCGCCTTGCAGGTGCGCTGCACCACCCAGAAGGAGGTGGCGATCAGGGCGTTGCCGAGGAAGGCGAAGATCACGCCCGAGGTGTGCAGCGGCCGGATGCGGCCGAAGTTCGTCCAGCCGTGCTCCGGGAAGTAGAGCTGGTTCGGCCAGGCCAGCTGGGCCGCGGCGATGACGCCGACCAGCATGCCGACCAGGCCCCAGAAGACCGTGGCGATCACCCCGGCGCGGATCACCCCGTCCGCGTACCGCGAAGGTTCGGAGCGGAAGCGGCCGTTGCCCACGCCGATGGTCAGCGCGCCCAGCGACAGAACCCCGGCCGCGAGGAAGATGTACGCCTGCAGGCGGAAGGCGGTATCGTCGGTGAAGCCGGTCCCCAGCAGGGCCAGCAGGGTCAGGACGGCCACCGCCAGAAACAGCCGCGCCACATCGGACGGCGTCTCTTCGGTCCCGGATTGTATGGCCATGTCTTCGGCGGTCCCCAAACGAGTCAGTCAGGGGGTCTCGGTGCCCCGGACGGACCGGGGGCGCTTTGCTCCAGAACAACGACCGCATAGGGAAATCATGATGTGGTGCGGCCGCAGCCGACTGTCCGCGGCGGCTCCGGGCCCGCTGGCGCGGCCTTTCGGTCGGCGCCTCCGGGGGATCGACATCCTCCGCCAGAGGGCTCTGCCGCCTTCGCCCGACGGGACGCCGGGCAGGTCAGCTCGCGGCGGCCCTCGAGTCGGGGGCGTCGGCGTTCCGCCCCGTTCGTCCAGCCAGCAGGTCGCGCATGCGGGCGGCCAGTTCGGCATGCTCGTATGGCTTGTCGATCAGGGCGAACTCGTGCGAGCGGCCCTGCGCGCCCTCGCCGAGGTATCCGGAGGTCAGCAGCACCGCCAGCCCCGGACGCAGCTCCTGCGCTTTCCGCGCCAGTTCGATGCCGTTCATGCCGCCGGGCATGACCACGTCGGAGAACAGCAGGTCGTAGCCCTGGTCGCCCGACAGCCGGTGCAGCGCGCCCGCCGCATCCGCGGCCACGTCGCAGCGGTAGCCGAGCCCGGTCAGCATATCCAGGCAGACGCTGAGCACCGCCGGATCGTCTTCCACGATCAGGACCCGTTCGGATCCGCCCGCGACCTCGCGCCTCCGGCCCGGCCCGGGCGCCTCCGCGGGCGCGTCCTCGCTCAACGGCAGGGAGAGGGTGAAGCTCGCCCCCTCGCCCGGGGCGCTCGCCACTTCGACCCGCCCGCCCGACTGGGCCACGAAGCCGTAGACCTGCGACAGACCCAGTCCGGACCCGCGGCCGACCTCCTTGGTGGTGTAGAACGGTTCGAAGACGCGGCGGGCGACCTCGGGGCTCATGCCCTCGCCGCTGTCCGAGACCCGGATGACGGCGAACGCCGCCTCGTCCTCCCCGCCGGCGCGCGACGCGGCGATCGACAGATCGCCCTCGCCGTTCATCGCGTCGCGGGCGTTGACCGCCAAGTTCAGGAGCGCGGCCTCGAGGTGGGTGGGGTCGACCAGCACATGAAGCGGTTCGGCCGGAACCTCCAGGTCGATCGACACCCCCTCGCCGACCGCCTGCCGCAGCAGGGGCAGGAAGTTGCGGATCAGCACGTTCAGGTCGACGACCGTCGGGTTCAGCTGCTGCTGCCGCGAGAAGGCGAGCAACTGCCGGGTCAGGCTGTGCCCCTTCTCGGCCGCGGCCCGGATGGCGGCCAGGTGCTTGGCGGCGTTGGGCTGGTCCTCGAGCCGGCGCAGCAGGATGTCGGCGTTGCCAAGCACCACGGTCAGCAGGTTGTTGAAGTCGTGCGCCACCCCGCCGGTCAGCTGACCGACCGCCTCCATCTTGCGCGCCTGGGTCAGCTGCTCCTCGAGATTCCGGCGCTCGGTGACGTCCAGAAGGGTGCCGATGATCTGGGCCTCGCCGTCCTCGTCCACCGACCAGACCCCCTGGTCGAGGAACCTGCGATACTCCCCGTCGGCGCACATCCAGCGATACTCGCAGGCGTAGGCCCCCGTTTCCGAGGCCTTCAGCAGGCAGTCGACCACGCCCTCGACATCGTCGGGATGGATGCGCCCGAGGCCGATCTCCGGCTCCTCGACGAACCGGTGGGGCTCGAATCCGGTCAGCGGCGTGATGCTGTCGCTGACGAACCGGGCGCCGAACGGATGGCCGGTGCTGCGGGCGGTGAACACCACCGGCAAGGACTTCAGGATGGCGTCCTGCCGCTCCCGCGCGGTGCGCAGCGCCAGCTCGGCGGCCAGCTTCTCCTCGCTGATCCGGGCGTTCTCCTCCAGCAGGGCCGAACGCTCCTCGCCTTGGCGGCGGACCTCCAGCGTCTTCAGGTGCAGATCGGCGAGGATGGAGACCTTGGAGCGCAGGATGAACGGATCGACCGGCTTGAACACCACGTCCACTGCCCCGACGGAATAGGCCTGGAAGATGTGGGACTCGTCGCGGAACACGGCGGTGACGAAGACGATCGGCGTGTCGCGCGTGCGCGGATGCTCGCGGATCAGCCGCGCCGTCTCGTAGCCGTCCATGCCGGGCATGTGCAGGTCCAGCAGGATGACCGCGAACTCCTGGGTCAGCAGCAGGCGCAGCGCCTCTTCTCCCGAACGCGCCACCACCAGCTCGTGACCCAGCACCTCGAGCGCCTCCGAGGCGGCGAAGGCGTTGCGCTCGTCGTCATCGACGATCAGCACCCGGGCGGTCAGCGCCGCGGCGCCGGTCCCTTTCTTGCGCGAGCGCGGCATCAGGCGTCCGCCGTCTCGCGCGGCGGCGCCGCGTCCGCCCGCTCGTCGGCCAGCCGATGCAGGTCGGTGCGCTGGACCGACACCCGCATGACGGAGATCAGGAAGTCGATGTCGACAGGCTTGGAGACATAGTCCGAGGCGCCCGCCTGGATACATTTCGAGCGGTCGCCCTTCATCGCCTTGGCGGTCACGGCGATGATCGGCAGGTCGGCGAACTGGGCGATCGAGCGGATCTCCCGGATCGTCTCGTAGCCGTCCATGTCGGGCATCATGATGTCGACCAGGACGATGTCGATCTCGGGGTGCTGGCGCAGCAGGTCCAGTCCGGCGCGGCCGCTCTCGGCGTAGTGCAGGTCGACCCCGAACTCCTCCAGGGCGCTGGCCATGGAGAAGATGTTGCGGATGTCGTCGTCGATCACCAGCGCGGTCCGACCGGTGAGGATGACGTCCTCCTTGCGGGTCTGGGCCAGGGTGACCCGCGCCTCCTCCGACAGGCGCTCGGTGGGTGCGTGCAGCAGCAGGGTGGCCTGCTCCAGCAGCTGGTCGGGCGTTCGGGCCACCCGCGCGCGGCCCGCGAACACCGACAACCGGAGGCGCCGCTCGTCGGCGGCCTCCAGACGCTCGGGGGCGTACACCAGCACCGGCCGTTCGGCCTTGCGCGCGTGTTCGGTCACGGCCGGGATCGGGGTCGCGGCGGCGTCGACGATCACGCCGTCCGCCGGCTTCGGCCTGGCCCTGGCCAGTCCCTTCAGGTTGTCGATCCGGGTCACCGAGCGGAAGGCGGACTTCAGGCTTTCGGCGGCCGGGCCGTCGGGACCGACGAAGATCAGCCGTCGGTCGGTCGCGGCGATGAAGCGGCTGACGCCTTCCAGGGTCGCCATGACCCCTTCGCGGTCGACGGGCTTGGCCGTGACCCCGAACGCCCCGATCGCCAGGCCCAGCGCGGCCTGGTCGTCCGCCGACATGACGTGCACCGGGATATGGCGCGTCTCGGGCGTCCGCTTCAGCAGGTCGAGGAGCGCCAGTCCGTCCATGTCGGGCAGGCCGATGTCCAGCATGATGGCCTGGGGCGCATAGCGTCGGGCCAGCGAGGCCACGGCGCCGCCCTGCTGGGTGACCACCCCCTTGAATCCGTGATCGTGGACCAGCGCCAGCAGGATCGAGGCGAAGCGGGGGTCGTCCTCGACGATCAGAATCACGGAATCGTCCGGCGAGAGACCTTCCCGGTCGTCGCTGACGGTCTCGACCGTCTCCGTCTCCTCTTCCGTCGGCAGGTTGCGGACGGTCACCGACTTGCCGGCGTCGCGCCCGGCCGGACCGGCCGCGGCGGCCGTCGGGCTGAAGTTCAACGGCAGGTAAAGGGTGAAGGTCGACCCGACGTCTGGCTCGCTCTCCACCTTCAGCTCGCCGCCCAGCGTCCGGGTGATCTCGCGGCTGATCGACAGGCCCAGGCCGGTGCCGCCGTACTTGCGGCTGGTGGTGCCGTCGGCCTGCTGGAAGGCCTCGAAGATGATCCGCTGCTTGTCCTCGGGGATGCCGATGCCGCTGTCCGTCACCGAAAAGGCCAGCACCTGGCCGGCGGTGTTCAGGTGCTCGTTGCCCGGGCTCCAGCCGTCGTCGGCGCGGCAGACCTTCAGCCGCACCTCGCCCGTGGCGGTGAACTTGAAGGCGTTGGACAGCAGGTTCTTGATGATCTGCTGCAGGCGTTTGTCGTCGGTGTACATCGCCGCTGGCAGGGTCGGATCCAGCTCGATGCGGAAGCCGAGACGCTTGTCCTGCGCGATCTGGGAGAAGGTCCGCTCCATCTGGTCGCGCAGGGAGTCGAAGCGGGTCTCGCCGATATCGAGGGTGACCGTGCCGGACTCGATCTTCGACAGGTCGAGGATGTCGTTGATCAGGCCCAGCAGGTCGGAGCCAGCGGCGTGGATGTTCTTGGCGAACTCCACCTGCTTGCCGGTCAGATTGCCCTGGGTGTTCTCGCTGAGCATCTTCGACAGGATCAGCAGGCTGTTCAGCGGCGTCCGCAGCTCGTGGCTCATGTTGGCCAGGAATTCGGACTTGTACTTGGAGGTCAGGGCCAGCTGCTCGGCCTTTTCCTCCAGCGCGAAGCGGGCCTGCTCGACCTCGAAATTCTTCGCCTCCACCTGCTTGTTCTGGGCCGACAGCAGGACCGCCTTTTCCTCGAGTTCGGCATTGGACCGCTGCAGCTCCTCCTGCTTGGCGCGGAGCAGCTCCTCGGACTGCCGCAGGCTCGCGGCCTGCTGCTCCAGCCGGTCGTTGGTGGTCTTCAGCTCCTCTTGCTGCGCCTGCAGTTCGGCCGTCAGCAGCTGCGACTGGCTGAGCAGGCCTTCCGTCCGCATGTTGGCGGCGATGGTGTTCAACACGATGCCGATCGATTCCATCAGCTGGCTGAGGAACGACTGGTGGGTTTCCGAGAACTCGCCGAAGGTGGCCAGTTCGATCACCGCCTTGACCTCGCCCTCGAACAGGGCCGGCAGGATGATGATGTTCAGCGGCGCCGCGCCGCCCAGCCCCGAGCCGATCTCGACATAGTCCTTCGGCACGTTGGTCAGCAGGATGCGCTCCTTCTCCTTGGCGCACTGTCCGATCAGGCTCTGGCCGAGGCGGAAGGTCGGCGACAGCTGCTCGCGTTCGGTCGAGGCGTAGGCGGCGGCCAGCACCAGCACGGTTTCGTCGTCGGCGTCCTTGTCGGCCACATAGAAGACGGCGTGCTGGGCGTTGATCAGCGGGGCCAGCTCGGACAGGACCATGTTCGACACCGTCGCCAGGTCGCGCTCGCCCTGCAGCATGCGGGTGAAGCGGGCCAGGTTGGTCTTCAGCCAGTCCTGCTCGGTGTTCTTGAGGGTCTGATCCTTCAGGTTGCGGATCATCTCGTTGATGTTGTCCTTCAGCGCCGCGACCTCGCCCGAGGCCTCGACGGTGATGGACCGGGTCAGGTCGCCCTTGGTCACCGCGGTGGACACCTCGGCGATGGCGCGCACCTGGGTCGTCAGGTTGGCGGCGAGCTCGTTGACGTTGTCGGTCAGGTCGCGCCACAGGCCGGCGGCGCCGGGCACCCGCGCCTGGCCGCCCAGCTTGCCTTCCGAGCCCACCTCGCGGGCGACGTTGGTGACCTGGTCGGCGAAGGTGGCAAGGGTCTCGATCATGCCGTTGATGGTGTCGGCCAGCGAGGCGATCTCGCCCTTGGCGTCCAGCGTCAGCTTGCGCTTCAGGTCGCCCTGGGCCACCGCGGTGACGACGTCGGCGATGTTGCGCACCTGACCGGTCAGGTTCGCCGCCATCATGTTCACGTTGTCGGTCAGGTCTTTCCACGCCCCGGTCACGCCCGGCACCTGCGCCTGGCCGCCCAGCTTGCCCTCGGTGCCGACCTCCTTGGCCACCCGGGTGACCTCGCTGGCGAAGGCGTTCAGCTGGTCCACCATGGTGTTGATGGTCGACTTCAGCTCCAGGATCTCGCCCTTCACGTCGACGGTGATCTTCTTCGACAGGTCGCCCTTGGCCACCGCGGTGGTCACCTCGGCGATGTTGCGCACCTGGCCGGTCAGGTTGCCGGCCATGAAGTTCACATTGTCGGTCAGGTCCTTCCAGGTGCCGGCGACGCCCTTCACATTGGCCTGGCCGCCCAGCTTGCCCTCGGTGCCGACCTCGCGCGCCACGCGGGTGACCTCGCTGGCGAAGGCGTTCAGCTGGTCCACCATGGTGTTGATGGTCGACTTCAGCTCCAGGATCTCGCCCTTCACGTCGACGGTGATCTTCTTCGACAGGTCGCCGTTGGCGACGGCCGTGGTGACCTCGGCGATGTTCCGGACCTGACCCGTCAGGTTGTCGGCCATCAGGTTGACGTTGTCGGTCAGGTCTTTCCACGTCCCGGTCACGCCGGTCACCTGCGCCTGGCCGCCCAGCTTGCCCTCGGTGCCCACCTCGCGCGCCACCCGGGTCACTTCCGAGGCGAAGGCGTTCAGCTGGTCCACCATCACGTTGATGGTCGACTTCAGTTCGAGGATCTCGCCCTTCACGTCGACGGTGATCTTCTTGGACAGGTCGCCGTTGGCCACCGCGGTCGTCACCTCGGCGATGTTGCGCACCTGACCCGTCAGGTTGGCCGCCATGAAGTTCACGTTGTCGGTCAGGTCCTTCCACGCCCCGCCGACCCCCTTCACATTGGCCTGGCCGCCCAGCTTGCCCTCGGTGCCCACCTCGCGGGCCACGCGCGACACTTCCGAGGCGAACGAGTTGAGCTGGTCCACCATCACGTTGATGGTCGACTTCAGTTCGAGGATCTCGCCCTTCACGTCGACGGTGATCTTCTTC
>JAEYTA010000061.1 GCA_023434265.1 Pseudomonadota bacterium
ATCTGGGCCTTCATCTTGGCCACGCCCGGCAGCAGGCCCATGATGCCCTGCAGGCCGCCCATGCGCTTCATCTGCTGCAGCTGGCCCATCAGGTCGTCGAGGTCGAACTGGCCCTTGGCCAGCTTCCTCGCCATCTTCTCGGCCTTGGCCTGGTCCAGCTCCTGGCTGGCCTTCTCCACCAGGGCCACGATGTCGCCCTGGCCGAGGATGCGTCCGGCCACGCGGCGGGCGTCGAACACCTCCAGCGCGTCGACCTTCTCGCCGGCCCCGAGATACTTGATCGGCAGGCCGGTGACGGCCCGCATCGACAGCATGGCCCCGCCGCGGCCGTCGCCGTCGGCGCGGGTCAGGATCAGGCCGGTCAGCGGCAGGCGCTCGTGGAAGGCCTTGGCGGTGCGCACCGCGTCCTGACCGGTCAGGCTGTCGGCGACGAGGAGGGTCTCGACCGGCTTCGCCACCTGGGCGACCTCGGCCACCTCGGCCATCAGGCCTTCGTCCAGCGTGATCCGGCCGGCGGTGTCGAGGATCAGGACGTCGAAGCCCTGCAGCTTCGCCGAGGACAGCGCGCGCCGGGTGATCTGGACCGCGCTCTCGCCCTGCACGATCGGCAGGGTGGCGACCTCGATCTGCTCGCCCAGCTTGGCCAGCTGTTCCATGGCCGCCGGACGCCGCGTGTCCAGCGAGGCCATCATGACCTTCTTGCGGTCGAACTTCGTCAGCCGCAGCGCCAGCTTGGCGGAGGTGGTGGTCTTGCCCGAGCCTTGCAGGCCCGTCATCAGCACGACGGCCGGCGGCGTGGCGTTGGTGTTGAGCGGAACCGGCTCCTCGCCGCCCAGCATCTCGACCAGGCCGTCGTAGACGATCTTGATCACCTGGTCGGCGGGCTTGACCGAGCGGATGACCTCCTCGCCGGTGGCTCGCTCGGTGGCGAAGGCGATGAAGTCCTTGACGACCGGCAGGGCGACGTCGGCCTCGAGCAGGGCCACGCGCACCTCGCGCATGGCTTCGGCCACGTCCTTCTCGGACAGGGCGCCACGCCCGGTGATCCGGTCGAAGACGCCTGTCAGCCGCTCGTTCAGAGCCTCGAACATCCAAACCCTTTCATGCGCGGTCCCGCGGCTCCATACGACGACGGCCCCCGTGGACGATCACGTCGACGGGGGGTTCTCGCCCACCTCGTCCGGCCGGGCCGGGGTCGTGTGGGAGGAGACGCGAGGTTCACTTGCGCCGGAAGCGGCGGCTTATGGCGGAAAACCCCGGCGAAGACAAGGCGGCGGCCGCCGGCGGGTGATCACTGTTCAGCTTTCGGCGAATTCATCCAGCGTCGCAGTTTCGCCGCCGAAGGCACACGAGGTTGCAACAGCGCGGCCGTACCCGTTTGCCGTCGCCGCCAAGAGCGACCGCATCCCTCAAGGAGATCGCCGTGAAACTGTTCGCTTCTCTCGCCGCCGTCCTGACCCTCGCCGCCGCCGGCTCCGCCTCGGCCCACGAGGCGCGCATCGCCTGGGGCGACCTCGACCTGTCGACCGCCGCCGGGGCCGACGCGCTCGACGCCCGTCTCGACGCCGCCGCGCGCAAGATGTGTCGCGACGCGCGCCGGCCCGGCAGCCGCCTGGGCGACCAGGCCTTCTGCCTCTCCGCCTTCCGCAGCGAGGCCATCCGCCAGCTGCCGGGAACGGCCCAGGTCGACTACGCCCTGAGCCGCCTGCCGCTGGTCGACGCCTGACCGCGGCGCGGCGGGAGCCGATCCCCAGCGGCTCCCGCCGCCATAAGGCCGACTTGTTGATAGCGTGGCGGTTCTCGGTCTGAAACCGCCATTCTGTCACGATCAGGCTCTGGCGGTCGTCACATCACGCAATCATCTGGCTTGTGTCGCAACCCCGCGACGTGGAGCCCTTTCGATGACCCGCACCCTGCTTTCCGTCGCCGGCGCCGTCCTCCTGTACGCCGCCCCCGCCGCCGCCCAGGACGCCGTGCGCGTGCCGTTCGGCGACCTCGACCTGTCGACCGGCGCCGGCGCCGCCGCCTTCGACCAGCGCGCCGCCGAGGCCGCCCGCGACGCCTGCCGTCGCGGCCCCGCCAACATGGTCGACACCACCTGCGTCAAGCTGGTCCAGCGCGAGATCGTGCGCCAGCTGCCGCCGGCGCGGCAGGACGACTACGCCCGCGCCCGTCGCGGCGAACGCGTCCTGGCCATGGTCGCCCCGGCCTGGCCGGCGTAGAGCCCGTCGCCGGCGTCCACCTTCGGGGGCGTATTCGATCCACCCGGCATCTACCCGGCATCCACCCGCCGGACAGTCGAAGGGCCCGCGGATCGCTCCGCGGGCCCTTGTCGCGTCAGTTGGTCGGGAAGCCCCGCACCTTCAGCAGCGCCCGCACGTCCGGGTCGCGGCCGCGGAAGCGGCGGTAGGCCTCGCCGCGGTCCGAGGAGTTGCCCTCGGACAGGATGATCGCCTTGTAGCGGGCGGCGATGTCCGGATTGAACACGTCGCCCGACTCCTCGAAGTAGGCCCAGGTGTCGGCGTCCATCACCTCCGACCACAGATAGCTGTAATAGCCGGCCGAGTAGGCGTCCGAGGTGAACAGGTGGTTGAACTGCGGCAGGCGGTGCCGCATCACGATCTCCCGGGGCATGCCGTAACGGGCCAGGCTCTCGCGCTCGAAGGCGTCCGGATCGGTCGGCGGATCGGCGCGCGTGTGCAGGTCCATGTCGACCAGGGCCGAGGACAGGTAGCTGACCGTGGCGTAGCCCTGGTTGAAGGTCTGCGAGGCCTCGATCTTGTCGACCAGCGCCTGCGGCATCGGCTGGCCGGTCTCCACGTGCTTCATGTAGCCGTCGAGGATCGGCCGGCTCAGCACCCAGTGCTCGTGCACCTGCGAGGGATACTCGACGTAGTCGCGCGGCGTCGTCGACAGGCCCGGATAGGTGATCCGGTACGACAGATAGTGCAGGGCGTGTCCGAACTCGTGGAACAATGTCTCCGCGTCATCCAGCGAAATCAGCACCGGCGCGTCGCCTTCGGCCTTGATAAAGTTGTTGTTATTGGAGGCCAGCACGTTCTTGACCCCGTCATAGGTCGAGTAGCCGCGATAGCTGGTCATCCACGCCCCCGACCTCTTGCCCGGCCGGGCGTAGTCGTCGGCGTAGTAGAGGCCGGCGGGGCGGCCGTGGTCCCTGACCTCGTAGACCACCACGTCCGGATGCCAGACCGGCACCGTCCCGGCGGGCAGGCGCTGGAAGGTGAAGCCGTACAGGCGCTCGGCCATGTGGAAGGAGCCGGCGCGGACGTTGTTCAGCTCGAAATACGGCTTCAGCTCGTTCTGATCGAGGTCGTACTTCTGCTTCCGCACCTTCTCGGCATAGTACAGATAGTCCCACGGCTCGATGTCGTGGCCGGCGATGGCGCGCATGTCGGCGACCTCTTCGGCGACGCGGGCCTTGGCGGGCTCCCACACCCGCATCATCAGGTCCATGGCCGCCTCGGGGGTGCGGGCCATGGTGTCCTGCATGCGCCAGGCGGCGTGATGCGGGAAACCCAGCAGCCGCGCCCGCTGGGCCCGCAGGCGGACGATCTCGGCGATGGTGGCGTTGGTGTCGTTGGCGTCGCCGTTGTCGCCGCGGTTGACGAACTTGCGCCAAACCTGCTCGCGCAGGGCGCGATCGTCGGCGAAGCTGAGGAAGGGATCGACGCTCGAGCGCGTGTTGACGATCACCCAGCCCTGCAGGTTGCGGGCCCGCGCGGCGGCGGCGGCGGCGGCCTTGTTCGACTCCGGCATGCCGGCCATGCCGGCCTCGGTCGGGATCACCGTCCAGGTCTTCTCGTCGTTGACGACCTTTTGCGAGAAGGCGGTGAAGGCGTTCGACAGGGCGGTGTTGATGCGGCCCAGCTCGGCCTTGCCGGCGGCGTCCAGCGCCGCGCCGTTGCGGATGAAGGCGTCGCGGGTGCGCTCGGCCAGCCGGGTCTGCTCCGGCGTCAGCCCCATCTCGTGCGCTTCGTCGGCGACCCTTCGGATGCGGGCGAACAGCGGCTCGTTGAAGATGATCTCGTCGCCGGCCGCGGAGAGCAGCGGCGACACCTCGGCGTCCAGCGCCTGGTAGTCGTCGGAGCCGATGTTCTGGGTCATCACCCCGAACAGGCTGGTGGCCCGGTCCAACGGCTCGCCGGCCATCTGGTAGGGAACGAGGGTGTTGGCGAAGGTCGGATCGTCGGCCTGGTTGGCGATGGCCGCGATCTCCGCGCGCTGCAGGTCGATGCCCTCGAGAATGGCTTCGCGCAGCTTGGCGGCGGTGACCTTGTCCCACGGAGGCACGCCCTGATAGGGGCCGGTCCACGGCTGCAGCAGTTCGGCGCGCGGCGCCTGAACCGGCAGCACGGCGCGGCCGATGCGAGCGTCCTCGGCCAAGGAGGCCGGCGTCTGGCCGGTTCCGCCCATGCCCGCGTCCATGCCGTTCGCGGCGCAGCCCGACAGGGCCATGAAGCTCCCTCCGGCGATGAGAAGGTGACGTCTGTGCATGTGAAGCTCCGTGACTGCCGAACGTTCCGGGTGCGGGACCCTATGCCCTCGGCGCCCTGACTGTCACCTGAACCGACTGTAATCTTCGCCGGTGGACGCGACCCGGCCGTGCGTCTAAAGCGCGCGGCATGGCGATTGGCGTATTCGACTCCGGCGTGGGCGGACTGACGGTCCACCGCGAACTGACCCGCCGCTTTCCGGAGCGGGACTTCGTCTATCTGGCCGACCAGGCCAACGCCCCCTATGGCGGCCGCGGCGGCGAAGAGATCGTCGACCTGACCCGGGCCGGCTGCGAACGCCTGTTCGAGGCCGGGGCCAGCGTCATCGTGCTGGCCTGCAACACCGCCTCGGCCATCGCACTGCGCCGCCTGCAGCAGACCTGGGCGCCCTCGCTGCGCGAGCGCTACGGCCGGCCGGTCAACATCCTCGGCATCATCGTGCCGACGATCGAGGCGGCCACCGGCCTGCCCTGGTCGTACGAAGCCGAGCGCGACCGGCTGGAGGGCGAGAAGAAGGAGGCGATCGAGATCACCGGCGTGTTCTGCACCGCCGCCACCGCCATGAGCCGGGTCTACGAGATCGAGATCGACAAGCGGCGCGAGGATCTGGCGGTCTTCTCGGAAGCCTGCCCCGGCCTCGCCGGCCTAATCGAACTGGGCGCCCCGGCCGAGGAGCTGGAGGTGGTGGTGCGCGACCACGTCGACGCCCTGCGCCGGCGCATCGGCCGCCAGCCCGACAAGGCCATTCTCGGCTGCACCCACTACGAAATCGTCGCCGACCTGTTCGCCGCCGCCCTGCCGCCGGGGACGCCGGTGATCCACCAGCCCACGGCCGTCGCCGACGCCCTGGACCGCTATTTCCAGCGCCATCCCGAATACGCGCTCGGCGGCGCCGGCCGGCGCGATTTCCTGACCACCGGCAAGCCCGGGCCGCAGTCGGAACTGGTCAGCCAGTTCTGGGGCGAACCGCTGACCTTCCAGGCCGCCTGACCGAGTCGGCTTGACGAAGGCCGCGCTCCGGGCGCGGATGCCGGTAGGAGGACCACCGCATGAAACGCCTGTCGCTCGCCCTCGTCGCCCTCGCCCTGTCGGCCGGCGCGGCCAACGCCGAGGTGACGAGCCGCTCAGAGAACGGCTTCACCCTGACCTACGAGCGCGCGGTCTCCGCGGCGCCCGAAGCCGTGCTGGACGCCATCGCCGGTCCCGCCGCCTGGTGGAGCGACGCCCACACCTATTCCGGCAGCGCCGCCAACATCACCATCGATCTGCGCCCGGGCGGCTGCTGGTGCGAGGCCCTGCCCGGCGGCGGGGTCAAGCACGCCGAAGCGGTGCTGGTCTGGCCCGAACGGCGCATGGTCCGCTTCGACGCGCCCTTCGGCCCGCTGCAGGACATCGGCGCGGACGCGGTTCTGACGATGAGCTGGGCGGACTCGGCGGACGGCACCGCGCGCCTGCTGAAATGGACCTTCGTCGTCACCGGCCCGGGCGCCGGGGCCATGGCCGACCCCGTCGACGGCGTCATGGCCGAGCAGTTCGGCCGGCTGGCCGACCACCTCTCCGAAGCGCCGGCGGCGTGACCGCGCCCGCCGACGCCGCCGATCGGCTCCGGGACTTCGGCCTGACCTATCCGGAGGCGCACTTAAAAAGCCCATGGCCCGGGCACGCCGACCTGGCGCTGCGCGACAAGACCTTCGCCTACCTCAGCGCCGCCGGCGAGCCGTTCAGCCTGTCCTGCAAGCTGCCCTTCACCGCCGCCGAGGCGCGCGAATTGCCGTTCGTCACGCCGACCGGGTACGGCCTCGGCAAGAGCGGCTGGGTCACGGCCGTCTGGCCCCGGGGCGGCGGCGATCCGATGCCCATGTTCCGGGCGTGGATCGACGAGAGCTACCGCGCCCAGGCGCCGAAACGCCTGGCCGCGCAGGCGCCGGCTCCCTAGGCCAGCGCCGTCTCCGAGGCGACGATCCGGCTGGCGGCGTGGACCACCGCGCCGATGCGCAGCGCCGCCTGCACCTGGGTGGCGGCGACGCCGTGCTTGCGCAGCTCGCCCTCGTGGGCGTCGAGGCAGGCGCCGCAACCGTTGATCGCCGACACCGCCGTCGACCAAAGCTCGAAGTCCATCTTCTCCACGCCCGGGTTGCCGATAATGTTCATCCGCAGCTTCGCCGGAATGGTCGTGTACTCCGGGTTCTTCATCAGGTGCAGCGACCGGTAGTAGATGTTGTTCATGCCCATGATGGCGGCGGCGGCCTTGGCTGCGTTCATCGCCTCGGGCGACAGCACGGTCGAGGCCTGGGCCTCGATGGCCCTGACCACCGGGGCGACGCCGATGGCGTGGGCCGAAGCCAGGAAGCAGCCCCACTTCTGCTGGTCGTTGAGCACCGTCTCGCTGGCCAGCGACGAGAGGTTCAGCGAGATGTCCTTGCCGTAGGCGGGAATGAGGTCGCGCAGGGCGTCGATCGACATGGAGGGATCCTTCAAAACAGGCGCGCCCGGGAAGCGAGGCTCCGCGAGCCGGGTGTCGGCGCAGCCGGAAACAAAACAGGCGGCGACTTGCGCCGCCGCCTGTCAGGAAGACGCTGGCGCTACTGTTACGCCGCCAGGGTCTCGCCGCCCACCGGGCGGTTGCAGGCGCACAGCTCGTCGGTCTGCAGGGCGTCGACGACGCGCAGGGTGTCCGCCGGCGCGCGGCCGACGTTCAGGTTGGTGACGTAGACGTGCTGGACGACGTTGTGCGGGTCGACCACGAAGGTGGCGCGCAGGGCGACGCCCTCTTCCTCGTTGAGGACGCCCAGTTCGCGGGCGAACTTGCCGCCGTTGTCGGCGAACTGCCAGATCGGCAGCTTGTTCAGGTCGGCGTGGTCGCGGCGCCAGGCCAGCTTGACGAACTCGTTGTCGGTCGAGCCGCCGAGCACGACGGTGTCGCGGTCTTCGAAGTCACGGCCGAGCTTGGCGAATTCGGCGATCTCGGTCGGGCACACGAAGGTGAAGTCCTTCGGGTAGAAGAAGATCACCTTCCACTTGCCCTCGAAGCTCTCGTTGGTGATCGGCTCGAACGCCGAGACGCCGTTCTCCTCGTGGCTGTTGAAGCCCGGCTTCACGCCGATGATCTTGAATTCAGGCAGTTTCTGACCGACGCCCAGCATGTGCTGTTCTCCTCGAACGGTTGTCTGATTGGAATCCGGAAGCGCCGGGGGAGCGGCGCTGCGAGCCCCGATTTGGCTGTTGCACTGCACAAAGTCAATGATTGGAAACCGCATTCGGCGATAGATAGTTTTTATGGCTTCGATAGGCTGACGCCGCCTGACGATCACCCTGGCCGCCCTTTACGACGGCGGCGGCCGCCGCCACCGTGGGCCCGACCACAGAGGAGTCTTCCATGCGCCGCCTGATCGCCGCCGCCCTCGTCGCCGCCACCGCCCTGCCGGCTGTCGCCCTTGCCCAGACGCCGCCCGCCACGATCGGCGAGCGTTACGTGCCCGCCCCTTGGTGGATGCGAGACCCGGTGATTGCGTCGATCGGTCACGTGCGCACCCAGGTGCCGGCCAACCGCGCCTCCTTCGCGGCCTCGTTCCAGTCGATCGACCGCACCGCCGCGGAGGCCTCCGCGAAGGCCGCCGACCAGATCCGCGCCCTCAGCCAGACGCTGGGCTCCTATGGGGTCGACGCCGTGCGGGTCGAGACCACCGTCGCCACCCGCCCGCTCTACGACCAGTACCGCGACGAGAACGGCGTGCTCCGCGACAACGCCCGCTCGGACCGCATCGAACGCTACCAGGCCGACGCCACGATCAGCGTCACGGTCCGCGACAGCCGGGTGCTGGAGCGGGTCTACGCCACGGTGGTCGCCGCCCAGCCGACCTCCATCGGCCAGGTCTCCTTCCACCTTGAGCCCGACAACGCGGTGAAGACCTGGCTGCAGGGCGAGGCCGTGCGCGACGCGGCCCGGCGCGCGCGCGAGGCTGCCGCCAACGCGGGCGCCAGCCTCGGCGCCGTCAAGGTGATCGACCCGACCGGCCGCGCCTGCGAGACCGACGTCCTGGCCGGCTGGCCCGCGTACGGCTCGGGCGGCCTCGCCACGGACGTCGATTTCGCGCCGGCCTTCGTTCCGCCCCCCGCCCCGCCGCCGCCGCCTCCGGCCATGGCGCCCCGCGGCGCGCCGACCGAGCAGCAGATCGAGGCGGCCCGCCTGGCGCTCCAGCCGCCGCTGCGCGAGCTGACCGATCAGGCCTGCGTGGTCTACGCCCTCGACTGACGGCCCTTGACGCCCCGGCGCGGCTGCGCGACCGGGGCGCATGGCCGCCTTCCAGATCGACCCCGCCTTCGAGACCGGCTCGGTCCTCGCCTTCGACTGGCCGCTCTGCCAGGTCCGGCTGCAGGACGACGCCCGCTTCCCGTGGCTGATCCTGATCCCGCGGCGGGCAGGCCTGCACGAGATCGAGGACCTCACACCGTCTGAACGCGCCGCCCTGATGGAGGAGGTGGTCCGCGCCGGCCAGGTGGTTCGCGACATCGCCGCCGCCGCCGGCCGCCCGGTGCAGAAGCTCAACGTCGCCGCACTCGGCAACGTCACCGCCCAGTTGCACGTCCACGTCGTCGGCCGCCGCCACGACGACGGCCTGTGGCCCGATCCCGTCTGGGGTCGTGGCGCGGCGCTACCCTACGGCGCCCAGGCGCTTCAGCTCGTGTTGTCCGGCCTGCGCGTCAATCGGGGCGGCTGAGGACCAGGTCGCGGGCGCGGCCCTCGCCGCGCAATCGGCCCCGCCACCCGGCGTCGTCGCGCTCCAGGGTCGCGGCGCCCAGCCCGTCGAGGCGCAGCGTCCCGTCCTCGACCACCGCCACGCCCGCCCCCTCCGCATTGCGCCAGCCGCCCTCGACGAGGCCGCCGGCGTCGCTCAGCACGAGGTCGAACAGCACCGTCCCGTCCCGCCCGGTCGCCCGCCAGGAACCGTCCAGCGGCCCGGCCTCCTGATCGGCGCGGATCTCGGCAGAGGCGACGCCCTGGTCGTAGGCCACCTCGGCGTCGGCCGGGCTGAGTTCGTAGGAGCGGGCATAGGCGTCGACCGTCACCGGCGCGTCCAGCGGCCGGCGGTGGGCCTCACCCGCGTCGTCGCCCTCGGCGACCTCGCGACCGAAGTCGGACGGCGGCTCAAACGGCCGGATCGCCGGCGGTTCGTACAGAACCTGGGTGGATGGGTGCGGCGCAGCCTGCTGCGCCAGCAGGGCCGCGAACGCGGCTGCGATGATCCCCGACATGACCCGAGGTTGCCGTCTCCCGGGCCCCGCGCCAAGTGCGGACAGGTCACACGCGAAATCGTGATCGACTCCGCGCTTACGTCCCGCCGTCGGGACAAGGGTCCTGTCGACCTTGGCCGCGTTGACCCCCCGGCTCGCGCTGACTAAAGCCGGTACACCGATAGCGGGCGGCTGATTTCGCTCGGGTTTTTGAGAACCATTCGCATCATGTCGAGCCCTCCCCTCCCGGGCGACGCCTCCAACGATCCGACGACCGACCAGACCGGCCGTTTCGTGCGTCAGCCCAACGGCCGCGTGCGGCCCCTGTCCCCTCACCTGCAGGTCTGGCGCTTCCACATCACCATGTGGGGCTCGATCCTGAACCGCGTCGCCGCCGGGGCCCTGTCGGTCGGGACCCTGTTCATCGGCGCCTGGCTGGCCGCCGCGGCCATGGGCCCGGACGCCTACGCCGCCTACGCCGGCTTCATGGGCTCGCCGCTCGGCCTTGTCGTCTGGTTCGGGATCACCTGCGCCGCCGCCTATCACCTCACCGCAGGCGTCCGGCACCTGATCTGGGACGCCGGCTCGGGCCTGACGCCGAAGGCCGCGAACAACCTGACCTGGGTCAGCCTGATCGCGGCCGGGATCGTCGCCGTCGGCTTCTGGGCCGCCCTGTTCGCCTCCGGAAAGGTGGTCCTGTGAGCAAGCCGGCCCGCTACGTGAAGCACGTCAAGGTCTCCGAGCGCGAGGGCGCCGGAGAGTGGAAGGCCGAACGCCTCTCCTCCGTGGTGCTGGTCCCGCTGGCGCTGTGGGGGCTGTGGAGCGCCTGGGCCCTGTCGGGCAGCGGGTACGACGGCGCTCTCGACTGGTTCCGTTCGCCGATCAACGCCGTCCTGCTGGCGATCACCCTCCTGATCTCGGCCTGGCACATGAACATGGGCCTGAAGGTCATCGTCGACGACTACATCCACAAGCCGTCGTCCCGCACCGCCCTGCTGGCGCTCATCGGGGCGCTGTGCCTCCTGCTGGCCGCGGCCGGCGTCTTCTTCATCGTGCGCCTGGCGCTGGGCTCGGCCCCGCTCCCGGCCGGTCTCGGAGCCTGATCGTTGGCCGCCCCCAATTCGCCTGCCTACGAATTCGTCGATCACGCCTATGACGTCGTGGTGCTCGGGGCTGGCGGCTCCGGCCTGCGCGCCGCCCTCGGCGCCGCCCAGCAGGGCCTGAAGGTCGCCTGCGTCACCAAGGTCTTCCCGACCCGATCGCACACCGTCGCCGCCCAAGGCGGCATCTCCGCCTCGCTCGGCAACATGGGCGAGGACTCCTGGCAGTGGCACATGTACGACACCGTCAAGGGGTCGGACTGGCTGGGCGACCAGGACGCCATCGAATACCTGGTCCGCAACGCGCCGAAGGCGGTCTACGAGCTCGAGCACTGGGGCGTGCCGTTCAGCCGCACCGAGGACGGCCGCATCTACCAGCGCGCCTTCGGCGGCATGACCCGCAACTTCGGCGAGGGCCCGGTGCAGCGCACCTGCGCCGCCGCCGACCGCACCGGCCACGCCATCCTGCACACCCTCTACGGCCAGTCGGTGCGCCGCGAGGTCGAGTTCTTCGTCGAGTATTTCGGCCTCGACCTGATCATGCAGGACGGGGTCTGCACCGGTCTGACCGCGCTGAAGCTGGACG
>JAEYTA010000089.1 GCA_023434265.1 Pseudomonadota bacterium
GGCCAGCGCCGCGCGCAGGGCATGGGCGCGCGCGGCCATCCGCGCCGGCTCCACCCCCGCCTCGGCGGCGGCGGCGAAGGCCAGCAGGGCGAAAGCCTGGTCGTAGAGCGAGGCGGTGTCGTCCAGCGCCTCGCCCGTCCCTGACACGCGGGTGCGGTACAGGCCGTCGGGCCGGCGGTTGGTCGCCTCGAAGCGGTCCAGCCCCTCCCCGACCAGCCGGCGCCAGGGGCCGTCCCAGCCGGCCTGGCCGGCGACGGCGTAGACCCAAGCCTGGCGCGCCTGCACCCGGGCCCGGCGGAAGGTCGCCGCCGGCGTCCCGTCGTGGGCGATCGCCTCGCGGAAGCCGCCGTCGGCGTCGACGCCCAGGGTCGCCCACAGCGGCAGGGCCTCCAGCCGCATCCAGCGGTCGAACGCCCGGGCCCGTTCGGCGAAGGAGGCCGCCCCGCCCGCCCCGCCGTGCAGGTGGCCCGGCGACAGCTCGCGCAGCCGCTCGACCAGCCCCTTCACCTCCTGCGAGCGACTGAGGTGACAGACCAGAACCGCGTCGGGCTCGGCGATGATGGCCAGGTCCGACACCCCGGCGGTGGCGATGACCATGCCTTCGGCCGCGCGGACCAGGTTCGCCCCGTCGCCGTCGCCGCCGACCCACAGGCCGCGGCTGGCCCCGCCGGTGGCGGCAACCGCATCCCAGGCCCCGAGGTCGGACCAGCCGAAGCCGACCGGCAGCACCGACACGCGGCGGCTCTTCTCCATCACCGCATAGTCGATCGAGATGCGCGGGGCCTCGAGGAAGGCCTCGCCCAGTTCGACCACGGCCTCTTCACCGGCTGGAAGCGCGGCCCGCACGGCGCCGGAAACCTCGGGCGCCAGCGCGTCCAGCTCGCCCAGCAGCACGTCGGCGCGAACCGCGAAGTTGCCGCTGTTCCACAGATAGCCGGCGGCGACATAGGTCTCGGCCCGGGCCCGGTCGGGCTTTTCCACGAACCGCTTCACCGGCGACAGGCCGGGGCCCTCGGGCTGGATGTAGCCATAGGCCGAGGACGGGTCGGTGGGCCGCACCCCGAAGGTGACGATGCGCCCCCCGGCGGCCGCGGCGGCCCCTTCCCGCGCCGCCGAACGAAAGCCCTCGGCGTCGGGGATGTGATGGTCGGAGGCGACGAACAGGGCCACGCCGGCGGGATCGCGACGGGCGATCCATTCCGCCGCCGCCGCCATCGCCGGCGCGGAGTCGCGACCGGCCGGCTCGACCAGCAGCACCGCCGACGCGCCGCCCAGTTGCTCGGCGATCGAGGCGGCGTGGTCGCGGCCCGCCACCACCAGTACCCTGCCCCCGTCCGCCGCCAGGGGCGCGACGCGGCGCACCGTCTCCTGGAACAGGGAGGACTCGCTGACCAGATCGAGGAACTGCTTGGGCCGCTCGGGCCGCGACGCCGGCCACAGCCGCGTGCCGGCCCCGCCGCACAGCACCACCGGATAGATCGCCATGCCGTGGCTCCTCGTGAACCGCTCGCAGAACCGGACTCTACAAGCCTCGCCGTTCGCCTATGATGATTCCGTTCTCTACATCAGGACGCCGTCATGGCCGAACCCGTCCGCAACATCCTCATCGTCGGCGGCGGGACCGCCGGCTGGATGGTCGCCGCCGCCCTGCAACGCACCCTGGGGCCGAACGCGACAGTATCGCTGGTCGAGTCCGAGGAGATCGGCATCGTCGGCGTCGGCGAGGCGACGGTGCCGCCGATCCGCGACTTCAACGCCCTGGTCGGTCTCGACGAGGCCGAGTTCATGCGCGAGACCCGGGCGACGCTGAAGGTCGCCATCGCCTTCGAGAACTGGGGTCGCCTCGGCCATCGCTATATCCATCCGTTCGGCGTGTTCGGCGCCGGCGCCACGCTGGGGGACTTCCAGCAAACCTGGCTGGCCCTGCGCGAGAAGGACCGCGCCGGGCCGCTGGGCGACTATTCGATCTGCTGGCGCGCCGCCGAGGCCGGCAAGGTCGGGCTGCGCGACCCCCGGCCCGGTTCACCGCTGAACAGCCTGTTCACCGCCTACCATTTCGACGCCACCCTCTACGCGAAATACCTGCGCAAGGTCTGCGAGGGCCGCGGCGTCCGGCGCATCGAGGGCAAGGTGGTCGAGGTGCTGCAGCGACCCGAGGACGGCTTCGTCTCGGGCGTGAAGCTGGCCGACGACCGGGTGCTGGAAGCCGACCTGTTCATCGACTGCTCCGGCTTCCGCGGCCTGCTCATCGAGGGGGCCCTGAAGGCCGGCTATGAGGACTGGTCGCACTGGCTGCCGATGGACCGCGCCGTCGCCGTGCCTTGCGAGAAGACCGGCCCGGTGCGGCCCTATACGAAGTCGACGGCGCACGAGGCGGGCTGGCAGTGGCGCATCGGCCTGCAGCACCGCACCGGCAACGGCCACGTCTACTGCTCGGCCTTCGTCGATGACGACCGCGCCCGGGAGACGCTGCTGGCCAATCTGGAGGGCGCGCCGCTGGCCGAGCCGCGCGTGCTGCGCTTCGTCACTGGCCGCCGCCGCAAGCTGTGGGACCGAAACGTCGTGGCGCTGGGTCTGTCCAACGGCTTTATCGAACCGCTGGAGTCGACCAGCATCCACCTCGTCCAGGCCGGCCTGTTCCGGCTGCTGCAGCATTTCCCGGACAAGGACTTCAGCCCGGTCAACATCGAGACCTACAATCGCCGCCTCGGGCGCGAGGTCGAGCTGATCCGCGACTTCGTCATCCTGCACTACCACGCCACCCAGCGCGACGACTCGCCCTTCTGGCGGCAGGCGGCGACGATGCGCATCCCCGACAGCCTCGCCGAGCGGGTCGAGGCCTTCCGCGATCGCGGCCTGCTCTACCAGGTCGGGGCTGACGAATACTTCAGCCAGAGCTCGTGGCTGGCGGTGATGTACGGACAGGGGATCGTCCCACGCGGGCCGAACCCCCTGTATGCGTACTCGGACCTCGACCGCGCCGCCGCCGGCCTGTCCCGTCTCGCCGAAGCCCAGCGCCGGGCGGTCGACGCCCTGCCGGCGCACGAGGACTTCCTCAAGGCCAACGGCATGTGGGCGGACGCCTAGGTCAGGAAATGGGCTCGGCCGTCGACGGCGCGACCACCACCACCACGGGCGGCGGCGCAGCGATCGGGTCGGGCGCGGCCGGGGCGCCTGTCCAGGCCGCCGCCGGGTTCAACGCCGCGGTGGCCTCGAGGAAGGTCCCGGGCTTCATCGAGGGCTCGTCCGCCGTCTGCAGGCCCGCCAGTCGGGCCAGATCGGCGACGAAGCTGATGCAATTGCGCCGGCGCAGGTCGTAGACCGAGCCCTCCGGCCCGTTCCACCAGTCGGCGCGCGCCCGCACGGCCCGGTAGACGGCGTCGTCGACGACCAGCGTCAGATAGGGCTGACCCTCGCCGACGTAGCGGGGGTCCGGCTCCAGCACCGCGCCGGTCCCGCGCGTGAACAGCAGGTGCGGCCCGGGATTCTTCGCCGTGAATCCCGCCGCCCAGTCCACCACCTCGCCGGTGTCGTCCAGGGCGCCGGTGGCGTGCACGAAGGCGTGCGGGAACAGCAGATCGCCGCCGCGGATGCGCGCGCCGGGGTGGGCGTAGAAGGTCAGGGTCACCGCCGCCCAGGCCGGGCCGGCGGTCAGGGCCAGCAGCAGGGCGGCGATCAGGCTTCGGATCAGGCGACGGCGCATGCGGCTCCCCGGCGACGCCCGCAGTCTGGGACGCCCCGCCTCGAACGCGCAAGGGCCGTCGGGGATGCCCCGACGGCCCTGCGATCCCCGGCGACCGGAGGATCAGTGCGAGGTGGGCGAAGCCACCACGTCGCCCTCGCGCGCCTTCGACCGCGCCGAGGCCACGGCGAACACCGTCAGCAGGGCATAGCCGACCAGCGGCACGTAGAAGGCCGGGTTGAACACCGCCGCGACGTCGTCGACCAGCAGGCCGGCGATCGGAGGCAGCACGGCGCCGCCGACGATGGCCGTGCACAGCAGGCCCGAGGTGGCCGAGGCCGGCGCGCCCGAGCGCTCCAGCGTCAGGGTGAAGATCGTCGGGAACATGATCGAGTTGAAGAAGCCGACCGCGATCGCCGCATAGGCCGCCGTCTCGCCGGTCGTCTGGGTCACCACCAGGCAGAGCGCGGCGGCGATGGCGGTGTTGACGGTCAGCAGCACGCCGGCGCGGACGCGGGTGAGCAGCAGCGCGCCGAGGAAGCGGCCGACCATGGCGCCGCCCCAGTAGAAGCTGACCATCCGGCCGGCGTCGGCCTCGGGGATGTTCAGGATGGTCGGGCTGTGCAGGAAGTTGGTCAGCAGGCCGCCGATGGTCACTTCCGAGCCGACGTAGATGAAGATGGCGAAAGCGCCGAACAGGGCCCAGGGCGAGCTGAACGCCTTGAACAGCGAGCCGATGCCGCCGCTTTCCTCGGCCCCGGCGGCGGCCGCGTTGATCTTCTTCCGCGCCGTGAAGATGAAGAAGGCCACGACCGCGAAGAAGCCGCCCAGCGCCAGGAAGGCGAAGTCGATGCTGCGCAGCGACTCATCGCGCGTCGCCGCGGTGACCACCGCCCCGGCGGCGAACACCCCGCCGGTCAGCAGCACCGTCGAGCCGAGGTACGGTCCGACCGTGGTGCCCAGCGAGTTGAAGAACTGGGAGAAGTTCAGCCGCGCGTGCGAGCTCTTGCGCGAGCCCAGCGCGGCGACCAGCGGGTTGGCCGCCACCTGCAGCAGGGTCACGCCCGAGGCGATGACGAACAGGGCGATCAGCACGCCCGGATACCAGTCGACGATGGTCGCCACCGGCACGATCAGGCAGCCCAGCACCATCACCGCCAGCGCCGAGATGATCGAGCGGCTGTAGCCCAGCTTGCCGAGCACCGCCGCCGCCGGCACCGACACCACCGCATAGGCGATGAACCACGCCGAAGCGGTCAGCATGGCCTCGGCCGTCGACAGGTCGAACACCTTGCGCACCGCCGCGATCAGCGGGTCGATCAGCGAGGTGGCGAAGCCCCAGGCGAAGAACAGGGTGGTCACATAGGCGAAGGCCAGGCCCGTGCCCTGGGCTCGCGACGGTGTCGCGCTCGTCGTGTCGGTCATCTCACTCCCCATGGCCGGCGTCCCACGCGCGCGGCCGTTCCGCCCTTGGTTTCATCCGGGGGCGCGCCCGTCCAGCGCTTTGACGGAAATCGTAACCAAAAGTGGCCGGTTCCCGTCCCCGGACGCGGCAAGGGCCGCTCCGGTCTCCCGGAGCGGCCCCCTGTCGCGTCCGACCGGTTGGGACGGTCAGTAGCGGTAGTTCAGACCGACCAGGAAGGTGCGCCCGTACTGCTGGTAGTCGATGACGCGGCGACGATCGTTGTTCTCGAAGGTCTTGAACTGCTCGTCGGTCAGGTTGTTGACCTGCGCCAGGATCGACAGGCCTTCCATCGGACCGGACTGGAACTCGTAGCCGATCTGGGCGTCGACCACGTTCTCCTCGTCGACCATCCGCTGGATGCGGTCGGTGCCGACGCCGGACAGTTCGCCGAGGAACTCCGACCGGTAGCGGTTCGAGATCCGGGCCTGGAAGCCGTCGCGCTCGTAGTAGACGGTCAGGTTGCCGACCTTCTCCGACAGGCCCGGCAGCGGCGTCGAGGGGCTGCCCGGGTTAGGGACGATGTCGCTGTCGGTCAGCGAGGCGCTGAAGGTCATGCCGAAGCCTTCCAGCGGCTCCCAGATCATGTCGAACGGCACCGACAGGGCGAACTCGAGCCCCTGGATCACCCCGCCCTCGCCGTTCTGCGGCGTGGACAGATAGCCGGTGGTCAGCGTCGGCGCCGTGCCGCCCGTGTAGGGGTAGCCGGTGAAGTCGGTCAGCGTCTGCTGGTCGTAGATGTAGCTCTCGAGGTCCTTGTAGAAGCCGGCCAGCGAGACGTAGCCGCGGCGGCCGAAGTATTTCTCGATCGAGATGTCCACGGCGTTGGCGATCCACGGCCGCAGGCGCGGGTTGCCGCCCGAGCCGCCCCACGGCGACATGTTGGGATCGGTGCTGGTGGCCAGGCCCTCGTTGAAGTCGATGTTGATCGACGCCCGCATCTGGTCCATCCGCGGGCGGGCCAGCTCACGGGCCGCCCCGAGACGCACGAACAGGTTGTCGGCGACCTCGAACGACAGGTTCGCGCTCGGCAGCAGGTAGGTGTAGTCGTCGCCGTCCGAGACCGGCTGGGGCACGGCCGGATTGCCGGCCGCGACGGTGCCGTCCGAGCTCTGGTCGGTGTGCACGACCTGGAAGCCCATGTTGCCGGTCAGCGGCAGGCCGAACATCGTGCTGTCGATGTCAGCCATCCAGTAGCCGGTGAACACCTCTTCCGAGACCGCCCAGTCGAAGGCCAGCAGGTTGTCGTCCTGCGGGGCCAGCAGATCGTAGATGCCGCTATCGACCAGGGCGAACGGGTCGTAGCTGATCATCGGCCCGAGCCCGAGGTAGGTCAGGTCGGTCGGGTCGAGCAGGAACTGGCTGGGCACCGGCACGCTGGTGTTGTGCAGCGGATCGGCGCGGTTGGCGGCCAGCGACAGGTAGAAGCGCTCGAGCTCCAGCTCCTTGTCGCGGCTGGTCAGGTTGAAGCCGAAGGCGAAGCGCGTGAACGGACCCTCGTCGTAGGTGCGCTCCAGGTCGAGGCGGACCGCGGTCAGCTCGTCGACGATCGACGGGCTGTTGATGAAGCCGTCCTGGCCGCCTTCGATGCCGGACGGATAGACGCCGCCGCCCCAGCCCTGGGCGCTGGTCAGCAGGATCAGGGTCGGGTCGGAATAGTCCAGCGCCGAGGTGAAGGTCGTGCCTTCCGGCGTGGTCACGAAGCTGAGGGTATCCAGCACGCCGTCGATGTTGCGGCCGGTGCCGGCGTTGGTCTCGAGCACCACGTCGGTGCGGTCGGCCTTGGAGAAGCTGAGGTCGAAGGTGGCGGTCCAATTGTCGGTCAGCTGGAACTCGTTGTTCCAGCCCACCGAGGTCAGCTCGGCCGTGCGGCGGTTGCCGTCGTTGCGCACGACGCCCTTCACGTTGTCGAAGGTGCCGGCGACGATCACGCCGTCCTCGACCGTGTAGCCGGGACGCAGGGCGGGCGCCGGGCGGCAGACGCCGGGGGCGCCCGGGCAGGCGCCGGCCGAGCCGCCCCACGCCAGCGGGAATTCGATGCCGCGCAGGATCTGGGTGTTGTCGAACTCGGAGTAGAAGGCGTCGAAGGTCGAGCGCCAGCGGTCGTTCGGGCGGTATTCGATGGTCGCCAGATAGCCGTCGCGGACCAGTTCGCTGGACTGGACGTAGGGCTTGGCGCCGCCGATCAGCAGCTCGCCGCCCGGACCCGAGTTGGGATAGCCCCAGGCGTTGAAGCGCTCGGCCTGGTAGGGCGTCGACATGTGGGCGTAGCCCAGCACCACGCCGAGGGTGTCGTCCATGAACTGGTCGATGTAGCTGACCGAGAAGCGCTGGCCGGTGTCCTCGGTGCCCGAGTTCAGCGCGCCGTAGTCGTTCCACTCGTAGCGGGCGTTCAGCGCGATGGTCTGGCGGCCGTACTCCAGCGGCCGGATGGTGCGCAGGTCGGCGGTGCCGGCGAGTCCCTGGCCGATCAGGGCGGCGTCGGGCGTCTTGTAGACCAGCACGCTGCCCAGCAGCTCGGACGGATACTGGTCGAACTCGACGCCGCGGTTGTCGCCGGCCGAGACCTGCTCGCGGCCGTTCAGCAGGGAGGTGGTGAAGTCGGGCGCCAGGCCGCGGATCGAGATCACCTGGGCGCGGCCGTCGAGGCGCTGGGTGGCCAGGCCCGGCAGGCGGGCCAGCGATTCGGCGATCGACACGTCGGGCAGCTTGCCGATGTCCTCGGCGGTGACGACCTCGACGATCGAGCTGTTCTCGCGCTTCTCGGCGATCGAGCTCTCGATCGAGCCGCGGATGCCGGTGACGATGATCTCGTCGATCTCGGTCGGCTCGTCCTGCGGGGTCTGGCTCTGCGCCTGCGCCGCGCCGGCGAAGGCCAGCAGGCCGACCACGCCGAGGGCGGCCCCACCGAGAAGGCGCGCGCGCCGGGTCACCTGGGTTCTCATCTCATCTCTCCCTGGGGCCGGCGCATTTCTGTGGAAGCGTCCAGCGTCATCGCAAAGTTATGCAAACTTCTTGCAGGCACGCAAGCGGTTCTCACCAGCCAGCGGGTCAGGCGTGGCGGAAATGTGACGATGGGGAGACCTCTATCGCAGCGCACAATAAGGATTCCGCAACGGTTTGCCGCATTTCCGACGCGACATTCCCCGCATTGACAGAACCCCGCACCGCTGCAAAAACTTGCAAACTGATCCATCGGGCCATGCCGTCCGTGGACGCCTCGGAGGAAAGCCCATGCCCGGACGGTGGCGCCCCGCCCGCCTTGCGCGCGCGCTCCTGCTCTCGACCGCCGTGTCGCTGCTCGCCGCGCCGGTCCTCGCCCAGGCGGGCGGCGACTATCGCCAGCGGCCGCCCGAGGACGAGGTCATCTACTTCCTGTTGCCCGACCGCTTCGCCAACGGCGATCCGGCCAACGACCGCGGCGGGCTCGAGGGCGACCGGCTCGCCACCGGCTACGACCCGACCGACCCCGGCTTCTACCATGGCGGCGACCTGCGCGGCCTGACCGAGCGGCTCGACTACATCCAGGCCCTGGGCGTCACCGCCCTGTGGGTCGCGCCGCCCTTCGTCAACAAGCCGGTGCAGGGCCCCCCGGGTCACGAAAGCGCGGCGTATCACGGCTACTGGATCACCGATTTCACCCGCATCGACCCGCACTTCGGGACCAACGAGGAGTTTCGTGACCTCGTCGAGGCGGCGCATGCGCGGGGGATCAAGGTCTATCTGGACATCGTCATCAACCACACCGCCGACGTCATCCGGTACCGGGAGTGCCCGGCCAACGACTGCGGCTACCGCTGGAAGGGCGACTATCCGTACCAGCGGCGCGGGGGGCTGGACGGCGAGGCGATCAATCCCGGCTTCAGCGGCGAACCGGGCAGCGATTTCTCGACCCTGGTCCGCCCCGACTATGCGTACACGCCCTGGGTCCCCGCCGGCGAAGAGACGGTCAAGGTCCCGGCCTGGCTCAACGACCCGATCTACTACCACAACCGCGGCAACAGCGCCTGGTACTCGGAGGCCCGGCTGGACGGCGACTTCTCCGGCCTCGACGACCTGTTCACCGAGCACCCGCGCGTGGTCCAGGGCTTCATCGAAATCTACGGCGCCTGGATCGACGACTACGGGATCGACGGCTTCCGCATCGACACGGCGCGCCACGTGAACCCCGAATTCTGGCAGGCCTTCGTGCCGGCGATCATGGAGAAGGCGCGCGCGCGCGGCGTTCCCAACTTCCACATCTTCGGCGAGACCTACGACTTTCAATCGGGCACGGCGGCCATGCACACCATCGTGGACGGCCTGCCGACCGTGCTGGACTTCGCCTACCAGCGAACCGTGCAGGACATGGTCACCGGCGTCCGCCACCCCGACGCCATGGGCTATCTGCTCATGGAGGACGCCGTCTACGCCGGCGGCGCGGAGACGGCGCGGCGACTGCCGACCTTCACCGGCAACCATGACATGGGCCGCATCGGCCACCTGATCCTGCGCGCCATGCCGGACATCTCCGACGCCGAGCTGCTGGACCGCGCCACCCTCGCCTACGCCCTCGTCCTGCTGGGGCGCGGCGTGCCGGTGATCTACTACGGCGACGAGCAGGGCTTCACCGGCGACGGCGACGACCGCCGCTCGCGGCAGGACATGTTCGAGACCCGGGTCCCCTCCTATGCCGACGACCGGCGCATCGGCTCGGCCTCCGGGACCTTCGATGTCAACGCCGACCTGTACCGCCGCATGGCCGAGATGACCCGCGTCCGCGCCGCCGACGCTCGCCTGCGGCGCGGCGCGGTCAGGGTCCGCATCGCGGACCAGGAGCCGGGCGTCCTAGCCATCTCCCGGCTCGACGAAACCGGCGAGACTCTGGTGGTCTTCAACACCTCGACCGAGGCGCGCGACGTCAACGTGCCGGTCGAGGTCGGCTCTCTCGCCTGGCGCGCCGCGCTGGGTCACTGTCCCGCCCGCGCCGCCGCGCCCGGCGCCATCTCCCTGTCCGTGCCCGCCCTGGGCTATGTCGTCTGCGTTTCCGAAGGCTCCGAGTGACCGCCCAGATTCTCGAACACCCCGCCGCCGCCCCCGACGCCGCCGACTGGTGGCGCGGCGCGGTGATCTATCAGGTCTATCCGCGCAGCTTCGCCGACTCGAACGGCGACGGCGTCGGCGATCTGAAGGGCGTGGCCGACCACCTCGAGCACATCGCCTCGCTGGGCGTCGACGCGGTCTGGCTGTCGCCCTTCTACACCTCCCCGATGCGGGACTTCGGCTACGACGTCGCCGACTACTGCGACGTCGATCCGATCTTCGGGACGCTGGCCGACTTCGACGCCCTGGTGGACAAGGCCCACCGGCTGGGCCTGCGCGTCATCACCGACCTGGTCTTCGCCCACACCTCGGACCAGCACGCCTGGTTCCGCGAGAGCCGCCAGTCCCGAACCAACCCCCGCGCCGACTGGTACGTCTGGGCCGACGCCAGGGCCGACGGCTCGCCGCCGACCAACTGGCAGTCGGTGTTCGGCGGCCCGGCCTGGACCTGGGACGCCCGGCGCGGCCAGTACTACATGCACAACTTCCTGCCCGAGCAGCCGCAGCTGAACCTGCACCTGCCCGAGGTGCAGGAGGCCCTGCTGGACGTGGCGCGCTTCTGGCTCGACCGCGGCGTCGACGGCTTCCGTTTCGACGCCATCAATTTCGCCATGCACGACCCGGAGCTGCGCGATAACCCGCCGCTGCCGCCGGGCGGCAAGCGCACCCGCCCGTTCGACTTCCAGGACAAGGTGTTCAACCAGTCCCATCCAGCCATCGCCGACTTCCTGAAACGGATCCGCGCCCTGACCGACAGCTACGGCGGCCGCTTCTCGGTGGCCGAGGTCGGCGGCGACCACGCCGAGCGCGAGATGCAGGCCTTTACGGCCGGCGACGACCATCTGAACAGCGCCTACGGCTTCCTCTACCTCTACGCCCCGGCGCTGGAGGGGCAGCTGGTGCGCGAGGGGGCTGAGGCCTGGCACGGCCACGACGGCCAGGGCTGGCCGTCGTGGACCTTCTCCAACCATGACGCGCCACGCGCCATCTCGCGCTGGGCCGGCGAGCGCGACCCGCGCGCCTTCGCCGAAATGGCCATGCTGCTGCTCATGTGCCTGCGCGGCAACGTCTTCGTCTACTACGGCGAGGAGCTGGGCTTGCCGCAGGGCGAGGTCCCGTTCGAACGGCTGCGGGATCCCGAGGCCATCGCCAACTGGCCGCAGACCCTCGGCCGGGACGGGGCCCGCACGCCGATGCCCTGGCGCGCCGGCGCGCCTCAGGCCGGCTTCTCCACCGCCGAGCCGTGGCTGCCGCTCGATCCCCGCCATGTGCCGCTGGCCGTCGACCGGCAGGAGCAGGATTCCGGCTCCATGCTGCACGCCACGCGGCGCCTGATCGCCCTGCGCAAGGCCCACCCGGCGCTCAGCCGCGGCGACATGCGCCTGCTGGACTCTCCCGATGGCGTGATCTGCTTCGAGCGCGCCCTCGGCGGCGAGCGCCTGCTGTGCGCCTTCAACCTCGGCCACGGGCCCGCCGCCTGGACCGCGCCCGCCGGCTGGCGGCTGGTCGAAAGCGTCAACCTCCCCGCCGGCTCGGCCGGGACCCTTCCGCCGATGGCCGGCGTGGTGCTGGCGGAAGGATGACCCTACCCGCCGCAGCTCTCGCGCACGATCAGGTCGGTCGGGATTCGCTCCGACCGGCCGACGGAGTCGCCCGGGTTGTCGATCAGCTTGGACACCAGCAGGCGCCCGGCCTTCATGGTGTCCTGGGCGATGGTGGTCAGGGCCGGGCGGGCGTAGCGGCTGAACGGCACATTGTCGAAGCCGACCACCGAGACATCTTCCGGCACCCGCAGGCCGGCGTGCAGCAGGGCCCGCACCGCCCCCAGCGCGATCTGGTCGGAGGCGCAGACGACGCCGTCGAAATCCACCCCGCGCCGGATCAGCCCGTCGACCGAAGCCTCGGCGGACTCGACCTCGAAGTGAGCCTCGATGATCAGGTCCGGATCGACCCCCAGCCCGGTCTGCTCCAGCGCCTCCAGGTAGCCGCGGTGACGCTGCATCGCCTCGGGGGGGTCGAGGTCGCCGAGGAAGACGATGCGCTTGCGGCCCAGCCGCGCCAGGTGCCGGGTGGCGCGCCGGCCGCCGGCCAGGTTGTCCGATCCCACCGAGCAGTAGAGCTGGTCGGCCATCTGGGCGCCCCAGACGACGAAGCGCCCGTCGGTCTCCGCCAGCCGGTTCAGGCTCTGGTGCAGGAAGGACTGGCCGAGGAAGAT
>JAEYTA010000092.1 GCA_023434265.1 Pseudomonadota bacterium
CACCACTTCGCCATCGTCGACGAGGTCGACTCCATCCTGATCGACGAGGCCCGCACGCCGCTGATCATCTCGGGCCCGACCGAGGACCGGTCCGAGCTCTATGTGACGGTCGACGCGATCATCAAGGAGCTGATCCAGGACAAGGCGACCTACGACCTCGACGAGAAGCAGCGCCAGGCCCTGCTGACCGAGGAAGGCTCCGAGCGGATCGAGCAGATCATGGAAGAGCGCGGCCTGTTTGCGCCCGACACCACCGGCCTGTACGACGCGGCCAACATCACCCTGGTGCACCACATCAACCAGGCGCTGCGGGCCAACACCTTGTACGTCAAGGACAAGGACTACATCATCCGCGCCGGCGAGATCATGCTGATCGACGAGTTCACCGGCCGCATGATGCAGGGCCGGCGCCTGTCGGAAGGCCTCCACCAGGCCATCGAGGCCAAGGAAGCCGTCAAGATCCAGCCCGAGAACCAGACCCTGGCCTCGGTGACCATCCAGAACTACTTCCGCCTCTACGAGAAGCTGTCGGGCATGACCGGCACGGCGGCGACCGAGGCGCAGGAGTTCCTGGACATCTACAAGATGGACGTGCTGGAGGTGCCGACGCACCGGCCGGTGCAGCGCATCGACCACGACGACGAGATCTATCGCACCGAGGCCGAAAAGAACCGGGCCATCGCCGCCCAGATCGCCGAATGCCACGTCAGGGGCCAGCCGATCCTCGTCGGCACCGTGTCGATCGAGAAGTCGGAGACCCTGTCGAAGCTGCTCGAGACCTACGAATACGAGGTCCGGATCAAGACCCTGAAGCCGCAGCACGCCCACCTCGAGGCCGAGGCGCGCAGCGACGACCCCAAGGTCCGCGCGGCGGCGAAGAAGGCCTACCACGCGCTGAAGGACGAGGATTTCGACGTCGAGGTGAAGACCGGCCGCGGCATTCCGCACAGCGTCCTGAACGCCCGCCAGCACGAGCAGGAGGCCTACATCGTCGCCGACGCCGGCCTGCCCGGCGCGGTGACCATCGCCACCAACATGGCTGGCCGCGGCACCGACATCCAGCTCGGGGGCAACCTCGAGATGCGCATGCAGAAGTGGCGCCTCGACCAGCGCAACATGGCCATCGAGGTGACGCCCGAAATGGAGGCGGCCCAGGAGGCCGAATTCAAGGCCGACATCGCCGTCCAGAAGGAGCGGTCGCTGGCCGCCGGCGGTCTGTTCGTGCTGGGCACCGAGCGCCACGAGAGCCGCCGCATCGACAACCAGCTGCGCGGCCGCACCGGCCGTCAGGGCGACCCCGGCACGTCGAAATTCTTCCTGTCCTGCGAGGACGATCTGCTGCGCATCTTCGCCGGCGATCGTCTGGATTCGATCATGAAGACCTTCGGCGTCGCGGAGGGCGAGGCGATCTCCCACCCGTGGCTGAACCGCGCCGTCGAGACCGCCCAGAAGCGGGTCGAGACCCGCAACTACGACATCCGCAAGAACCTGCTGAAGTACGACGACGTCGTGAACGACCAGCGCAAGGCCGTGTTCGAGCAGCGCCAGGAGTTCATGGACGCGGAGGACCTGTCGGAGCTGGTCGGCGAGTTCCGCAACGACGTGATCTCCGACCTCGTCGAAAAGCACATGCCGCCCAAGGCCTACGCCGAGCAGTGGGACATCGAGGGGCTGGACGAGAAGGTCCGCCACACCCTCGGGCTCGAACTGCCGCTGGCCGACTGGGCGGCCGAGGAGGGCGTCTCGAACGAGGAGATCGAGGAGCGGATCGTCGCCGCCGCCGACGCCCGCGCCGCCGAGCGCCTGCAGCTGGTCGGCGAGCAGCAGACCCGCAATCTCGAAAAGCAGTTCCTGCTGCAGATGATCGACATGCAGTGGCGGGAGCACCTCGTGCACCTGGATCACCTGCGCGGCGTCATCGGCCTGCGCGGCTACGGCCAGCGCGATCCGCTGAACGAGTACAAGACCGAGGCCTTCAACCTGTTCGAGACGCTGCTCTACGAGCTGCGTCACAACGTGACCCGCTGGCTGATGACGGTGGAGTTCCGCTTCGAGGCCCCGCCGCCGCCGATGGAGCTGCCCGAGTTCCAGGAGATCCACCTCAACCCCGGCACCGGCGAGAACGAGATGGCCAATCCCGCCGGCCAGCTGCCCGAGGGCCTGCTGCAGGGCGAGGATCGCGCCCGCCTTCCGGTCGAGGCCCTGCCGCCGGGCTGGCAGCGCACGCCGCGCAACGCCGACTGCCCGTGCGGCTCGGGCCGCAAGTTCAAGCACTGCCACGGGGCCCTGGTCTGAGCATGGCGGGGGCGCGCAAGGACCTTTTCTCCCGCGCCCTGTCGCTCGCCCCGGACCGGCTGCATTTCGCGGCCCACAGCCATCACCTGTGGCCGGACGCCAGCTTCGAGGGGCAGGTCCGCGCCTGGGAGGAGGCCAATCGCTTCGCCGACCGCAAGTGGGATCTGATCTTCGGCCAGGTCGTGCCCGAGGCGCAGCGGCACGTGGCGGCCGAACTGAACCTGCCGTCGCCGGATACGGTGGTGTTCGCCTCCAACACCCACGACTTCCTGCTGCGCCTCGTCTCGGGCGTGGCGCGGCGGCCGGTCCGCATCCTGTCGACCGACGGCGAGTTCCATTCCTTCCGCCGTCAGGGCGAACGCTGGGAGGAGGCCGGCGAGGCGGCGGTGACGCGCGTTCCGCTGGAGCCCTTCGACAGCTTCGCCGATCGCTTCGTCGAGGCCGCGCGCGGCGGCGGCTACGACCTGATCCTGGTCAGCCAGGTCTTCTTCCGCACCGGCCAGGTGTTCGACGAGATTGCGGAGCTGGCCGCGCTGGCCGATCCCGACGGCCCGTGGGTCGTCATCGACGGCTACCACGGCTTCATGGCCCGGCCGACCGACCTTTCGGGCGTGGCGGACCGGGTCTTCTATCTGGCGGGCGGCTACAAATACGCCATGGCGGGCGAGGGCGCGGCCTTCCTGCACGCTCCGCCGGGCTTCTGTCCCCGGCCGGTGATCACCGGCTGGTTCGCCGAGTTCGGGGATCTGGAGGGGCCGCCGGGCGGGGTGCAGTACCGCGCCGACGCCGGCCGCTTCTGGGGCGCGACCTCGGACTTCACCGCCCTCTACCGCTTCAACGGCGTGCGCCGCATGCTGGCCGCGGCCGGGCTGACGACGGCCGACGTCTCGGCCCATGCCCACGCCCTGATGCGCGCGTTCCAGGGCGCCGTCGGCGACGGCCTGGCCGGACCGCTCGCCGAGGCCGCGATCCTCAATCCGGTCGGCGACGATGCGGCGCGGGCGCGGTTCCTCGCCCTGCGCCACGCCGACGCGGCGCTGTGGAAGGCGCGGCTGATCGAGGCGGGCGTGGTCGCCGACGTGCGCGACGACGTGATCCGCTTCGGCTTCGGCCTGTACCAGGACGAGGCCGACGTGGGCCGCCTGATCGAGGTCTGCGACCGGGCCCTCTGAGCCTATCGGTCACGATCCGGGAGCGAGACATCAGGGGGTGGATTGGCTCTACCGCGCGAGTCGATTTGCGCGCCCGGGTCCATTTGCGAGACATCGGGGGTGGACTGGCTCCATCGCGGGTCGAATTGCTCAACCCGACCGCCGCAGGGGAATCCGGCGACACGCACCGACCTCGGCCGGCTCAGAAGAAGGTGGTGTCGTCGCTGCGCCGGGCCTTGGGCGGTGGCGGCGGGGTGGTCGGACGGGCGGGCGCGGGACGAGCCGCCGGGGCCGGCGCAGCGGGCGCCGGGGTCACCGCCGGATCCGTCGGCGTCGTCTCCCCCGCAGCCGGCGGGATCGGCGGCAGGGTCGGATACGGCAGGCTGGCGTCCCCGCCGTCAGGATAGGGCAGCGGCCCGCCCTCGGCCGTCACCGGCGCCGGCTCGATCCGGTCGGGGGCGTCGAGATCGTCGCGGATGAAGGCCCAGGAGCGGCTGTCGGAGCAGGCGCAGGCCTTCATGAAGCCCTCGCGGTCGCGCCAGACGATCAGCGGATAGCGCGCCGGCAGCCCGGCGTCGCCGAGGTAGCGCGCCAGCTGCGCGGCGAAATCGCGGCCCGCCTCGACCACCGCCGCCCGGGCGAGGTTGCCGTCGGCGGCGGGAATGCCCGCGGCGGTCCAGTTGCGCGAGGGAGTCGCGGTCCAGCGCTGGTACAGCACCCAGTCGCGGCTCAGCCACAGCTCGGCCACGGTGGCGCGCTCGGCCGCCGTCGACTGGGCCAGTCCCTCGCGGTCGGGGCGGGCGAAGACGAGGATGCGCGCCTCGACGCCCGCCGCACGCAGCTTGGGGACCTCTTCGCGCTCGTAGCGCTGCATGGCGGCGGAGTCGCGATAGCCGACGATGTACAGCGGCGCGCCGCCGCCGCCGGCGGAGATCCACGAGCTCTCGTCCAGCAGTTGCTGAATTTCGGCCTGGTGGCGCGTGATCGTGGCCGGCTGGAAGCGCGCGTAGAAGTTCCAGTACGCCCAGTAACCCCCGCCCGCGAGCGCGAGCCCGATGACGGCGGCGAGGGCGGACCAGACGAAAAAGCGTCGCATGCGGGGGAGCGCTCCAGCTTGGCGGTTCGTCAAGCTTAACGCCTATCACCGATTTGCGCAGCCGCGAACGCCGGAGAGGCGAACCTCTCCGGCGCGTGGAGTGGGTCAGCCCATCGTCGGGATGACGAAGGAGCTGTCGGCGTGCTCCAGTTCGCTGTCGGGCCAGCGGGCGGTCACGGTCTTGGTCTTGGTCCAGAAGCGGACGCCTTCCATGCCGTGCTGGTTGATGTCGCCGAAGGCCGAGCGCTTCCAGCCGCCGAAGGTGTGGTAGGCCACCGGCACCGGGATCGGCACGTTGATGCCGACCATGCCGACGTTGACCCGGGCGGCGAAGTCGCGGGCGGCGCGGCCGTTCTGGGTGAAGATGGCGACGCCGTTGCCGTACTGGTGCTTCGAGGGCAGGGCCAGGGCCTCCTCGAAATTGGCGGCGCGGACGATCTGCAGCACCGGGCCGAAGATCTCCTCGCGGTAGCTCTCCATGTCCGGGGTGACGCGGTCGAACAGCGACGGGCCGATGAACCAGCCGTTCTCGTGGCCCTGCAGCGAGAAGCCGCGGCCGTCGACGACCAGTTCGGCGCCTTCCTGAACGCCCTTCTCGATCCAGCCCTCGACGCGGGCCTTGTGGGCGGCGTTGATGACCGGGCCGTAGTGGGCGTCCTTGTCGGTGGAGACGCCGACCTTGAGCTTGGGGATCTCGGCGACCAGACGCTCGCGCAGCTCGTCGGCGGTGCGCTCGCCGACCGGCACCACCACCGGCAGGGCCATGCAGCGCTCGCCGGCGCTTCCGAACGCGGCGCCGGTCAGGTCCTTGATCACCTGGTCCATGTCGGCGTCGGGCAGGACGATGCCGTGGTTCTTGGCCCCGCCCATGGCCTGCACGCGCTTTCCGTGCTCGGCGCCGGTCCGGTAGACGTAGTGGGCGATGTCGGACGAGCCGACGAAGCTGATGGCGTGCACCAGCGGGTGGGTCAGGATGGCGTCGACCGCGGTCTTGTCGCCGTGCACGACGTTGAGCACGCCGGCCGGAGCGCCCGCCTCCATCATCAGCTCGCCGAGGCGCACCGGCAGGGACGGATCGCGCTCGGACGGCTTGAGGATGAAGGTGTTGCCGGCGGCGATGGCCGGGCCGAACATCCACATCGGGATCATGGCCGGGAAGTTGAACGGGGTGATGCCGGAGACCACGCCCAGCGGCTGGCGCATCGAATAGACGTCGATGCCCGGGCCGGCGCCCCAGGTGTATTCGCCCTTCAGGGCGTGCGGGATGCCGCACGAGAACTCGATCACCTCGAGGCCGCGCTGGATGTCGCCCCTGGCGTCGGCGATGACCTTCCCGTGTTCGGAGGAAAGCAGTTCGGCCAGCTCGTCCATGTTGGCCTCGACGAGGCGCTTGAACTCGAACATCACCCGGGCGCGGCGCTGCGGGTTGACCGACGACCAGCCCTCGAAGGCGGCCTGCGCCGACTGCACCGCGCGATCCACCTCGGCGGTCGTGGCCAGCTGGACCCGCGCCTGAACCTCGCCGGTGTTCGGATTGAACACGTCGCCGAAGCGGCCCGAGGCGCCGGTGAAGCTCGCGCCGTCGATGAAGTGATGGATGTCGCGCATGACGCCAGCGTTTCCTCAAGGTTTGTCGTTGCGGCGCGGTTTAGACCCTGGGACGCGCCGGCGCCAGCGTCACACCGCCGCGTCGAACAGGGCGTCGCGAGCGACTCCGGCCTGCAGCATGGGGAAGAAGTGGGTCCCGCCGGCGACCGTCTCCACCGTGACGTGGGGCAGGCCGCGAGGCCGCTCCGGCACGTGGCAGGTCGAGCCGTGTTCGGCCTTCAGGATGCGCACCGGCCGGTCCAGCCGCCTGAGCGCGCCCCACGGATCGTGGGCCTGGGCGGCGTAGTTGGAGGCCTCCCATTCGGGCGCACAGGCGAGGGCGAAACCGTCGCCGGTCTCCATCAGCCCGTCCGCGAGGTAGTCGGCCAGCATGGCCGCGGGCCAGCTGCGGAAGGCGCCGCGGTCGCGATAGGCGGCCAGCGCCTGCTCGCGGCTGTCGAAGACGGCGCGGCGGCGCAGGGCCGAGCGCACCAGCGGGATGCGGCGGGCCATGCGGTCGAACAGGGGCAGGCGCAGCATGGCCTGGCTCCACCGGGTCCAGATCACCGGGTCGAACAGGACCAGACCGGAAACCTTCTCCGGCCGCTCGGCGGCGGCGAGCAGGGCGGCGGTGGCCCCCATGGAGTGGCCGGCCAGCACCACCGGCGGACCGTCGAGGAGGTCCAGCAGGGCGACGAGGTCGTCGCGGTGGTCGGCCCAGCCACGGCGCCCGCCCGGCTCGGCCGGCAGGGCGCTCCGCCCATGACCGCGCAGGTCGGGGGCCTGGATGCGGACCGCTCCCGCCAGCGGGGCCAGCAGGGTGCGGTAGGTCAGGGCGTTGAAGCCGTTGGCGTGGACGAAGACGAGGTCCACCGGCCGGTCGGCGTCGCCGAAGTCGAGCACGGCCATGTCGCCCGCGCCCCAGCGATTGGCGACGGGCAAGGTCAGGCGACGGGGCCGGGTCATGGGCTGGGCGTCCATGTCGGCCAGATAGGCGGCCTTGTCGGACGCCGCCAGTTCACGCGACGTCAGGCGGCGATCCGGCAGGCGGGGCAGCGGCCGTGCGCCTCCACCGTCGTGCGGACGATGTCGTAGCCGGCCTCGCGCGCGGCCCGGTCCAGCCCCTCGGCCAGCGGGGCGGTCACCTCGGCCGTGGCCCCACAACAGTCGCAGATCAGGAAGGCGGCGGCGTGGGCCGGTCCGCCCTCGGTGCAGGCTACATAGGCGCTGATCGAGGCGATGCGGTGGGCGAGGCCCTTGCGCTCGAGGAACTCGAGGGCGCGGTAGACCGTCGGCGGCTTGGCCGGCTGACCGTCCTCGCCGAAGCGGGCGATCAGGTCATAGGCCTTGACCGGCTCGCCGGCGGCCAGCAGCAGCTCCAGCACGCGCAGCCGCGCCGCGGTCATCCGCTCGCCCTCGGCGGTGAGGCGGGCGTCGGCGGCGGCGAGGGCGCGGGTCACCGCCTCGGCGCTGGGCGGGCCGTCGTCGTGATGGTGGTGGCAGGCGTCGCCCATGGGCCAGAGCTAAGCCCTCGGCCGCCGGGCCGCAATGTTCCGGGTTGACGGTCTGTGATGTTATCTCATAACACCACTGCCATGACCACGACCCGCGCCCTCTTCCTCGCCGGCCCCGCCTGGGCCGTTCTCGCCGCCGCCGCCGCCGCCCAGACGCCCCCCCGGGACGCGGCCGCCGACCTCGGCGAGATCGTGGTCACCGGAACCCCGTTCGGGGTCACCGACCGCGCCAGCCTGCTGGCCGTGGAGGTGATGGACGAGGCGGCGCTGGCCACCGCGCCGGCCTCGACCCTCGGCGATCTGGTCAGCGGCCTGCCGGGCGTGCGCAGCACCGCCTTCTCCCCGGGCGCCAGCCGGCCGGTGATCCGCGGCCTGTCCGGCCCGCGGGTGCAGGTGCTGACCAACGGCCTGGGCATGATCGACGCCAGCTCGGTGTCGCCGGACCACCAGGTGGCGGTGGATCCCGCCGAGGCGCGGCGCATCGAGGTGGTGCGTGGACCGTCGACCCTGGTGTTCGGCGGCTCGGCCATCGGCGGGGTGGTCAACATCATCGACGACCGCATCCCGACCGAGCGGGCCGAAGGCGGCGTCGACGGCCATGTCTCGGCGCAATATTCGTCGGTCGACGACGGCCGCAGCTTCGGCGCGCGCCTGAAGGCCAACGCCGGACCGCTGGTCGTCTCCATCGACGGCTTCACCCGCGAGGCCTCGGACTACGACGTGCCGGTGTTTCCGGAGTCGCGGGCCCTGCTCGACGAGGAGGGCGAGGCGCCCGGCGACGAGCGGACCGTCGGCAACACCTTCGTCCAGCTCGACCAGGTCGGGGCCGGCGTCAGCTGGATCGGGTCGCGCGGCCGCCTCGGCGTCTCCGTCAAGCATGTCGACACCACCTACGGCGTGCCCGGCCACGCGCATGAGCACGAGGACGGCGAGGAGGCTGAAGGCGAGGAAGGACACGAGGGCGGCGTCTCCATCGGCCTGGAGCAGACCCGCTACGACCTGCGCGGCGAATTGACCTTCGACACCGGCCCGTTCAGCGCCGCCCGCCTGTCGGCCGGCTGGGCCGACTACGCCCACACCGAGTTCGAGGGCGACGAGGTCGGGACGCTGTTCTTCTCGGAAGGCGCCGAGGGGCGCTTCGAGCTGATCCAGCGCGAACGGAACGGCTGGCAGGGCGTGGTCGGGGTCCAGCTGCTGGACCGCACCTTCGACGCGGTCGGCGACGAGGCCTATGTGCCGCAGACCGACATCGCCGAGCAGGGCCTGTACACGGTGCAGCGGTTCGACCGCGGCGGCCTTGGCTTCGAGGGTGGGCTGCGTCTGGACCGGCGCTCGCTGGAAAGCGCCGCCGCGGAGCGTGATTTCACCAACCTGTCGGCCTCGGCCGGCGTCTTCGTCCGCCCGTCCGGCCCGCTGTTCCTCGGGTTGAGCCTGGCCCGCAACGAGCGCGCGCCCAGCGAGGTCGAACTGTTCGCCGGCGGCGCCCACGTCGCCACCGGGGCCTTCGAGGTCGGCGACATCGACCTCGACTCCGAAGTCGCCACCTCGATCGAGGGCACGCTGCACTACGCCGACGGGCCGTTCGAGGCGGACCTGCACGTCTATCACGCCAGCTATGACGGCTTCATCGACCTGCGCCCGACCGGGGTCGAGGACCCGGACTCGCACCTGCCCGTGTTCGGGTATGTCCAGACCGACGCTGAGTTCACCGGCTTCGAGGCCGAGGCGGAGGTTCGACTGTGGGAGGATGGCGGGCGCAGCCTCGCCCTGACCGGCGCCGCCGACCGGGTGCGCGCGGCCACCGACCTGGGGCCGGCGGCGCGCATTCCGCCGTGGTCGGTGACGGCCGGGCTGGACTGGGCCTCGCCGCGGCTCGACCTGGGTCTCGAGGTGCGCCACGTCGGCGGCCAGGACCGGGTCGCGGCCTTCGAGCGGCCGACCGACAGCTACACGCGGGTCGACCTGAAGGGGGCCGTGCGGCCGTTCGCGGACCGGGACGTCACCGTCTTCGCGGAGCTGTCCAACCTGACCGACGCGGAAATCCGCGAACACGCCAGCTTCCAGAAGGACATCGCGCCGCTGCCCGGCCGCAGCCTGCGCGTCGGCGTCGCCTACCGCTTCTGACGCGTCGGGGGCGAGCCGGTTTGCCGCCCCCGGCCAACCGGGCTAGAAGGCCCGCCTTCCTTTTCTCTCCAGAGCCTCGATCGCGTCCATGACCGACACCACCAACGCCCAGCCCGGCGCCCTTTCCGGCAACGTCCTGTTCTACGGCCAGCCCGAGCCGCTCTCGGCCGAGGCCCACGGCAAGCTCGGCGTCAACGCGGTCGACAAGCCCTACGCCTTCGTCGGCCAGACCAACCTGGTGCCCCTGACGGTCACCGAATTCGCTCCGGCGGCCCTATCGTTCCCGGTCATCTTCGTCGGCGAGGGCCGGCAGCCGGTGGCGGTGATGGGCCTGCGTCCGGGCGAGAACCTTTACGTCAGCCCCGAGGGCGACTTCCGTCCCGAAGCCTATATCCCGGCCTATGTCCGCCGCTATCCGTTCGTCTTCGCCAACGACGACGCCCAGAAGCGCCTGATCCTGTGCGTCGACCGCGCCGCGCCGTTCATCAGCGAAGGCGGCGCGACGCCGCTGTTCGAGAACGGCCAGCCGTCGGCCTACACCCAGCAGGCCATGGAGTTCTGCAACAACTTCGAACAGGAGCGGCAGCGCACGGACTCGTTCGTCCAGCTGCTCAAGGATCTCGACCTGCTGGACACGCGCGAGGCCACCTTCACCCCGCGCAACCCCGACGGCACGCCGGCCCCGGCCCAGAAGCTGGCCGACTACTACGCCGTTTCCGAGGACAAGCTGAAGGCCTTGCCGGCCGAGAAGCTGGCCGAACTGCGCGACAACGGCGCCCTGGGCCAGATCTACGCCCACCTGGTGTCGCTGCTGGGCTGGGACCGGCTGATCGCCATGGCCTTCCAGCGCGCCGCGGCCCAGCCGGCGGCGGCGAACGCCTAAGAGTGGCCCGCGGCTGGTGGCCCGTGGCCCGTCGCGCCACGGCCTCTGCCCGATAATGAACCCCGCCCGGCGCACCCGGGCGGGGTTTTTCGTTACGGGTCACGGGCCACTGGCCACGGGCCACGGCGGCGTGGCCGCCTACCGGCGCGCCAGCAGCGACCGGGTCAGGCAGGAGAAGACCAGCCGGCCCGCCTCGTCGAGCAGGTCGTGCTGGGCGATGACGATGCCCTTGGCGTCGCCGACCGGGTCCTTGCCCATGATGGTCATGCGGCCGCGCATCAGCTCGCCGGCCGGCGGATTGCGCTGGAACCGCAGGCCGTCGACGGCCAGCACCTTGGACTGGGCCCAGCCGGAGGACTTGTCGGCGAACAGCCGGCTCCACAGGGCGTAGACCATGGCGTCGGGCGCGCCGTAGGCGACGTCCCAGCCCGGCAGGAAGCGCTCGACGAAGACGTCCAGCGCCGGCGCGTCGATGGCGCAGGCCCCCAGCGGCACCACCTCGCCCACGCCCAGATCTTCGAAGTGGACGTGCAGCGGTTCGCTCATGCGCCGGGTCTCCTCAGGCGGCCGGTTCTTCCGACACCCGCACCAGCAGCTTGCCGTCGTGGTCGCCGGTGAACAAGCGATTCAGCGAGTCGAGCGCGCCTTCCAGACCGTCGTCGACGTGAACCTTCCACTGGATGCGGCCGTCGAGCACCATCGGAGCCATGCCGGCGACCATCTCCTTCGCCCGCGGAGCGTAGTCGAGCACCAGGAAGCCCTGCAGGTTCAGCCGGTGGGTGATGATCCGGGCGAAGTTCGGCGAGGGCGGCATGCGGGTGGCATTGTAGGCCGAGATCAGGCCGCACACGGCCATGCGGCCGTGCACCTTCAGGCGGTTGAACACCGCGATCATGATGTCGCCGCCGACGTTCTCGAAATTCATCTCGACCCCGTCCGGGGCCAGCCGGTCCAGCGCGTCGCCGACGTCCTCGTTCTTGTAGTCGACGGCGGCGTCGAAGCCGAGTTCCTCGGTCAGCCAGCGGCATTTGTCGGGACCGCCGGCGATGCCGATCACCCGCGCGCCGTGCGCCTTGGCCACCTGCCCCGCGATCGACCCGACCGCCCCGGCGGCGGCCGAGATCACCAGGGTTTCGCCCGGCTGCGGCTTCAGCACGTCGGTGACGCCGAACCAGGCGGTCATGCCCGTCATCCCCAGCACCGACATGTTGGCCGTCAGCGGCAGACCCGGCGCGCGGTGGACCCGGGACGCCTCGCGCGCGGAGACCACGGCGTAGTCCGACCAGCCCCCGGCGGCGGTCGTCACCACCTCGCCGACGGCGAAGCGGTCCGAGCGGCTCGCCTCGACCACGCCCAGGGTCAGGCCGCGCATTACCCCACCCAGCGGCACTGGCGGCAGGTAGCCCTCGGTGTCGTTCATCCAGGTGCGGTTGGTCGGGTCGAGCGACAGGTAGACGGTGCGGACCAGGATCTCGCCCTCGCCCGGCTCGGGGACGACCGCCTCGACCAGTTCGAGGTCGCCCGGCTTTATCAGGCCCATCGGCCGCTGGCGCAGCACCCACTGACGGTTGGTTCGGGCCACGGCGATCCTCCGGGTTTTCTTTGTGGACCCGCATAGTGGCGCGTGAGGTCGTTCTGTCCAGCCGCGAAACAAAAAAGGCGGACCGTGAGGTCCGCCTTCAGTGGCATCATCGAGAATGAGGTGCGGAGGCGACAGACCGGCTGTGGCCGGTCTCAAGTCGGGGGGGCGTCGCCGCCTCCGCAGCGAGATAACGGGGCGCCCTGCCGCGGGTTCCGGCCTTCGCACGATTTTTTTCGCCCGGACGGCGAAGCCGGAACGGCGACGCTCGCGGCCCGTTTCGAAAGCCACAGGAAAACCGAGCCGGGAGGCGATCCCATGACCCACGAATCTCCGCACGACCATTCCGCCGACGCCGTCCACGAAGGCCGCCCGGTCGAGGCCCAGTACGTCCGGCAGGGCCGCGGCGGAAAGCGCATCATGATGGTGCTGTTCGGCGGCCTCGCCCTGGTCGTGGTCGCCTTCGCGGTGATCTGGCTCGCCTCGTCCGGACGACTGGCGCAGACCAACGCCAACGACGGCGACCAGCCTGTCGACGCCGCGGCCTTCCAGGGCGACGCGGCCCGCGACATTCCCGCGGCGGACGCCCCGACCACCGCGACCGGCGAACCGACCTCGCCGCCGACCGGCGAGGCGCCCAACGTCAACGCGCCGACCGTCCCCGCCGACCGTCCCGCGACCCCGGTCGAGGGCCAGCCCCAGTAGCCGCATACCAAACGGCCCCGGTCGCGAGACCGGGGCCGATGGGTTTCAACCGACGCAGTCGGGTGCGACTCAGGCCGCTTCCTTCTGCCGCGACGGATGGAAGAACAGCGCCTGGCTGATCGCCGCCTTCACCGTCTCCGGCTGGAAAGGCTTGGTGATCAGGAAGGTCGGCTCCGGCCGCTCGCCGGTCAGCAGGCGCTCCGGGAAGGCGGTGATGAAGATCACCGGCACGTCGATCCGCTTGAGGATGTCCTTGACCGCGTCGATGCCCGACGAGCCGTCGGCCAGCTGGATGTCGGCCAGCACCAGGCCGGGGCGGTGGCGGGCGACGGCGTCCACCGCCTCGTCGTGGGTGGTGGCCGTGCCGGTGACGCGATGGCCGAGTTCCTTCACCAGGCTCTCGATGTCGGCCGAGATGATGGCCTCGTCCTCGATGATCAGCACGTCGGTCGCCAGTTCGGCGTCGATGTCGGACTGGGCCTCGCCGATCAGGCGCTCGACGTCCTGGGCGTCGGCGTCGAGAATCTGGGCCGCCTCGGAGGGGGTGAAGCCTTCCAGCGCGGTCAGCAGGAAGGCCTGACGCGAGCGCGGGGCGATCCGCATCAGTCGGTTGGAGGGGTCATCGCGGACGTCCAGGCCGCTCTGGTCCTCCAGCTGGGCGCCGGTCGAGGCCCAGATGGCGTGGAACACGTGATAGAGGGCGACCCGCGGGGTCATGTCGGCCGGAAGCTGGCGTTCTCCGGCGGCGAGAGCCTCGAGCGCGACCCTGACATAGTTGTCGCCGGTCGTCTGATCGCCGGTCAGCGCACGGGCGTAACGGCGGACATAGGGAAGGTGCGGCGCAAGGCGTGCCAGCAGGCTCATACGAAAAGTCCCCGACAGATGAATCCGGTCTCCGGAAGCGAGACCGCAGCAGTCCCGGTCAACGTATCAAATACGCCACGGTTCCAGTCCGTCACGGAAAGCTTCAGCATATTTTGCAAAGGGTGCAGGAACCGTCGGCAGGGGCTGGCGTTTCCGGCCTTACCAACAGCGTCAGGGTGGCGACCGTTTTCTCAATGACAGACAATTCAAACCCCCCCGGCAAGCCGCCCAAGGGCGCTGGCCTGGAGGAGGCGCGCCTTCGCCAGCAGGCGATCGGCGTCAAGCTGCGGCATATGTTCGACGAGGTCGTGAACGAGCCCGTGCCGGACGAGTTCCTCGAAATCCTCCGGCGCGCGGACAAGCGCTCGACCGGCGAGGGTGGCGCATGAGCGGTGCGTCCAACCCGCCGCCCAAGCCGCCTTCCGCCGACGATGACGCCTTCAAGAAGGAGCTCGTGGCGCTAATTCCGCATCTGCGGGCCTTCGCGCGCACCCTGACCGGCGATCCGACGGCGGCCGACGACCTGGCCCAGGACGCCATGATGAAGGCGTGGGACGCCCGCGCCAGCTATCAGATGGGCACCAACATGAAGGCCTGGACCTTCATGATCCTGCGCAACCAGTTCTATTCGGAGAAGCGCCGCTCGTGGCGCCAGTCGCAGCTGGATCAGGAAGCCGCCGAGCGCACCCTGGTCGCCGTCGACGATCCGGAATCGCCGGTCGCGCTCGACGAACTTCGTCTGGCCCTCGCCACCCTGCCGGAAGAGCAGCGCGAGGCGCTGATCCTCGTCGGCGCCGGCGGCTTCGCCTACGAGGAGGCGGCCGAAATCTGCCAGTGCGCGGTCGGCACGGTGAAAAGCCGGGTCTCCCGCGCCCGCAAGGCCCTGCAGGCCACGCTCGAGAAGGGGGGCTACGCCCGCGACGGCCGCGCCGCCGGCGACGCCATGCGCTCCATCCTCGCCGATGCCGATCGCCTGAGCAGCGTTCGGGACTGAGTCGGTGGTCCGGCTCGGACGCACGTTCGGCCGGGGACTCGCCCGGCCGGGACTCCAGGGCATCCGGTTCCGCCTCGGCGTCGCCATGGCCGGCGCCCTGCTGCCGATCATCCTGCTCGGCGCCGTGCAGGCCCAGTCGCAGTTCCGCGAACAGGACCTCGAGCGCCGCACCGACCTGCAGCTGGCGGCCGAACGCACGGCCGCCCGCGCCAAGTCCAGGCTCGACAGCGCCGGCGTCCTCTTGCAGGCGCTTCGTCCCGAGGCGCTGGAGGTGTTCTGCGAGCCGCGCCTGACCGCGCTCGTCGAGCAGCTGGACGGGGTGGTCGAGGGACTGGCGCGGGTGACGCCCACCGGCGAAACCGTCTGCGCCTCGGAGGGCCTGTCCCGATCGCCGCCGCAATGGCTGGCCGGGAGCCGCACCGGGCCCTGGTTCCAGCGCCTGCGCGCGGGGGAAAGCACGGTGCTGGCCCGCGCCCCCGCCGCGCCCGGCCAGCCTCCCGCCCTCATTGTCGCCCTGCGCCTGGAACGGCCGCTCGGCGCCTTCGACGGGGCCATGGTGGCCCTCATCCCGCTGTCGGCCCTGCAGCCGGACGTCGCCGACCCGGCCCTGCCCGAAGGATCGGAAGCGGCGCTCACCGACGCCGCCGGGGCGCTCCTCATCGCCACCGACCGCGACGCCTTCGCCCTGACCGGCGACCAGCGGCTGGCCGGCTGGGTGCAACGGGCCCGGGACAGCGGCTCTGCGGTGTTCGAGGCCCATACCGAGGGCGGCGACCGCGTCTTCGCCGGCGCGGCGCTGGCGGGCCGGGACGTCTACGCCTTGCTGTCAGCGCCCTCGCCCGGCCTGCTGTCGTGGGCCCGACTGAACCCGGTCGGCCTGCTGCTGCTGCCGCTGGCGGCCTGGCTCGCCGCCTTCGCCATGGTCATGCTGGTCAGCGAGCGGGTCATCGTGCGCTGGCTCGACTATCTGGAACGGGTGGCCGCCATCTACGCTCGCGGCCGCTTCACCGTGCGGCCGGTGCAGGCGATCAACGCGCCGTCGGAAATCCGCGTGCTGGCCCGCACCCTCGACGAACTGGCCGAGAACATCACCACCCGCGACGCCGCCCTGATGGCCTCGCTGGAGGAGAAGGACGCCCTGATGCGCGAGATCCATCACCGGGTGAAGAACAACCTGCAGATCATCTCGTCCCTGCTGTCGATGCAGCAACGGGCCCTGAAGGACGCCCCGGCCAAGGCGGCGGTGGGCGACACCCGGCAGCGCATCGCCGCGCTCGCCCTGATCTACCGCACCCTCTACCAGAGCGACGACCTGCGCTACGCCGACGCCCGGGTCTTCCTGACCGAACTGGTCGGCCAGCTGGTCGCCGGCGACACGGGTCGGGGCCACCTCGTCACCTCCTCGGTCGAGGCAGATTCCCTCGTCGTCGACCCGGACAAGCTGGCGCCCCTGGCCCTGTGGCTCGTCGAGGCGGTGACCAACGCCCAGAAGCACGCCTTCGCGGCGCAGGGCGGCGATCTGAAGGTGCGCTTCCGGGTGGAGGGCGACGTCAGCGTGCTGGAGGTCGAGGACAACGGCCCCGGGGTCAGCGAGAGCGTGCGGGCCGGGGTCGGACGCACCCTCATGGGCGCCTTCGCCAAGCAGCTGCGCGGCGAGGTCGACATGCTGCCGGCGCCGGGGGGCGGGACCATCGCCCGGATGACCTTCGCCACGCCGGAGGCCGTGGTCCCCGTCGACCCCGCCGACCTTGGAACCGGGGCGACGGGACGACGTTGATTGGCCAGACGCCGCCTCCCCGGCCCCTCTGGAGTTTCAACATGCGCAAGGTCTTCGTCCTGATCGCCGCCGCCGCGGCCCTGACCACCGCGGCCTGCAACACGATCTCGGGCGTCGGTCGCGACGCCTCGGCCGCCGGCGACGCCGTCACCGACGCCGCGGAAGACGCCAAGAACTGATTTCGCTTCCCGGCCCGCGGCTTCCCCCCGACGTGCGGTCCGGTTGAGAAGAAGGCCCGCCGACCTCCCCCCGTCGGCGGGCCTTCGCCTGTCCGGGCCATGGTTCGCCCTTGCGCCGGGACGCGCGCCCTCTAGCATCCCGCCCGCACCGACGCGGGGAGGCGATCGATGACGGCGACGGAAGACACGGCCGGCCGGGGGCCGGGCCTGCGGACCGTGGTGACGGCCTCGGCGGCCGGCACGGCCTTCGAGTGGTACGACTTCTTCGTCTTCGGCTCGCTGGCCACGGTGATCGCCCGCCACTTCTTCGCCGACGCCGGCGAGACGGTGGCCTACATCATGGCCCTGCTGACCTTCGGTCTCGGCTTCGTGGTGCGGCCGCTGGGCGCGCTGGCCTTCGGCTGGTTCGGCGACCGGACCGGCCGCAAGACCACCTTCCTCGTCACCATCACGCTGATGGGCCTGGCCACCGTGGCCATCGGCCTGCTGCCCGACTACGGCCAGATCGGCCTGGCCGCGCCGGTCCTGCTGCTGGTCATGCGCATGCTGCAGGGCTTCGCCCTGGGCGGCGAGTACGGCGGGGCGGCGATCTATGTGGCCGAGCACGCGCCGATGGGACGGCGCGGCTACCTGACCGGCTGGATCCAGACCACCGCGGCCTTCGGCCTGATCGGCGCGCTGGTGGTGATCCTCGCGACCCGGGCGGCCGTCGGGGCGGAAGCCTTCGACGACTGGGGCTGGCGCATCCCCTTCCTGCTCTCGGCCCTGCTGCTGGCCATCTCCCTGTGGATCCGCCTGCGGCTCAACGAGAGCCCCGCCTTCCGCCGCATGGAGGCCGAGAGCGACGAGCGCCGCGCGCCCTTCCGCGAGGCCTTCCTGACGTGGCGCAACGGCCGCTTCGTCCTGCTCGCCCTGTTCGGCGTCATGATCGCCCAGGGCGCGGTCTGGTACTGCGGCTATTTCTACACCCGCTTCTTCATGGAGCGGGTGCTGAAGGTCGACACCAACACGGTCGACCAGCTGGTGCTGGCCCTGACGGTCGCCTCGGCCGGGCTGTACGTCTTCTTCGGCTGGCTGTCGGACCGCGTCGGCCGCAAGCCGGTGATGCTGTTCGGCATGATCCTGGCCCTGGTCGCCTTCTTCCCCGGCTTCCAGGCCCTGACGCGGGCGGCCAATCCGGCCCTGGCGGAGGCCCAGGCCGCGGCCCCGGTGGCCGTCGTCGCCGACACCGCGACCTGCGCCCTGCAGTTCGATCCGATCGGCAAGGCGGCGTTTTCCAGCAGCTGCGACATCGCCAAGAGCGTGCTGTCCAACGCCGGGGTGTCCTACGCCAACGTCGCGGCCCCGCCGGGGTCGGTCGCGGTGGTGCGCGTCGGCGCGGCCGAGGTCGCCTCGGTCGACGGCCGCGCCCTTGACCCGGCCGCGCTCAAGGCCGCCCGGGCGGACGTCGAGGCGCGCATCAGGGCGGCGCTGGCGGCGGCCGGCTATCCCGCCGCCGCCGATCCGGTCCGGATCAACCTGCCCCTGGTCTTCGCCATCCTGATGGTCTTCATGGTCGCCGCCACCGCCCTCTACGGTCCGCAGGCCGCGGCCCTGGTCGAGCTGTTCCCGACGCGGGTGCGCTACACGGCCATGAGCCTGCCCTACAACATCGGCACCGGCTGGGTCGGCGGCCTGCTGCCCGCGGCCAGCTTCGCCCTCGTGGCCTGGTCTGGGAACATCTACTTCGGCCTGTGGTATTCGGTCTTCTTCACCGTGATCGCCGTGCTTGTCAGCCTGCTCTGGCTGCCGGAGACGCGCCATCGCGACCTGAACACGATCGAGACCTGAGACGTTTCCCTTCCTCCCCGAAGCGGACCCCGCCATGACCCAAGCCCGAGACGCCGGCCTGAAGCTGTTGCGCGAGCACGCCCTGATCGCCGGCCAGCCGACGACCTCCGACGCCCGCATCGCCGTCGACGACCCCGCCACGGGCGAGATCATCGGCCATGTGCCGGATCTGGGCGCGGCCGAGACGGAGCGCGCCATCCGGGCCGCCGCCGAGGCCTTTCCGGCGTGGTCGGGAACCAGCCCGCACGAGCGCGCCGCCGTCCTGCGCGACTGGGCCCGGCGAATCGACGACAAGGCGGAGGCGCTGGCGGCGCTCATGGCGCTGGAGAACGGCAAGCCGTTCGAGGAGGCGAAAGGGGAAGTCGCCTACGCCAACGGCTTCATCAAGTGGTTCGCGGGCGAGGCCGAGCGCCTGCTGGGCGAGACCCAGGACACGCCGCTGGGCCACCTGATCCTGACCTTCCGCGAGGCGGTGGGGCCCTGCGCCTTCATCACCCCGTGGAACTTCCCGGCCGCCATGCTGACTCGCAAACTGGGACCCGCCTTCGCCGCCGGCTGCACGGCGGTGGTCAAGCCGGCCAGCCAGACGCCGTTCACCGCCATCGCCTTGGCCGAACTGGCTTACGAGGCCGGCGTACCCGAGGGGGCGCTCAGCGTGGTCACCGGCGACGCGGCGACCATCGGCGGCGTGCTGACCGCCTCGCCGCTGATCCGAAAGCTCAGCTTCACCGGCTCGACCCCGGTCGGCCGCCTGCTGGCCGAGCAGTGCGCCCCGACGCTGAAGCGGGTGTCGATGGAACTGGGCGGGGCCGCGCCGCTGATCGTCTTCGCCGACGCCGACCTCGACCAGGCCGTGGCCGAGACCATCAAGGGCAAGTTCCGCAACTCCGGCCAGACCTGCGTCTGCCCCAACCGGGTCTATATCGAGGCTTCGGTCGCCGAGGCGTACGCCGGGAAGCTGGCCGGAGCGGTCGCGGCCCTGCCGGTCGGGTCCGCCTTCGAGCCGGGGGTCAAGGTCGGGCCGCTGATCGAGGACAAGGCCATCGCCAAGGTCGAGGCGCATCTGGAGAAGACCCGCGCCGCCGGCGGCCGGGTGCTGACCGGCGGGGCGCGGCACGAGCGCGGCGGGCGCTTCTTCCAGCCGACGGTGACGCTGGGGGGCGACGACGCCCTGTTCCGCGAGGAGGAAACCTTCGGACCGCTGGTCCCGGTCTTCTCCTTCGACAGCGAGGAGGAGGTTCTGGAGAAGGCCAACGCCTCGTCCTTCGGCCTCGCCTCCTACCTGTTCACCCGCGACCTCGACCGGGCCATGCGCATCGGCCGCCGCATCGAGGCCGGCATGTGCGGCGTCAACACCGGCCTCATCTCCACCCCCGTCGCCCCCTTCGGCGGCGTCAAGCAGTCCGGCTACGGCCGCGAGGGCTCCGTGCACGGCATCGACGAATACGTGGACATCAAGGCGGTGACGCTGGCGTTGCGCTAGCTGTCGTCGGTCAGGGGCCAAAGCCGGTCGACCGGGCGCTCGAGCACCCGCGCCGCCGCCGGGTGAAGCACTGCGGGCGACAGTCGCCCGCCCTCCGCCGCCGCCAGAAGCCACGGCTCGATCGAGCCGCCCGAGCGCGACCAGCGGTCCTGCCGCAGCAGGCCGTAAAGGCCCGCCGCCAGCACATGCATGCCGTCGTCGGACAGCCGCCAGCGGTCGGCCGGGTTGCGCGCCACGCCCATCGCCTCGCTGACCATCTGGTCGAGGGCCTGACAGAGGTCCTCGTTCAGCATCCCCTCAAGGGTGGTGTAGCCCCAGCGCGGGTCGTGTTCGGACACGATGAGCGGGATCAGCGGGTCGCGGGCCAGCACCTCCAGCGCCGCCGTCGCCGCGGGACCGTCCATCGGCACGGGTGGATGCAGCAGTTCGTGCGCGGCGATGCGCACCGTGTTGGCGACATCGTATTCGTGGGACTGCAGGAAGCGCTGGCCTCGCACCTTGATCCCGTGTGGCTTGGAGAAGTGCAGGGCGGTGATTTCGATCGCCGGATCGAAGGTGCGGCCGGTCAGCTTCTCTTCGACGCGGATGACGTCGAAGGCGGGCAGGCTGTCCCTCAGCCGCCGCACCCCGGCCTCCAGCGCCGCGCCCGCACGCTCGCGCCGGAAGCCGGCGAAGTCCGCGACCCTCATCGCCTCGAACACCGACCGGATCCGCCCGGCCTTGCCGACGAACCAGCCCCAGTCGCCTTCGTTCCAGTAGGGCCCGGCCCGGAAGGCTGCGCCCATGCTGGCCTCCGGATCGGCCAGGGCGGCGATCACGTCGTCGAGTGTCCGGTCCCGCCCCGCGTGCGACAGCAGGAGCGCCAGGTTCGGCGACAGCAGGCCGACGCCGTCGCCCTCCGCCGCCTGCCACAGGGCCGGCACGGCCTCCCGGATGTCCGGCGGCAGGCGCGGCGCGAACAGTTCGACGTCGGCGGCGTAGTAGCGGGTGTAGAGCTCGCGCCCGGACAGCGGGCCCCAGAAGGCGATGGCGTCCTGCCCCTCCGAACCGTCGACCCTCCACTCGGTCCGGCTGCCGGAGGACGCGGCGGCCTGGGCGCGAGCGACGGCGGGGGCGAACAAGGTCGCGGTCGGGGCCACGGCCAGCGGGGCGGCGAGGGCGGCGGAAAGCAGGGATCGTCGGTCCATGCACACGGCCTTAGCGGTCCGTGCGCGCTCCGGATTGAACCGACTTGATGCGGAGCCGCCCCGGCGTCTGGCCCGTCAGCGCCATCACGGTGCGGTTCATATGGGCCTGGTCGGCGAAGCCCAGCTCCGCCGCCAGCGCCGCCGGGGGATCGCCCCGCGTGGTCAGGGCGCGCGCGGCGCGCAGCGCCCGCTGCTCGGCGCGGTAGCGGCGCGGCGGCGTCCCGAACGCCTGCCGGAACCCCCGGCTGACGGTCTCCGGCGCCAGGCCATTCGTCTCGGCCCAGCGCTCCAGCCCCTGTCCCGGATCGCGGCGCAGGGTCTCCGCCAGCCGGTCGGGCCAGTCGTCCAGCGCCGCCTCCAGCGGCCGGGCCCCCGCGGCCAGCCGGCGCGCGGCCTCATGCACATCCCGCTCGGCCGCCCGCGCCACCGCGTCGGGATCGTCGACCTCCGCGAGTGCGAAGGGGGCGGCGAAGGTCAGGGGCAGGTTCAGCACCCGCGCGCCCGCGCCGGAGAAGGCGTCCATGTGCGATTCCCACGCCCCGTGGATCAGCACCTGCCCCGGCTGCGCGCGGAACCGGCCCCGGTCCCCCGCTTCCAGATAGCCGCCGGCCAGCACCACGGCCGCATAGGCCTGCGCGTGCCTGTGCCGCTCCATGCGGCCGCCGGCGCTCAGAAATTGGAAGGGCGAGTGGCGCACACGCCGAAGGTGGGGCTCCTTGTGTCGGGCGTCCACCTCAAACCGGCAACGCCCCCCGTTTGACCACCGTGCGCATGGCCACGCTGGAGGACACCCGGCTGACGCCCGGGATGCGGGTCAGTTCGCGCGAGTGGACCCGCTCGAGGTCGTCGACGTCGCGCACCACGAGGCGCAGCAGATAGTCCGAGCCGCCGGTCATCAGATAGCACTCGACCACCTCGGGCACCGCCGCGATGGCCGTCTCGAAGGCGGTCAGCGCCGCCTCCGCCTGGGACGAAAGGGTCACCGTCACAAAGACGCTGATCGGGAGGCCGACCGCCCGCTCGTTGATGATCGCCGTGTAGCGGCTGATCACCTCGGCCGCCTCGAGCGCGCGCAGGCGGCGCAGGCAGGCGCTCTCGGACAGGTTCACCGCCTTGGCCAGGTCGGCGTTGGTCATCCGCCCGTCGGCCTGCAGGGCGCGGATCATGCGGCGGTCGGTGTCGTCGAGGGCGACGGCGGAAATCGTCTTCAAGGCAAGCCTCGTTCGCAGATTCTGCGAATGTAGCGCGCGTGCGCGCGGAAAAGAACAGGAACCTGCGGCCGCACCGGGACTAGATTGCGCCGCGAAGCGAGCCGCCCGCAGAGCCGGCCGCGCCCCCATCAGACGAGGAAACTCCCATGCGCGTCGGCGTCCCCAAGGAGATCAAGAAGAACGAGCACCGCATCGGCCTGACGCCGACCGCCGTGCGCGAATACGTGGCCCACGGCCACCAGGTCTCGGTCGAGGGCGGGGCCGGCCTCGGCGCTGGCTTCACCGACGAGGACTATGTCAGGGCCGGCGCGAAGATCGTCGCCACCGCGGCCGAAATCTTCGCCGACAACGACATGATCGTGAAGGTCAAGGAGCCCCAGATGGTCGAGTGGGAGATGCTCCGCGAGGACCAGATCCTGTTCACCTACCTGCACCTCGCGCCCGATCCCGAGCAGACCAAGGGCCTGCTGGCGTCGAAGTGCGCCGCCGTCGCCTACGAAACCGTCACCGACGCCAAGGGCGGCCTGCCGCTGCTGGCCCCGATGTCCGAGGTCGCCGGCCGCATCGCCGTCTTCTCGGCCGCCGAGACCCTGCTCAAGCACAACGGCGGCATGGGCCTGCTGTTCTGCGGCGTGCCGGGCGTGGCCCCGGCCCGCGTGCTGGTGCTGGGCGGCGGCGTGGTCGGCTTCAACGCCGCGCGCATGGCCATGGGCCTCGGCGCCGAGGTGGTGGTGCTGGAGCGCTCCATCCCGCGCATGGCCTACATCGACGAGGTCACCAACGGCCGCGTGGTGACCCGCTATTCCTCGATCGGCGCGATCGAGGAGGAACTGGTCAAGGCCGACGTCATCATCGGCGCCGTGCTCGTGCCGGGCGCCGAGGCGCCCAAGCTGATCAAGCGCGAGCACCTGAAGCAGATGAAGCCGGGTTCGGTGCTGGTCGACGTGGCCATCGACCAGGGCGGCTGCTTCGAGACCTCGAAGCCGACCACCCACGCGGACCCGACCTACGTCGTCGACGGCGTCGTCCACTACTGCGTCGCCAACATGCCCGGCGCCGCGCCGCGCACCTCGTCGGAGGCCCTCAACAACGCCACCCTGCCCTTCGGCCTGGCGCTGGCCAACAAGGGCCTCGAGGCGCTCAAGGAAAACCCGCACCTCGCCCGCGGCCTGAACGTGCTTAAGGGCGAGATCACCTATCCGGCCGTGGCCGAGGCCATGGGCCTGTCGTGGAGCGATCCGTTCGGGGTGTGGGCGAAGGGGTAAGGTCGAGGGATTAGGGACTGGGGATTAGGGACTAGGGGCGGCGCTGATCGAAAAGGCGCTCCGCTTCCTTCCCTAATCCCTAATCCCCAATCCCTCCTCCGCCTGTAATTCGCCGCTCTCCTGCGGCATAAGCCCGGCGATGAAGTTTCTCGACCAGGCCAAGATCTACATTCGCTCCGGCAACGGCGGCGCGGGCGCCGTGTCGTTCCGGCGCGAGAAGTTCATTCCGCATGGCGGCCCCGACGGGGGCGACGGCGGCAAGGGCGGCGATGTCTGGATCGTCGCCGTCGACGGGCTGAACACCCTGATCGACTACCGCTACCAGCAGCATTTCAAGGCCCAGACCGGCCACCACGGCCAGGGCCGCCAGATGCACGGCGCCAAGGGCGAGGACGTCATCCTCAAGGTCCCGGTCGGCACCCAGGTGCTGGACGAGGACAAGGAGACGGTGCTGCTCGACATGGATCGCGCCGGCATGACCGAACTGCTGCTGAAGGGCGGGAACGGCGGCTGGGGCAACGTCCGCTTCAAGGGCCCGCAGAACCAGGCCCCGACCCACGCCAACCCCGGCCAGGAAGGCCAGGAGCGGTGGATCTGGCTGCGTCTCAAGCTGATCGCCGACGTCGGCCTCGCCGGCCTGCCCAACGCCGGCAAGTCGACCTTCCTCGCCGCCGCCTCCGCGGCGCGGCCCAAGATCGCCGACTATCCCTTCACCACCCTGTCGCCCAATCTCGGCATGGTCGACCTCAGCCCGTCCGAACGGTTCGTCATCGCCGACATCCCCGGCCTGATCGAGGGCGCGCACGAGGGCGCCGGCATCGGCACCCGCTTCCTCGGCCACGTCGAGCGTTCGGGCTGCCTGATCCACCTGATCGACGGCACCCAAGAGGACGTCGCCAGGGCGTACCGCATCATCCGCCACGAACTGGAGGCCTACGGCGCCGGCTTGGGCGAGAAGCCCGAAATCCTCGCCCTGAACAAGATCGACGCCCTGACCCCCGAGCTGCGCGAGGAGAAGGCCGCCGAACTGGAGGCCGTGGCGGGCCGGCGGCCCTACCTCGTCTCCGGCGTCTCCGGCGAGGGCGTCCCCGAACTGCTCCGCGCCGCCTGGGCCGAGGTCCGCCGCCAGCGCGGCGAGACGGTCCTCGACAGCGTCGACTCCGAAACCGTGGTCGAGACGCCGGGCGGCTGGACGCCTTGATTCCGACGTGAAGCGCCGCTGTTCTTCCCGCTGAACGGGAGGGCAGGATCATGTTTCGCTTCGCCAGAGCGCTGGCCGCCGGCCTTTCGGCGCTGACCCTGTCGGCCTTCCAGGCCGCCCCGCCTGAACTTCCGCCGCGCCTCGCCGCCCTGGCCGAAGACGCCGCGGCGGCGCGCGCCTTCGACTACATGGCGCTGAAGGCCGAAGGCGCGGACCTCGCCGCCCTGTCCACCGCCGCCTTCCTGCGCGGGCGGGTCGACGCCGACACCCAGCGCTGCCTGACCGAGGCCGAGACGGAACTGCACGCCGGCCTGTCGGCGGCGGCGGAGGCCGGGGACGCGGCCGCTTTCGAGGCCGACCGGGCGAGCGCCGAGGCCGCGTGGGCTAGCTGGCGAGCCTTCGACGAACATGTCATGGGCGGCGCCGTGATCGACCAGCCGCCGTTCAGCTACGTCGCCGACCGGGTGACGATGGCCGAGGCGGCGACCGATCCGCGAGTGCGCGAACTGCTCCGCCGGGCGGCCCGCGACCAGCTGCTGCGTCGCGGCTGGGACCCTGTGCCGGAGGTCTGGCCCGAGCCGCCGAGCCCGGGCGCATGGAGCCGCTACCAGAGCCTGCTCCAGCGGCAGTCCTGCGAGGTAGACACCGCCAACACCGCCTGGCTGAAGGCGGACGTCGAAGCCAACGGCTGGTACCGGATCAGCGTGCACGGCGAAGCGGCCGCCAGCGCCGCGTGGCTGCTGGCCCAGCATGCCGATCGCGACCGCGCCTTCCAGCGGCACGTGCTGACCCTGCTCGAGCCCCTCGTCGCCGAGGGCGAGGTTGCGTCCTCCAACTACGCCTACCTGCACGACCGCCTTGCCGTGGCGGAGAACCGCCCGCAGCGCTACGGCACCCAAGGCCGGTGCGTGGCCCGCAACGCATGGGAGCCCTTCGAGCTGGAGGACCCGGCCCGCACCGACGTCTGGCGCAATCAGGTCGAGATCGGATCGCTGGCCGAATATGCGGCCCACATGAACGGCGTGTGCTCCAGCTTTGACGGCTGAGGGGAACCCCGGTCGCGGCCGGCTCCTTCTCTCCCGAAAGGAGCCTCGCCATGACCGACCAGAAGCCGATCCAGACCGAGGGGCGCGACGAGAACGGGGCGATCCCGCTCGGTCGGCCCGACGCCTCGACCTCGGACGACGCCGTGAAGCGCAACGCCGAGCGCGAGAAGCGTAGCGCCGGGCCCGACGGACCGGACGCGACCGAGGTCGGCGACACCTTCAAGCGCCCGCCGAACTGATCGGCGAAGACAGCGCCGCTTCGGCGTGTTAGGGCGCGGCTGAGCATAAGTCCCCCGCGAGCGCGTCTTGCCCTTCTTCCACGCCGGTCCCGCGCCCCGCGCCTTCGGCCCCCGCCGCGGGGGCCTGCGCGACGGGCTGGATCTGCGGCCGGGCATGCGCGTCGGCCTGTTCGGCGGCTCGTTCAATCCCGCGCACGACGGCCACGCCCATGTCGCCGAGACCGCCCTGCGGCGGCTCGACCTCGACCGCGTCGTCTGGCTGGTGTCGCCGCAGAACCCCCTCAAGGACGCCCGCGACAGCGCGCCGCTCGCCGCCCGCATGGCCTCGGCCGAGCGCGCGGCGCGGCTGGCGGCGCATGGACCGGCGATGATCGTTTCGGATGTGGAGACCCGGCTGGGGACCTCGTGGACCATCGACACCCTGCGCGCCCTAAGGGCCCGCCATCCCGGCGTGCGCTTCGTCTGGCTGATGGGTTCGGACAACCTGGCCACCTTCCACCGCTGGCGGGGATGGACCGACATCATGCGGCTGATGCCGGTGGCGGTGATCGCCCGGCCCGGGTCCCTGCTGGAGAGCCGCACCGCGCCCGCCGCCGAGCGCTTCGCCCGGGCGCGCCTGCCCGATCATCGGGCCCGGACCCTGCCGGACATGGAGGCGCCGGCCTGGGCCTGGCTGTCGGCGCCGCTCAACCCGCGTTCGTCGACGGCGCTGCGCGCCGCCGCCGCGGCGGGGAACCGGTGACGCGCCGGCCGGTTCGTGCTAGGCTGCCGCTTTAGTAACCGCTCCGGAGCCCTCCGCTGACCCCCTCGACCGCGCACGATGCGCAAGACGCCGCCGTCTCGAACACGGCGCACGAGATGGACCCGATCACGCCCATCCGCCCCGAAGACGGTCCGCAGGCTCCCCTCCCAGTCGGCTCGACCGAGCTCGAACAGGCCATCCTCTCAAAGCTGGACGACGACAAGGCGCAGGACATCGTCCTGATCGACCTGCGCGGCAAGAGCCCGATGTCCGACGCCATGATCGTGGCCTCGGGCCGCTCGCACCGCCACGTCGGGGCGCTGGCCGACCACCTGCAGCGCCTGTTCAAGGACCAGGGCCTCGGCAAGATCAAGGTCGAGGGCCTGCCGCACTGCGACTGGGTGCTGCTCGACGCCGGGGACGTCATCGTCCACCTGTTCCGCCCGGAAGTCCGCGCCTTCTACAACATCGAGAAGATCTGGTCGGTCGACAGCGGCCACCGCGGCGCCGCCCGCGCCTGATCGCCTGAAGCGGTGAAGCTCGGCGTCATCGCCATCGGCAGGCCGGGGCGGGGGCCCGAGGCGCTGCTGGCCGCCGACTGGGCCGGCCGCGCCACCCTCGCCGGGCGGGCGCTCGGCCTGGGCCCGCTCGAACTCGTCGACCTCGAACCGAGGAAGCCGGGCAAGGCCGCCGAGGCGGAGCTCATCCTCAAGGCCGCCGAGGGCGCGCACCTGATCGCCTGCGACGAGCGCGGCAGGACCTTCTCCAGCCGCGCCTTCGCCGGGCACATCGCCGACCTGCGCGACCGCGGCGAGCGCCGGCTGGTCTTCGCCATCGGCGGGGCCGACGGGCTGGACGACAGCGTGCGCGCCGCTGCCGCCTCCACTCTCGCCTTCGGCCCGCAGACCTGGCCCCACGCCCTGGCCCGGGCCATGCTGGTCGAGCAGCTCTATCGCGCCGTGACCATCCTGGCCGGCTCGCCCTATCATCGCGACTGATGCGTCCGCTCCTGCTCGCCGCCCTCGCTCTCGCCGCCGCCCTGCCGGTCGCCGCCGCGC